>JBBEEF010000030.1:0-7807 GCA_040880915.1 Pirellulales bacterium
GACTGCGGGACCAAATGCCACCCCGCCTGCCATGCCGCCCAAAGTCGGCGCCGCGACCCTGCCGAGAGAATCCCGGAAAAACTCCCGCAAAGGGCATCCCGGCGGTCGCTCATCCCTTGGGCCGGAAGGCGACGAGCCGCTCGGGGTTCGTCTCGAGCCGCGGCGGGTCGGCGACACCCGTGTGGATCAGGTCTACGCAGTAGGGGATCGCTGGAAAGACGGCGTCCAAACACTCGCGGATGCTCTTGGGGCGGCCGGGGAGATTCACGACCAACGCGAGGCCGCAGACGCCTGCGGTCTGCCGCGAGAGGATCGCGGTGGGCACGTACTCAAGCGACACCTGCCGCATCAGCTCGCCGAAGCCGGGCAGGAGCCTTGTGCAGGCCAATACTGTGGCTTCGGGGGTGACGTCTCGCGGCGCGGGGCCGGTGCCCCCGGTGGTCACAATCAGGCAGCAGCCGGCGGCGGCTAGCTCTCGGATCGCCGCCGTGATCGTCTCGAGGTCGTCGGGCACGAGCTTGTCCCGCGGCTCCCACGGGCTTACGAGCACCTCGGCGAGATACCCCTGGATCGCAGGCCCGCCCTCATCGCCATACTCGCCGCGGCTGGCCCGGTCGGAAACGGTGAGGATGCCGATCAGGGCTCGTGTCATAGGTCGCTAGGTTCTGCGGGGCGGTCGTGAGTCCAGGCGAAGAGCCGGAGACGGTTGCCGTCGGGATCGGTAACGATAAGCTCCCGAAAACCCTCGGGATTGGCCACCGGCTCGGCGGTCAGGTTCCCGGCAGCGGCAAGCGTGCTGCGGGCCTTGTCGAGGCACGTCACCTCGAAACAGAGCGTCACGCGGGCATTCGTTCCCGCCGGCTCGTCGCGGCCCAGGATCGCCAGGCGGCTTCCCCCGGCCGCCAGAAGGGCGTAGCGATCGTCCTCGACCCGCAGAAGGACCGTGAGACTGAGCGCACCGCGATACCAGGCCACGAGTTCGGCCCAGCGGGTTGTGCGGAGCTCGACGGCGAACAGGGTTGGACAGTCCACACGCGGGGTGGTCACGCTTGGCCTCGCTCTGGAGAACCAACGGGTTCTAGCCGATCGGGAGGGGAGGCAAAAGTCTGCCTACCGATTTGGGTTGCCCGTCGTTGCACCGATAAACCTGCCCGAACATTTTTGAGTTGTGGGTGTGCGGGATCTTCACCAAACTGTTCACTTCATCGACCACCCCGCTCTCCGTCGCGACCCTTCCATCCAGGCGAGGCATCATGCCCGACAACCAGCCCGACACCCGCTCCGCGTTGCCCCCGGCCGAAGCCACGGGCGGGACGGCCGCCCAGCTCGAGCAGGCCCGCCGCGACAAGCTGGTGAAGCTTGCGGCCCTCGGGATCGATCCCTGGGGAGGGCGGTTTGACGGCACCACGCCGATCGCTCAGGTGCGGGAACATGGTGCGGACGTGGCCCGGGAGGCCGAGGACGGCCCGACAGTGCGGGTGGCGGGGCGGATCATGCTCCAGCGGAGCGCTGGCAGCCTCGTGTTTCTTTCCCTCGCCGACCGATCCGGCCGGATCCAGATCATGCTCGGCAAGAAGCAGGTTGGCCCCGAGGCCTGGCAGGTGGTCGGCTGCCTCGACCTCGGCGACTTGGTCGGCATCGACGGCCGGCTCGGCTGGTCGAAGACCGGCGAGCTGACCGTGTTCGCGGCCGGCATCACCTTCCTGGCCAAGAGCATCGAGACCCCGCCTGACAAATATCACGGCCTCGTCGATCCCGAGCTCCGCCAGCGGATGCGATACCTCGACCTGATCCATGGCGAGGGAGTCCGGGAGCGGTTCGTCGCCCGCAGCCGGATCATCGAGGCGGTGCGGCGGGTGCTCGCCGAGCGGAGCTACCTCGAGGTCGAGGGGCCGACGCTCCAGGAGAGCGCCGGCGGCGCGGCGGCCCGGCCTTTCACGACCCATCACAACGCCCTCGACATGCCGCTGGTGCTCCGGATCGCGCTCGAGCTGCACCTCAAGCGGCTCTTGGTCGGCGGCCTGGAGCGGGTTTTCGAGATCGGCCGCGTGTATCGCAACGAGGGCGTCAGCCCCCGCCACAACCCCGAGTTCACAATGCTCGAGGCCTACGAGGCCTACGGTGATTACGGCACGATGATGGACCTCACCGAGGCGATCATTGTGGAGGCCGCCCGGGCGGCCTCCACGCCCACGAGCTTTGAGTGGATGGGGCACACGGTCGACCTCAGGCCGCCGTTTCGGCGGGCGACCTACGACGACCTCCTGCGGGAGGTGACCGGCTGCGATCCCACCGACCCGGCGAGCGTGGCCGCGGCGGCCGTTGTGGCGGGCCTCGAGACGGCCGGCCGGCATCCCGACGTGGTCAAGAGCGAGCTGTTCGAGGCGCGGGTCGAAGAGACGCTCTCCGGCCCGGTGTTCGTGATCGACTATCCCGCCGCCATCTGCCCGCTCACCAAGCGGAAGCTCGACCAGCCGCACGTTGCCGAGCGGTTCGAGCTCTACGTGGCGGGCATGGAGCTGGCCAACGCCTACACCGAGCTCAACGACCCCGATCTCCAGGCGGAGCTGTTCCGGACGCAGCTCGCCGGCCTGGCGGCTGAGGAGTCGATGGCCCGGATAGATACTGACTTTATCCGTGCCCTGCGGCACGGCATGCCGCCGGCCGGCGGCCTCGGAATCGGCATCGACCGGCTCGTAATGTTTCTCACCGCTGCGGCAAGCATCCGCGACGTGATCCTGTTTCCGATCCACCGCCCGAAGGCGGAGTGACTCGGGCCGCTGTGTGGTAGCCGCCGACAGGACTCGTCAATCGCTCACGCTGGCGACCGCATCGGCGAGAGTCACCTCGGCCTGCTCAGCATGAAACTCCGAGGAGCCGTCACAGGGCGGCTCGCCGTAGAGGTCGTGCATGCCGGCGACAGCGGCGAGGTATTCGTGGAAGTGCGGATCCATGATCAAGCCCTCCTTGGCTTTTGAAAGTACCGGAACCTATCCCCATACGTAACGGACGGGCGGATGGTTCGGGCCATCTCGCCGCCTCGAATGAATGGCCCCGGCCTTGTGGGCGTGTGCGCAGCCTGGGTAAGCGGGCGTTTTTGGGCTTTTTTGCTGGGCTGGCCGGTGCTACCGTCCCGCTCTCGTGTCCCGTGCCCGCTGTCAGGTTCCGTTTCGCATGTACAAACTCCTGCTCTGCTGCCGCTACCTTCGCACCCGCTGGATCGCGCTTGCGAGCATTATCAGCGTGACCCTCGGTGTGGCGACGATGATCGTCGTCAACGCCGTGATGGCGGGCTTCTCGCACGAGATGCAGACCCGGATCCACGGCATCCTCTCCGACCTCGTGTTCGAGAGCCACTCGCTCTCTGGCTTCCAGGATCCCGCCTGGCACATGGATGAGATCCGGCGGGCGGGCGGCGATGAGATCGAGGGGATGACACCCACCGTGGCGGTGCCGGCGATGCTCAACTTCCAGGTCCGCGGCCAGTGGATTACGCGGCAGGTGATGTTCATTGGGATCGACGAGGCGACGCATGCCAGTGTGAGCGACTTCGGCCGCTACCTCCAGCATCCGGCAAACCGCGGGCAGCTGAGCTTCGACCTGCGGGACGGGGGTTACGACACCGTCGACAGCCAGGCCACGGCGACGGAGCCGACCCGGCCGGCCCTCGAGGCGGCCGGTTGGCCCCACCGGCGGATGCGGGTGGAGCGGGAGCGGCTCTGGCGGGAGCGGCTCGACTCCGAACGCACGCCCAGTGATGAAAACGGTGAATTCGCCAGCCCGGCTGAAAAATCTGCGGCCGAATCCGGCAAGCCCGTGCGGCCGATCGACCGGCAGGTCGACGCCGTCCTCGCGGCCACGACGGAGACCCCCGTCACCAAGACCCCCGCCACCGAGGCCCCCGTCACCGAGCCTTCAGGCGGCCGCCCGGCCGACCCCTTCCGCCAGGCGCGGCCGGAGGAGGGCACGCGGATGGATCTGGCCACCGAGCAGTTCACCGGGATCGTGCCCGGCATCGGTCTGGCGAGCTTTCGTGACTCGTCCGGCATCGACCGGTTTCTGACCCTGCCGGGCGACGACGTGAAGGTGACCTTTCCTACCGCCGGCACGCCGCCCAAGGCCGTCAGCGACACCTTCACGATCGTCGACTTCTACGAAAGCAAGATGAGCGAGTACGACGCGAACTTCGTGTTTGTGCCGATCGCGGCCCTCCAACGGATGCGGGGCATGATCGACCCCGAGTCGGGGCTCGCGAGCGTCAACTCGATCCAGATCAAGCTCCGCCCGGGGGCCGATCTGGAAACCGCCCGCGACCGGCTCCGGAAGGCTTTCCCGGCCGACCTCTACGCCGTCGCCACCTGGCGGGACAAGCAGGGACCGCTCCTGGCCGCCGTCGACATGGAGATGGCCGTGCTCAACATCCTCCTGTTTCTCATCATCGCCGTGGCCGGCTTCGGCATCCTGGCGATCTTCTTCATGATCGTTGTGGAGAAGACCCGTGATATCGGGATCCTCAAGTCGCTCGGGGCCCGGGCGGCCGGCATCGCCGGCATCTTCCTGGGCTACGGGCTCTGCCTGGGGCTCGTGGGAGCCGGGGCGGGGCTGGCCCTGGGGCTCGCGATCGCGGTCAACATCAACACGATCCGCGCGGGGGTCGAGTGGTGCACGGGCCAGCGGGTGTTCGACCCCTCGATCTACTACTTCTTCAACATCCCCACGATCATCGACCCCGTCACGATTGCCTGGGTCGTCATCGGTGCCGTCGGGATCGCGGTGGCATCGAGCGTCTTGCCGGCCCTGCGGGCGGCGCGGCTGCACCCCGTGGAGGCCCTCCGGCATGAGTAGCGTCACGCTCGAGCGGCCCCGCGCCGCCTCTCCGGAGATCGCTCCGCCGGCTCTGCTACGAGTCCGGGATCTGCGGAAACACTACCGCTCCGGTGATCGTGTGCTGGAGGTGCTCCGGGGTGTCGACTTCGACCTCGCCGCCGGTGAGTTCGTGTCGGTGATCGGTCAGAGCGGCTCCGGCAAAAGTACGCTCCTGCACCTCATGGGCCTGCTCGATGCGCCCGATGGCGGGAGCGTGCACCTCGCCGGCGGCCGTGTCGATAACCTCCCGGCCCGCCAGCGGGACCGGCTGCGGAACACCGAGATCGGGATGGTGTTTCAGGCCTACCACCTGCTGCCGGAACTCACGGCGCTCGAGAATGTGCTGGCCCCGCTGATGGTGCGGCATGGGATCTGGGCCTGGCTTTCGGTCCGGCGCGAGGCCCGCCAGCGGGCGGTCGACCTGCTCGAGCGGTTTGGCCTCGGGGAGCGGCTCCAGCACAAGCCGCGGCAGCTCTCGGGGGGCGAGATGCAGCGGGTGGCGATCGCCCGGGCCCTGGTCGGGGGCCCCCGGCTCCTCCTGGCCGACGAACCGACCGGCAATCTCGACGTGGAAAGCGGAGCGGGCATCCTCGATGTGCTCTGTACGTTGAACCGCTCCGAAGGGCTTTCTATAGTGCTTGTCTCCCACGACGCCTCGATCGCGGGCCGGGCCGATCGCGTTGTGCGGCTGGTGGCCGGCCGGGTCGCGACGGTCTGACGCGGGGCTTGCCCGCCGAGTCCTCTGAGTCGCCCCGTCTTCCGGTGCCCCCATGCCGCGGATGATCTTCATGAACGATTCGCTCGTGCCGGAGCACGAGGCGAAGGTGAGCGTTTTCGACCACGGCCTGCTCTATGGCGACGGCGTGTTCGAGGGACTGCGGAGCTATGCGGGCACCGTGTTCCGCCTCGACGAGCATCTCGACCGGCTCTATGCGAGCGCCCGGGCGATCTGCCTCGAGATCCCGCTCTCCAAGGATGTGGTGGCCCGGGCGGTGGTCGACACGCTCGCCGCCAACCACCTCACCGACGGCTACGTGCGGCTGATGGTGACCCGCGGTGCCGGCGGCCTGGGGCTCGATCCCAACAAGACGAGCAATCCCCAGGTGATTGTGATCGCCGACACGATCAGCCTCTATCCGCGTGAGTATTACGAGCGCGGGCTGAGGATCGTCACGGCCGCCACGCAGCGGACCCACTCGGCCGCCCTCTCGCCGCGGATAAAGTCGCTGAACTATCTCAACAACATCATGGCCAAGCTCGAAGGGCTGCAGGCGGGCTGCGTCGAGGCCCTGATGCTCAACCACAAGGGGGAGGTGGCCGAGTGCACGGGCGACAACATCTTCGTCGTCCGCGCTGGAAAACTCCTCACACCCCCGACTGACGCTGGCATCCTCGAAGGCATCACCCGCAATGCGGTGCTTGAACTGGCCGACCAGGCCGGGATCGCCTGCCGCGAGGCGACGCTCGTACGCCACGACCTCTACACGGCCGACGAATGTTTCCTCACCGGGACAGCAGCCGAGGTGATCCCCGTCGTAGAGATCGACGGCCGACGAATCGGCGCGGGCGTGCCGGGGCCGATCACACACCAGCTCACCGCTGCCTTTCACGCGCTCGTAAGGCGATAGGCTCCGAGGGGCCGGGGCGTCGGCCGTTAGCCGCACGGGCCGCCGACCGTGACGACAAACACGGCTGGAATCCGAGGCCGGCCGGCGTCCTCGATCGCCGCCACGCGGGCCGCGATGCCCTGTGCCTCCTTGTGCGTGCGGCAGAGCGTGAAGCAGGCGCTGCCGCTGCCAGTGAGCCGCGGGCAGAGGCCGCCGGCCCGCGCGAGGTCGGCGAGCAGGAGGTCGACTTCCGGGCAGAGGCTGCGGGCCGGAGCCTCGAGGGCGTTGTGCACCAACGGCAGGGCTCCCTGCAGGTCGCCCGCCGCGAGTGCGGTCGCGAGTTGACCGGCGTCACCCGCCCGCGTGGCATCGGGCGTGCAGGCCCGAAAGACCGCCGCCGTCGAGAGGCCGGTCGCGGGGCAGGCAATTACGGCGAACAGCGGCCCGAGCGGAGCCACCGGCATGATCCGCTCGCCGCGGCCGGCCGCGATCGCCGGACCGCCCGCGAAGAACCAGGGCACATCGCTGCCGATCGTGCTGCCGATGCCTGCCAGCCGGCTCGGACCCCAGTCGAGTCCCCAGGCCTCTGCCGCGGCCACAAGCACCGCGGCGGCGTCGCTCGAGCCCCCGCCCAGGCCCGCGCCTGAGGGAATCCGCTTGCAGAGTTCGATGTCGAGGGCCGGCTCCACGCCGGCCGCCGCCGCCAGGGCCGCCGCCGCCCGCACCACGAGATTCGTACTATCGGCTGGCACGTCGCGAGCGAGCACCCGGCCGCGGGGGCCGGCCAGTTCGCCCGCGAAGCACACGGCGAGTCGGATGCCGGGGGCCCCGCCGCTGGTGAGCGTGAGCGTGTCGGCCAGATCGACCGGCACCATCAGCGATTCGATGTCGTGGAAGCCGTCTGTCCGCCGCGCAAGCACCGCCAGCGAGAGGTTGAGCTTGGCGGGACAGTGACGGGTCACCACCGTCGGGCCCCGCGTGGGTGTCACCGCCAGCCGGCCACGAAGGCGGCCGTCCCCACCGCCAGGACGAGCCCCATGCCCACGAGGACCACCAGGAGCACGGCGATGCTGCGGCCAGCCCAGAGATCCTCACGGATCATTTCCGTGCGGTCGGCCCGGTCGAAGGAGTTGTTCCAGACCGGGAAGGCCCGCTCGTCATAGACCCACGCCGTACGTTCCTCTAATCGCTTGTCGTTCATGGCAGGCTCGGGGCGCGGTCTCCGTGGGAGCGGCCGGAGGGCGGGGAGTATGATTGGAAACTCCATTCAATTTAGCCTTTGGCCCGACCGGCCGCCAGTCAAATCCCCCGCAACCAGGTCCGCCACCAGGTCC
>JBBEEF010000031.1:0-7751 GCA_040880915.1 Pirellulales bacterium
CCATGTCGCACCGCAAACCCACAATCGGCATCCTCACGGGCGGCGGCGACTGCCCCGGCCTCAACGCCGTGATCCGGGCCGCCACGAAGACAGCCGAGCGGCTCGGCTATGGCTGCATCGGCTTCCTCAAAGGGTATGAAGGACTCGTCGATCCGGTGAGCTACATGCCGCTCGATTCGCGGCTGACAGCCGACATCCTCTTAAAGGGCGGCACGATCCTCGGATCAAGCAACCAGGGCCGGTTCACGGCGCTCGTCGGCGAGGGGGAGCGGGTGCAGATTGATCCGGCCCTGCTCGAGCGGGCCGCCGTCACGCTCCGGCAGCTCGGCGTCGTGGGGCTCATCTGCGTCGGTGGTGACGGGTCGCTGGCGATCGCGCAGCAGCTCCACGAGCACGGCATCCCGGTGGTGGGCGTGCCCAAGACGATCGACAACGACCTCGGCGCCACCGCCTTCACCTTCGGCTTCGATTCAGCAGTGGCCACGGCCACCGACGCTCTCGACCGGCTCCACACCACCGGCGCCAGCCACGAGCGGGTGATGGTCCTCGAGGTGATGGGCCGCCATGCCGGCTGGATCGCCCTCCACGCGGGCATCGCCGGAGGCGGCGACGTCATCCTCCTGCCCGAAATTCCCTGGACGTTCGAGGGTGTCTGCCGCAAGGTTCTCGAGCGGGAGGCGGAGGGCAAGCGGTTCACGCTCGTGGTGGCCGCCGAGGGGGCGGTGCTGCCCGGCGGTGGAACCGTCCACGACGCCAATCAGCCAGACGGGCAGCGGCAGGTGCGGCTCGGAGGGATCGGCGAGATCGTAGCCCGCGAGGTCGCGTCTCGGCTGGGCCGCGACGTCCGCACCGTCGTGCTCGGTCATCTCCAGCGCGGAGGCACGCCCACCGCCTTCGATCGGATGCTGGCCACCGAGTTTGGCGCCCATGCCGTGCGGCTCGTCCACGAGGGCCGGTTCGGTGAGACGGTCTGCTACCGGCCGCCTGATATCGAGAGCGTGCCGATCGCCGAGGCGATCCTCAACCTCTCCACGGTCGACCCGCGGGGATCGGCGGTGCAGGCGGCGCGGGCCCTCGGCATTGGGTTCGGCGATGACACCGATGGCTGCGAACCCTTTGCGGACGGCCGGGGGGCGCGACCCCGCCATCCCGGCGGGGGCATTGCCTGAGGGCCCTGGTCATGCTCTGTTACCGGCTTGCCGCGGCGTCGATGGGATCGCGGCCGCTGTGGGAGGAACCCCATTGATCACGCACCGGCCGGCTCTCACGACCAGCGGCCGCCTCCTGTCAGCGATGTTGTCGCTCGTCGTTGTCCTGCCGCTTCGAGCTGCCGAGCCCGCACCGGAGGCGGCGGCCTGGCGGATCGGGATTGAGGCCGGCCACGTAGACCGCTCGAATCTTCCGATCCACACCCTCCTCCAGGTGCCCGACGCACTCGCCGACGGTGACGTGAAGGTGACCCTGGCCGACGGCAGCCAAGTGGATGGGCAACTCGGGGATCCCGGGCTGCTCGGGCCCGCGAAACCGGCGGCCGGAAAGGTGCCCCGCGAACTGGTTTTTTTCCTGCCCCGGCTCCCGGCCGGTGCGGGCTTGGACGTCACCGCGGAGATCACGCCCCGGGCGGAGTCGGACAAGGCGGCCCGGCTTCGCTGGGTGGCCGAACCTGGCGGAGCCTCGCTGATGCTCGCGGGCAAGCCGCTCCTGCGGTACGAGATGCCCGCCTACGACGCCTCCGACGAGGCCGCCCATGTGGCGAGCTACAAGCCGTTCCATCACGTGTTCGATCCGGCCACCGGCATCCGCCTCACAAAAGGGCCCGGCGGCCAGTACACGCACCATCGCGGGATTTTCTTCGGCTACAACCGGATCGCCCACGGTGAGGGCAAGCAGCAGAAGAGCGATTGCTGGCACTGCACGGGGAAGAGTCGGCAGGAGCATCGGGAAACGCTCGTCGAGCTGGCCGGCCCGGTGGCCGCGCGGCAACGGGTGGCGATCGAATGGATCGGCAGTGGCGGTAGCAACCTGCTCGACGAGGTGCGGGAGATCGAGGTCGTGCCGATGGCGGGAGGCACGGTGATCGACTTTGCCAGCCAGCTCACGGCCACCACCCCCATCTCGCTCGACGGCGACCCGCAGCATGCCGGCGTTCATTTCCGCGCGTCAAACGAGGTGCATGAATCGACCACGGGCCAGACCTACTACCTCCGGCCGGATGGCAAGGCCGAGCCGGGTGAGTTCCGCAACTGGCCCCAGGACAAGACCTATGTCGACGCTCCCTGGCACGCTGCGAGTTTTGTCGTCGGGGGGCAGCGATACACCGTGCTGCGGGTGAACTGGCCGGCGAACCCGGGCCAAGCCCGAATGAGCGAACGTGACTATGCCCGCTTCGGCTCTTACTTCGCCCATGAGCTCGAGCCGGGCAAGCCGCTCGAGGTGGGCTACCGGTTCTGGGTGCAGCCAGGCGAATTGACGGTCGATGAGGCGACGCGAATCGCGGCCGACTACGCCAGTCCGGCCCGCACGACGGCCACCCGGCTCGAACCGGCGGCCCGCTGAACCCTTATTTTCTGAATCTCGACACCATAAAGGGAGAGGATGCTGCCATGGCGGAGGCGGATACCAAGGGCAACAGTGCCCGAGCGGCGGGCAGGATTGCGAGCGTGATGCAGGAGGCGCGGGTGTTTCCCCCCTCGGCCGACTTCTCGGCCCGGTCCCGAATCGGATCGCTCGAGGAATACCAGCGGCTCTACGACGCCGCGGCCGCCGACCCCGAGGCCTTCTGGGACGAGCGGGCCCAAGCGCTCCCCTGGATGACGCCCTACACCAAGGTTCTCGATTGGCAGCCCCCGCACGCGTCCTGGTTCACCGGTGGTCGCACGAACGCCTCGGCAGCCTGCCTCGACGCCCAGATCGCCGCCGGCCGCGGCGACAAGCTGGCGATCGTCTGGGTCGGGGAGCCGACGGGTGACCGGCGGACGCTGACCTACCGGGAACTCCACGCCGAGGTCTGCCGCTTTGCCGCCGGCCTCGACACGCTCGGCATCAAGACCGGCGACGTGGTCTCGATCTACATGCCGATGACGCCCGAGCTCGTGATCGCGATGTTGGCATGTGCCCGCATCGGTGCGGTCCACTCGGTGATCTTCGGCGGCTTCTCGAGCGAGGCGATCGCCGACCGCAACCACGACGCCGCCGCCGTGGCGGTGATCACGGCCGACGGCGGCTGGCGGCGGGGATCACAGCTGCCCCTCAAGAAAAATGTCGATGAGGCGCTCGCCTCGCCGAGCTACCCCGCCACGACCGTGAAGCATGTGATCGTGCTCGAGCGAACGGGCCAGGCGGTCACAATGCAGCCGGGCCGCGACATCTGGTGGCACGATCTCGTCGCTGGCATGCCAGCCGACATGCCACCGAAGCCGCTCGACTCAGAGACGCCTCTCTTCATCCTCTATACGAGCGGCTCGACCGGGAAGCCGAAGGGTATCAAGCACACGACGGCTGGCTACGTGCTCTGGGCCAAGACGACCACCGAGTGGGTGTTCGATCTCCGCGAAGACGACCTCTTCTGGTGCACGGCCGACTGCGGCTGGATCACGGGCCACAGCTACGTGACCTACGGCCCGCTGGCCGCCGGTGCGAGCGTGCTCATGTACGAGGGGGCGCCCAATGCCCCCCACGAGGGCCGGTTCTGGGAGATCATCGAGCAGGAGAAACCGACGATCTTCTACACCGCCCCCACGGCGATCCGCTCGTTTATGAAATGGGGGATGCAGCACATCGAAGGGCGTGACCTCTCGAGCCTGCGGCTCCTGGGGAGCGTCGGCGAGGGCATCAATCCTGAGGCCTGGATCTGGTACCACGAGGTGATCGGCGGGAAGCGATGCCCGATCGTCGATACCTGGTGGCAGACCGAGACCGGCGGGATCATGATGAGTCCGCTGCCCGGCTGCACGCCCACGAAGCCAGGCAGCTGCACGCTGCCGCTGCCCGGCGTGGTGCCCGAGATCGTCGACGCGGCCGGCGATCCGGTCGAGCCAGGCGAGGGGGGCTGGCTGGTGGTGCGGAAGCCCTGGCCGGGAATGCTCCGCGGCATCTGGGGCAACGACGAGCGGTTTGTCGAGGCCTACTGGTCGAAGGTGCCGGGCAAGTACCTGGCCGGCGACAACGCCCGTCAGGACGCCGACGGCTATTACTGGATCATGGGGCGGATCGACGATGTGCTCAACGTGGCCGGCCACCGGCTCTCGACGATCGAGGTCGAAAGCGCCCTTGTAAGCCATCCGGCCGTGGCCGAGGCAGCCGCAGTGGGCCGGCCGCACGAGGTGAAGGGGGAGGCGATCGCGGTGTTCGTGACGCTCCTCGCCGGCGAGCCGGGCAAGGAGCTCGAGGACGCCCTCCGCAAGCACGTTCGTCATCAGATTGGCGCGCTTGCGGCCCCCGACGACATTCACTTTGCCGCCAGCCTCCCCAAGACCCGCAGCGGCAAGATCATGAGGCGGCTCCTCCGCGACATCGCGGCCGGCCGTGAGACCGTGGGCGACACGACGACCCTCGAGGACTACACCGTCTTGGCCCAGCTCCGCGGCAACGAGGAGTGAGCCCGGGTTTGAGCGGTGGGCGTCTATCCGGGGGGGCGCCGGGTGGGATGGAGCCCGGGTGGGATGGAGCCCGGGGTGGCCTTTGGTCCCGCAGTCCCCGGGCTCGCGCCCGGGGCTTTTATGGGTCAGGGAAAGCGAACGCAGGGGAGGGTCGCAATCCCGTGCGGCAAATCCCGTGCGGCAAATCCCGTGCGGCATAAAAGCCCCCTGCGCGAGCTGGGGGACTGTGACGTGACGCACCTCTTGGTCACGAGCGGTCACGACTGGTCACGACTGGTCATGCGCTCGGCCGAAGCTCAACTCCTACCGGCCGCTCGTGGTAGGAGCGGCGTGGGTAGCGGGCACGACGCCCGAGGACGCCGGGGCCCGGGCCTGCCGGGTGCCGGCCCGCGGCCGGGCCAGTTCATCGGCGTCGGTCTTCGAGAACGTGCCGGGGAGCCCAGCGGTCGTGCGGCCGGCGGCTGTCGGAGGCGACTGGCTTGTGCCTGTGAGGAAGTTGTCGATCGTCGCTGCTTCCCGAAGGTGGGTGAAGTGGCGGGCCATCTCGATCCGCTGCTTCTTTTCAAAGATGTCGTCGTAGAGTTCGTCGCGGACCTCCGGAAACGACACCGCGGCCGGCTCGGTGAAGGCCTCGCAGAGGATCACCATGAACCGGTCGGCGATCTGCACAACCCCAGAGAGTTCGCCGGGCTTGAGCCCGAACACCTCACGCTCGAGTGTCGGCTGCCCGCCGTGCCGCTGGATCGGCGGCACTTCCCCCCGCAGAGCCCTCGTGGTCGGATCGACCGAGTAGGTTTCCGCCAGCGCCCCAACCGCCTCGGCTGATGGGTTCTTGCGGGCGAGCTGCCAGACTTCCTGAGCCCGCCGCTGGTTGTCGAGCACGATGATCCGACACCGGGCCCGCGGGCCAAAGGTGGCCTGGTAGGCCTTGTCGAGGTCGTCCGTGCTCACCGGCACACCCCCCACGAGCTTCTTGAGCGCCACGGTCGGCCAGACCACATCTTCTATGTAGTGCCGCATCGGCACCTTCTCCTCGCGGGTAACTCGCGCGAGCCAGGCTGCCACGTCGGGAGAGCCATCGGGCTGCTGGAATCCCATCGACGTCGCGGCCCGGGCCACTTCCGTGTCGAGGTCGGCCTGCGCCACGGCCTGCTGCTGCCGCGTCAGCGCCTGCCCGACGAGCGTGCGGGTGATGAGGATCTCGATCACGTCCCGACCGTATCGCTCGAGGGCCACACTGCGAACCTCCTCGAGCGTGATCGGCTGCCCGTTTACAACCGCCGCCACGCCCGGCTGGGCCGCGGAGCGGGCGGGGTCATTGAGCACGTTCTCGACGCGGCTCTTCTCCTGCAGGGCCCGGAACACGTCGTTGGAGGCCTCGCGGCTCTTTCGCTCGCGGATCTCCTCGGCCAGGCGGGGCTGCACCTCCTCGAGGCTCGTGTCGGCCGCCGGCAGCCGGCCTTCGCACTTGATGACGATGAACTGGTCGGCCACCTGCACCACCTCCGAGATCCGCCCCGGCTCGAGGGCGAAGGCGGCCCGGTCAAATGCCGGCTCGCCAGAGTGGAGCCGGATCGGCTGCACCCAGCCATTGGCGCTAGCGCTGCCGACGTCGACCGAGTGCTGGCGTGCCAGGCTACCGAATTCGTCGGCCGCGGCGATCGCCTTCACCCGCAGGGTTTCCGCCTCGGCCCGCGTGCGGGAAACGATGATCCTGGCCTTTACGGCCGGCCCGAACTGCTTTTCGAACGCCTCTCGAATCTCGGCCTCGGTCGGCTCGCCGGCGCCCCGGGCGAGGGCCCGCAGGGCGAGCATCGGCCACACGATGTCGGAGGCGTATTGTTCCGGTGAGATACCCCGCTCCTTCTCGATGAGCTCGAGCCACTTCTGCCGCGGAACACTGAACCGCTTGGCGAGGGATTCGATCTCGGCATCGACGTGCTCACGGGTAAGCGTCAGACCTGCCGCCTGGCAGGCCTGCTCGATAATCCGCCGATTGACGAGCGTCTCGAGGACGGCCGTGCCGTGACGCGAGAGGCATTCCGCGGCCAGCTCGGCGGTGGTGATTTCGGCGCCGTTGACAAGCGCCATCGGCCGCGCTCCCGGGGGCTGCGGGCTGGCCGCGGAGTCCGGCGTAGCAACCGGCTGCGGCGGCTTCGCGTCGGCGGCGACGGAGCCGGTCCAGGTCCGCCACACCACCGCAAAGCCGATGATGACGGCTGCCGCAGTCAGTTCCCGCCCATACCGCCACCAAGCGTCGGTCCGACCGTTCATGAATACCCTCCTGAGTAGTGGCGGGGAGATAGGGAATCCACTGGCACAGGGCAAGGGGAGCCGGCGATGGGTGACCGCGGCGGGACGCACCTGCTAGGCTTCCGGGCTCGCATTGCCACAAAACCAATTCTTTCTGATAGCCGTTCATGTCCCAGCCAGCCCCGTCTTCCCAGCCTTCCAATCAGCGTCCCGTGTGCCTCGAGATCCTGGGACTGCTGCCGCCGGTAACGCTCGAGGACGTTAAGCAGGCCTATCTCGTGCGGGCCCGCGAGAGCCATCCCGACCGGGGCGGCAGCCAGGAAGAGTTTGTGCGGGTGCAGCAGGCCTTCGAGGACGCCACCGAGTTCGTGAAGTTCAAGGCCAGCAAGCTCGAGTGGCTGGCCTCGAAGATCGACGCCTACGCCGAGCAGCAGGAGGTGGTCAGCGAGGCGATTGAGCGGGGAGGCAGCGTGGAGATGGAGGAGACCGACTGGCTGCGGAAGTCGTTCGGCGATGACTTCGGCCACGTGGCCGATAAGCTCGTGGCCGTGCGGCTCCCGGGCGCGGCGGCCGACGATGTGTTCTGCATCCTGCTCGGATTCCGAGCTGAGTCACTCAAGGATCTCACCACGCTCGACCTCGCCGGCGGCAGCCTCACCGACGAGGGGCTCCTCCAGCTCAAGTCTCTCAAGAACCTCCGTCGCCTCGACCTCCGGGGCACGCAGGTCGGCAAGCTGGCCGCCGAGGTCCCGGGCTGGTTCGAGCGGCTCGAGTTTTTGGGCCTCCCTAAGGGCTCGCTGGGGATGCTCGCCCGCCTCGCCATGCCCCGCCGCATCAAGCTCGAGCTCGGCGACGGGTAAGGACGGCGAGTCCGAGCTGGCCGATGCCATCTGGCCACCC
>JBBEEF010000032.1:0-7743 GCA_040880915.1 Pirellulales bacterium
CGGGCTCGCGCCCCGGGGCTTTTATGTGGGCGAGAGCACAGGGGGAGGGGTTGCACTCCTGCTTGGCCAGGCGTGTGCCGCATAGAAGCCCCCAAGCGCGAGCTGGGGGACTGTGACGTGGCGCAGACCCGATCTCCGCCATCCGCCCCGCTGCCCGCTTGCACGAAACCGCGCCGGTGCGTCGAATCGTGGCAACCGGCGTGAGAGCCGGCCCTGGCTCCCCCGAGGCACGACAACGATGGCGCAGGACAAACGTGGACGGAAACCGGCTGTCGGGCAGGCCACCGGTGCCAACCTGGCTGCCGCGATCGAGGGGCTCGGTGTCTTTTATCTCGGCACAAAACTTACCGACTCAGGCACCGTCGCCGGCGAGCCCTTGCTGGTCGATGCCCGCCGGTTCACGACCCACGCGATCTGCGTTGGCATGACCGGCAGCGGCAAGACCGGCCTGCTCGTGGGGCTCATCGAGGAGGCGGCGATCGACGGCATCCCGACGCTCGTCATCGATCCCAAAGGAGACCTCGCCAACGTCCTGCTTTCCTTCCCCAACCTCGCGCCGGCCGACTTCCAGCCCTGGGTCGATCCCGACGCCGCAAAGCGGGACGGCATCACGCTCGAGGAGCTCGCGGCTCGCACGGCCAAGACATGGTCCGACGGACTCGCCGCCTCGGGCCAGTCGGGCGAGCGGATCCAGCGGCTCCACGAGGCCGTAGAGATGGCTGTCTACACGCCCGGCAGCCGCAGCGGCATCCCGCTGGCCATGCTCGGCAGCCTGGAGGCACCGCCGCCGGCCATCCTCGACGACGCTGAAGCCCGCCGCGAGCGGATCGAGTCGCTCGTCTCGGGCATCCTGGCGCTGGTGGGCCTCGACGCCGAGCCGGGCACGAGCCGCGACCACGTGCTCCTCTCGACGATCGTCGAGAGCCTGTGGAGGAGCGGCCAGAAAGTCGACTTCGCCACGCTCGTGAGGACGATCCCCTCGCCCCCAATCGAGCGGGTGGGCTTCCTCGACCTCGAAAACTTCTATCCCGCCGGCGACCGATTCCAGCTCGCCACCCGGCTCAACACCGTGGCTGCAGCGCCGGGATTCGAGGCCTGGCTCGAAGGGGAGCCGCTCGACGTAGGACGGCTGCTCTGGACTCCTGCGGGCAAGCCCCGCGTGGCGGTTGTCTCGATCGCACACCTCACCGATGCCCAGCGGATGGCGTTCGTGACCCTGCTCGCCGGCCAGACCATTTCCTGGATGCGGTCGCAGGGGGGAACGTCCTCGCTCAAGGCGCTGTTTTTAATGGACGAGGTGTTCGGCTATGTGCCGCCGGTGGCCAACCCGCCGAGCAAGACACCGATCCTCACGCTCCTCAAGCAGGCCCGCGCCTACGGGCTGGGCGTGGTGCTCGCCACGCAGAATCCGGTCGACCTCGACTACAAGGGGCTCTCAAACGCTGGCCTCTGGTTTCTGGGCCGCCTGCAGACGGCCCGCGACAAGGCTCGGGTGCTTGACGGGCTCGAGGGGGCCGCGGCCAGTGCCGGCGGCTCGTTCGATCGGGGGCGGCTCGACCGGCTGCTCTCAGGGCTCGAGCAGCGGCGGTTCCTCATGCACTCCGTGCACGGCGACGAGGAGACGCTCTTCCAGACCCGGTGGACGATGTCCTATCTCCGCGGCCCGCTCGTGCGGGAAGAAATCCGCCGGCTCGTCGGCGAGCGGCCCGCGCCGGCGATCGCTGCCGCGGCACAGGCCGGCCCCCGGGCCGAGGCGGAGTGGCACTCGACGGCTCGCAGTGGCCCGCGGCCGATCCTGCCGCCGGGAGTTCGCGAGGTCTTCTTCGCGCCCCAAAGCCCGGTGCCCGCCGACGCGGCGGTGCACTACGAGCCGCACATCCTCGCGCGGGCGATCGTCCGCTACTCACTCGCCGCCGCCGGCATCGAGGAGCACCGCGAGGAGATCTATCTCGCCCCCGCAGCCGACACCCTCGGCGAATCGGCCTGGGACTCGGCCACGCGGCTGCCGCGGGCTCCGGAGATCGAGCCGGCGGCCCGCAGCGGCTCCTTCGCCCCGCTGCCATCGGTGCTGGCGGGCCCCCGCGGATATGCGGCCCTGGCCACGTCGCTCAAGAGCGGGCTTGCCCGCACCGCAAAGCTCACCGCCTGGCGGGCTCAAGCGATCGGCGAGGTCTCGCGGCCCGACGAGTCGGAGGGTGAGTTTCGCGCCCGCATCGCCCACCGCGTGCGAGAGTGGCGAGACGCCGAGATGGAGAAGGTGAGGACGCGGCAGGCTGTGAAGCTGGCGACGCTCACCGACCGCCTCGAGCGGGCGCGGCAGAAGGTTGAGCGAGAGCGGGCCGAGGCCAAGAACCAGTCGCTGCAGACCTACGTGTCGATCGGCTCGGCCGTGCTCGGAGCCCTGCTCGGCCGAAAGAAGATCAGCTCGACCACGATCGGCAAGGCCGCCACGTCGATGCGGTCGGCCAGCCGGGCCACCCGCCAGCAGGCCGACGTGGCCCACGCCGAGGAGAGCCTCACGGTCCTCGAGGAGAAGCGGCGGGAACTCGAGAACGAGATCGATGCGGAGCTCGAGCGGATCCGGCTCGAGTCGGCCCCGGAACGGATCCCGCTCGAGGCGGTCGTGATCCCGGCCCGCAAGACCGACACCGCCGTCGAAGAGGTCGTGCTCGCCTGGGTGCCCAGGGGGCCGCGCGGATGACCCGGCAGATTCTGCTCGTCGACTGCCCTGACGCGGTCGGCCTCATCCATCGGATCACCGGCGTGCTCCAGAGCCGGCAGCTCAACATCGAGGCCAACCACGAGTTCGTCGACGCGACTACGCGGCACTTCTTCTTCCGGGCGGAGGTGACGCCGGCCGATGGGACCACGCCGGATGCCGAACTCTGCGGCGCGGTGCTGGCGGTGCTGCAAGCGGGGGCCCGGGTGCGGGTCACCCGTGACGAGCGGCGGCCGATCGTGGTCTGCGCCACCCGCGAGCCGCACTGCCTCGGGGAACTCCTCCTGCTCGACGCCATCGGCGAGCTGCCGGGCAGGATCGTGGGCGTGGTGAGTAACCACGACGTGCTGCGGGGGCTCGTCGAGCGGTTCGGCGTGCCCTTCGCGCACGTGCCCCACGACACCGTCGAGCGGGAGCGACACGAGGCCGCGATCGCCGCCGCGATCGACGCCCACCATCCCGAGTACGTCGTGCTGGCCCGCTACATGCGGATCCTGTCCCCCGCGTTCGTCGCCCGGTATGCCGGCCGGATGATCAACATCCATCACTCGTTCCTCCCCGCCTTCGCCGGCGCGAGCCCCTACCGGCAGGCCTTCGCCCGCGGGGTGAAGCTGATCGGGGCCACGGCCCATTTTGTCACCGCCGAACTCGACGCCGGGCCGATCATTGCCCAAGACGTGACGGCCGTCGACCACTCCGACACCCCCGAACGGATGGCCCAGGCCGGCAGCGACGTCGAGAAGCTCGTGCTCGCCCGCGCGGTGCGGCTGGTGCTCGAAGAGCGGGTCTTCGTCCACGATGGCCGCACGATCGTCATGGCCTGAGCGGGAAGCGCCTGCAAGCTCCTCGCTCTGGTCGATAGTCTGGCTGCCAGTCTGGTCGGCAGCTTGGTCGGCAGTTTGCTTGCCAGTCTGGTCGACGTGGCTGAGTCAGTCGGTCAGTTCACATCGCGGACGTACTTGTGACACTGGACGCATTTGAGCATCACATCCATCCAGGCGAGCGTGGCCCCGTCGAGGTTCTTCGCCTTGGCCGCGTCCCGCAGCACATCGCAGGAGCGGCGAAACTCGGCGCTCTGCCGCACGTAGTCCTCGGTCTGGAGCACCTGCCAGTTGGAGTCGAGGCTGGCGAGCGAGAGTTCCTGAGCACCCCGTTCGATGAGGTCGTAGTCTGCGATACTCAAGCCCTCGAGCACGTTCTGCGAATGGCCAAGTTTGGCCCGCATGAATCCGGCCACTTGGTCGGGCGCTGGCGCCCGATCGGCCGCGATCGCCCCCAGCCAGGCCACGCCCACGGCCATCACAGCCGCCGCTAAAGCGCTCGCAGAAATGAGCCGACGATTAATCGACGAACCCGAGGTCCTCGTTATATCCCTCCTGTACAACCGCATTCTCGCTCCTCTCGTGGGCCAACAGGTGGGAGGCGAACGCCTCGAAATCGTGGCCGGCCTGCCGCCACGCATCGCGACCAATATCCCCCGCCGAGAGGCAATTGATCAACCCGTCGAGTTCGGCCAAGAGCCGCGGGTGATCGGCGAGCACCTTCCGGACGTCCGCCGCAAGCCGCGGCATCCGCGTCAGCGACTCCTCGAGAAAGCCACCCCGCTCCTCCTGCTCGAAGTGCTGGCTGAGATGGTCCCGCAGCGTTACCAGCCGCTCACGGGCGGCGGCATACTCCTGACTGGAGAGGCCTCCGCGGGCCTCAACGAGCAGGTCGTGTAGCTCACGGTGCTGGGCGAGCAAATGCCCCATGATTGCGGGATCGGCCCGGTCGATCGATGCCATTGCGATGATCTCCTGCCGTTCGCCCCCGGAGCGTTTCCCGCGAGCCCGGGGCCGAAAGGACCATGTGGGCGTTCTCCAGCAGGCTCATTTTCCTCGCCCGAGGCCTCCGGGGCCAGCCACTCAGCTTGCCACCGGGTTTGAGCAGCCACCCCCGAGCGGACACTTCCCGCGGCTCCCGCTATAACGACGCATTCACACTCATCCGTGGTTCGCCCTCGTCGCCGCAGGTCTGCCCATGCTTGTCTCCTCACGCCCTGTCAGCTCCCCTTGCCGCTCGCCGCTCATCGTCGCAGCGGTCTTGCTTCTGGCCGCGACCAGCCCCGCGGCCGCCCAGCAGGTCGCCGTCGAGGAGTTTCGCCTGCCCAACGGGATGCTCTTTCTGCTCGTGCCCCGGAACGACCAGCCCAACGTCGTCAGCGCCGGCTGGGTGGCCCGCGTGGGGAGCGTCAACGAGCGGCCGGGGATCACCGGGATCAGCCACTTCTTCGAGCACATGATGTTCAAGGGCACCGACACGATCGGCACCCGCGACCCCAAGAAGGACTCCCGCTACCGGGCCGAACAGAAGGCGGTCCGCGACGAGATCAACCAGCTCGTCTGGACCAAGCAATACGACCGGTTCTTCAAGGGGGAGATCGACGATCCTTGGAATCCGGCCAACGACACCCAGCAACTCCGCGTGCTGCGGGCCCGCCTGGACGAGCTCATCAAAGCCCAGCAGGGCCGAGGCGCCGGCGGTCCGGAGGCCGGCACGATCGTCAAGGACGAGTTCGACCAGGTCTACACGCGGGCCGGCGGCAGCGGGATGAACGCCTTCACGAGCTACGACCTCACCTGCTACTTCATCACGATCCCCTCCAACAAGCTCGAGCTCTGGGCCTGGATGGAGAGCGACCGGCTTCACGGCAGCGTGTTTCGTGAGTTCTACTCCGAGCGAGATGTTGTCCACGAAGAGCGGCGGCTGCGGACGGAGAGCACGCCGACGGGCAAATTCGAGGAGCAGTTCGACGCCATGTTTTGGGCGTCGAGCGGCTACTCCTGGCCGGTGATCGGCTGGGCGAGCGACCTCAACAGCTACACCTTCGAGCAGGCCGAGGAATATTGGAACGTCTACTACCGGCCCGGCAACCTGTTTGGTGTCTTGGTCGGCGACTTCGATCCGGCCGTGGCCAAGGACCTGATCCGGCGGTATTTCTCGCGGCTCGAGCCGGGCAAGCGGGAGCCGCCCCCGGTGGTCACGCTCGAGGTTGGCCAGCTCGCCGAGCAGCGGATGATCGCAGTCGGCGACTTTCCCCCGGCGGTCGAGATCCGCTACCACACCGTGCCCGCCGGCCATGCCGACGCCTACCCGCTCGACCTGCTCGCCGAACTGTTGAACGAGCGGACCGGCCGGCTCTACGGTGGGCTCGTCGAGGGCCGCGGCATCGCGGCCGCGGCCCAGGCTGGCTCCGACACCCGGAGGTTTGCGGGGCTCTTTAGCGTCTCAGCCGAAGCCCGCGGCGATGCGACCCCTGAGGACCTCGAGCGGGCCTGGGAGGAGGAACTCGCGAAGCTCCAGGATATTGAGGTTTCTGAGCGGGAGCTGCGGAAGGTGAAGAATCGCCTGGCCGCTGGCAACTACCGCCGGCTCCAGAGCAATATGTCGCTCTTCATCCAGCTCGCCTTCTCCGAGGCCCTGCTCGACTGGCGGGAGATCAACGAGGGGCCGGTCAAGGAGGAGGCCGTCACGGCGGCCGACATCCGCCGGGTGGCCCGGAAATACTTCGACCCCGCCAACCGCAGCGTGGCGATCTTTCGCCGCAAGTAACACAAAAAGGAAACCTGCATGAACTGCCGCGACCAAGGGGTTGCCCGTGCTGATCGACCTCGCCTTGATGGCCCGCGAAGCTCGGCCCGTCTGGTGTCGCTGGTTGGTGTCGGCGCGTGCCTGCTGGCCGTCGAGTGCCTGGCCGTCGAGCCCGCGGCCTTGCCCACACGACCCGAGGAGATCAGGTTTGCCCCGCTTGAGTTCGAGCCGCCGGCGGCCGCCGATCACCGGCACCTGCTGCCTGACGGCACGGTGGTCTACCTCGCCGTCTCGCGGGAGTTTCCTCTGGTCACCGTCTCGATCACCTTCAAGGGCGGCAGCTCGCTCGATCCCCGCACGGCGCCCGGCCTGGCCGCGACGACAGCCGCGCTTGTCCGCGAGGGGGGAACGGCCACCCGCCCGCCCGCAGAGATAGACGAGACACTCGACTTCCTGGCCACCGAGGTGGGGGTGGTATCGGGGGGCTTCTTCACGACGGCCTCGATGAACTGCCTCGCGAGCACCTTCGACGAGAGTCTGTCGCTGTTTGTGGAGATGCTGCGGACTCCCGGCTTCGATCCGGGGCGGCTGGAGACGGCCAAGGCCCGGCGGCTGGCCCAGCTCGCCCAGCGAAACGATGACGCCGCAGCGATCCTGTCCCGGGAGTGGAAGCGGCTTGTGTTCGGGACCGATCACTTCGAGGCGGCGGAGCCGACCGCCGCGAGCGTCGAGGCCACCTCCCGCGACCAGTTGGCCGCCATGCACCGCCGGATCTTCCACCCCGGCAACGCGATCATCGCGGTCTCCGGCGACTTCGACGAGCCCAAGATGCTCGCCGCGCTTGCCAAAGCGTTCAGCGGCTGGGAACGGGGGGCCGTCGGCCCAGATCCCGTGTCACCAACCGCGACGCTCGCCCCGGGCCTCTATCACGTGCCCAAGGAGATCCCGCAGGGCAAGGTGCTCATCGGCCTGCGGTCGATCGAACGGGACGATCCCGATGCGATCCCTCTGGCACTGCTCAATGAAATCCTCGGTGCTGGCGGGTTCACGAGCCGGCTGATGCAGCAGGTCCGCAGCAACGAGGGCCTGGCCTACTCGGTTCGGTCAACGATCCAGCCGCGGGTGACCTATCCCGGTGACTTCCGGGCCGGCTTCGAGAGCAAGAACGCCACGGTGGCCCTGGCGACGAAGATCGTGATGGACGAGATCCGCCGGATCCGGGAGGAGCCGGTTTCCGAGGAGGAGATCGAGACTGCCCGGCGGGGGCTCATCGAGACCTTCCCCCGTCGGTTCGAGAGCAAGCCCCAGATGCTCCAGGTCTTCGTCGACGACGAATGGACCAACCGGCCGGCCAACTTCTGGAAAACCTTCCGGGCGAAGCTCGAGGCCGTGACGGCTGCCGACCTCCAGCGGGTGGCGAAGAAGCATCTCGATCCCGAGTCGATGGCCATCCT
>JBBEEF010000033.1:0-7674 GCA_040880915.1 Pirellulales bacterium
CTGTGCGACCGGAGCGTCAGAATATCCCGCGCGTGGGATCAAACCCCTTCTTCTCGGCCACCGCGAGGTCCTGCTCGGCCTGGCCGACAAGCCCGAGGGCCCGGCAGGCAAGGCCGCGGTGGTGGTGCATCACCGCCAGGCCGTGATTGGCCGAGCGGAGTCGGTAGGCGAGTTCGCCGGGATCGACGTGGCCCGCCAGGAGCAGCAGCCGGCGGCGGTCGTTTTGGGCTGAGTCGATGGCGATGTTGAGGTCGTCTACCGCCTCCTGCTGGCGACCGAGAAGGTGAAGCACATAGCCCCGGGTGTCGAGCAATTCCGGACTCGGGCCCCCGTTGTCGGCGAGGGCCTGGTCGATGTCCGCGAGGGCCGCTTCGAGATCCCGGCCCACGAGCGCCCGAATGTACGCCCGGTGATTGAGCGTTTCGGGATCGTTCTGTCCGGCGATGTCGACCGCCACCTGGGCGGCCGTGAGGGCCGAGTCGGCGTCGCCGAGCACCACGTGCGCAAGCGCGCGAACTCGGTGCGGTTGCACGGTAGTGGGCGCTACCGCTGCCGCTTGGTCGGCGTCGGCCAGGCCGCCGCCGGCGTCGCGATTCTCGATCCGCAGCATCGCTCGCCAGCAGAGCAGCCTGCTGAGGGCGGGCGGGGCGGCGTCGTTCCCGCCCGCCCAACGGATCGCTCGGCTGAGGTCGCCGATCGCGGCGTCGAGCGAGCCGCGGCCCTCCCGCATGATCGCCCGTTCGAGCGACCATTGCACCACCGCCTCGCGGATCGCGGGCATCATCACCGGCACGATCACCGCCGGCACGAGCAGGGTCAGAAACACCGCCAGCAGAAACAGCCGCTTGCCCGGTCCGGCCGTCCGCCGCCGGCCGCCGGGGCGGCCTGGCCCTTGGTCGATGCCGTCGTCGGTCGGCAGACCGAACTCGGTCGGAATCGGAAAACCAAGCTGGTCGTATTTCATCATGGCAGGACCTCTCTTGCCGTCACTCATTGGGCGGTGGCAGGTGCCCAGCGAGCCGACGGCGAGAATCCTCCATAGTGTACGCACTGCCTCGCCCCGGGGCGCGGTCGCCCCCCAGGTTTGACGCCGCTGGCGGGGTCTCGTAGCCTGCCGGAACCCTTCAGGAGCATCTGCCATGCCGCTGTACGAAATCGAAACGAGCGCCCACATCATTATTTCCTGGGCGGCGGACGAGGCGGCCGCGGGGGCGGTCGTCGAGGATGCGTATCCGGGCGAGGAGATCGTCCGGCTCACCCGTCGTCCCCGCGATACGTGGGTGATCTCGAAATCAGCTCTCGGCCTCACCGATTCCCGCGTCGATCCCTGCCACACTGCCCGTGAGTGCCTGGCCAAGGCCGCCGGAGACAAAGTCCACGCCATCCGGCTCTACATGCACGAGACCGGCGACGACCTCGACCGGGCCCGGAAGGTCATCGAGTCGAACATGGTGATGGGCTGGTAAGCCGGAGCAACAAGAGCGTGACGCCAGCCAGGGCGGCGGCGACCCCGATCCACGAGGCGTCGAGCACACCCGCTTCGTCGTGCAAGACAAACGCGATCAACTGGTTGGGAGTGCCGAGGCCGCCGTTGTCGGCCACTGCCACGAGCCCGCGGCCGCCACGGGCCAGTTGCGGCCCCAGGCAGAGCCCTTCCACATTGCAGCCGAGCGTGTCCTGCCAGACCGGCGTCTTCGCGAGATGGAGATCCTCCCGCGTGGCGAGGCCCCCGGCCACGGCGGAGACATCGGTGGCCGCGGCTGTGGTCACGAGATAGATCCGCTTCTCGAACGGCGGCAGGCCGGGCCCACCCGACCGTTCGAGCACGAGCAGCCGGTCGTTGTCGAGCGCCACGAGCGCCACGACGCCCGAGAGCGGTTCTCCCGCGAAGATGCGGAGGAAGCGATGCGGCGGCTCGACCGCGTAGGCGAACTGGGCGGATGGCCGGCCGCCAACCGCATCGGGAACGGCGATCCGCGCAAGGCGGACGACCGTTCCTCCGGCCACCGTCGCGGCCGGGCCGTCGGCGGCAACCGCCTCCTCGGTGGCGGTCCAGATGGAGTTGCCGTCGGGGGAGATTGCCAATGATTCGAGGCCACGATTCGGCCGCCTGGTCTTCAGGATGTCGGGGATCGGCACGATGCCAAGCAGGCTGCCGCTGTCGAGGTCGATCGCCCGGATCGCAGGGGTTGATTCCTCGCAGACAAGCAGAGTGCGGCGGGGCACGGGCTCGCCCCGATCGCGACGGCGGCGGGCGATCCGGTCGGCCAGCGCTCTGGGGCAGGGGGCCAGGTCCTCGTAGTCAAAGCTGTCGCTGAGCCGAACGATCTTCAGGTCGTCGACTGCCTCGGGCACGCCCGTGGGCGAGAGCAGCAGCCGGAGCATGAGCAGCCGGTCGCTGTTGTCCATGATTGCCGCGTAGGAATCGTCGCCAAGCCACGTGATCCCGCTCAGGCCGGTGATCGGCAGGTCGGTGCCGTCCGGACCGGGGGCCGTGTCAGGAAGAAGGAGCGTGCCGGCAAGCGAGATCCGGGGCGGGCGAGCGTCTTCGGCCTGCGTCGGAATCGACAGGCAGTACCAGGCCATGGCCACCATGAGGGCAGCGGCCTGATGGGCACGACGGGGCAAGCGCGACATTCCCCGACTCTACCACGGTGGCGAGCCGGATCATGGCCACGGTGCCAGCCGTGTTACTGCTGGTACGGAGGCGGAGCGGAATCGAATGACACCGGCTGCACGAGCGGGGCATTCTCCTCGCCGGCGAGGAGCGATTTGGTCGGTCGGTAACTCGACGTGCCGCCCGGCCGGTAGCCCGGGTCGGGCCGGCGGGTGGGAGGCTGGATTGTGCCCGGTAGCGCCGGCTGGGTCGCCGGGAGTACCGGCGCGGCGGGCACTGCCGGCGGCAGCGTGCCTGGGTCCATGAAGCCAGCGGGGGCCGATGCCGGGGGGGTGAGCGGCTGGGAAATGCCCGAGAAGCGGCTGGCCGTGGCGGCGCCGTAGCGGGAGTCTTGACCGCCGACCGGGGCCGGGTTTGCCGGCTGAACGGGTGGAGTCGGCTGCGTGGGTTGAGTCGGCGGCGTTGGCACCCAGCCCGAACTGCGGGCGTCGGCCATCCGCTCGCCGGCTGGCGGAACGGGTGACGTTCCCGGTGCCGCGGCCTCGCCGAAGGCGGGCGCCGCCGCAAGGCCGGCCGTTACCGTGGCGGCGGCATCGGCGGCCGGGGTCGGATCGGAGGCTGGCTCGAGAGCGGCATAGGGTCCGACCTGCGACGTGATGCTCTGCGGGGCTGTCGCCGGCGTGGTCGGTGCCTGTCGGTAGGCTCGCGGATCGGCCGGTTGTGCCGCTGCGGTCGCCGATCCGTAGGTCACCGCGGACGGTTCGGTCGGAGCCGGTCCGGTCGCCGGGGGCGAGGCCGTGCCGGCGGTCCGTGTGGTGTCGGAGAGGACGTAGCCCTCGGGCGTGGTCGTGGTCGGATAGGGCTTTGCGGTTTCGGACGGTTTGGCCACGGTCTTGTCGAACGACGGAGCAGCCCCGAGCGTCGAGGCCGACGGTGTTACGCCACCCATCCAGGATGGGCGAGACGCCCACGAGCTGGACTTGCACCCTGACGCGGCCGCCAGCAGCAGGGCGATTGCCGCGAGGCCCTGCTGACCGGGGAAGTTCTGCCGCCGCTGCCAAGGCCTGACCATGCGAATGTCTCCTGGAAGCCAAACACCCTGCCGTGCGGTGGCAGGAACTGCTGTCTGGTGCAGGAAATAGGTAGCCGTCGGCTGTGCGTCAACGTCAAAGCAACACTCCCTCGCGGGGATGAGCCGCGAGGGAGTGGTTTGAGCGTGGGGATCTGGAGAGACGGGGCGGCTTACCGCTTGTTCGCGGCGAACCGCTTGCCGACCGCGTCCCAGTCGATCACGTCATAAAAGGCGGCGACGTAGTCGGCCCGCCGGTTCTGGTAAAGCAGGTAATAGGCATGCTCCCAGACGTCGAGGCCCACCAGCGGCACGTTGCCGTGCATGACGGGGCTGTCCTGGTTGGCCGTGCTCTCGATGAGCACGTTGCCCTTCGGGTCGAGCGAGAGCCAGGCCCAGCCGCTGCCAAACCGCTTCATCGCGGCGTCGCTGAAGGCAGTCTTGAAGTTCTCGAAGCTGCCGAACACGCTGCGGACCGCCTCGCCTAAGTGGCCGGCGGGCTCGCCCCCTTTGCCCTTGCCGAGCGACTCCCAGAACAGCGTGTGGTTGGCATGGCCGCCGCCATTGTTGCGGACGGTCATCCGGATCGCCTCAGGCACCTTCTCGAGGTCGGCGATCAGCTTTTCGACCGGCAGAGCCGCCAGCTCAGGGTGACCCTCGAGCGCCTTGTTGACGTTGGCCACGTAGGCAGCGTGGTGCTTGTCGTGGTGGATCTCCATCGTGCGGGCGTCGATCGAGGGCTCGAGCGCGTCGAAGGCGTAGGGCAGGGGGGGAAGCGTGTAGGCCATGGGAAAGGCGTCTCCTGATCGAAAGCGAATCGGGGAAAAACGAGGTGGACGGTCGGCGTTGGAAACAGGCAGCGGCCGAATCGGCTGGCCACGCGGGCCCAAGCGAGCTCGCAAGCCCCCGGATCGTAGCCCACGGGAACCCCGCCGGCAAACCGTGAGCTTCCTTTCGACCCTGCGGCTGGCACCGATTCTCCCGGCCGTTCCCGGAAGACCGAACCTGCCGGACATGCCTGCTCTCCCGCCCGCCGCTCAATCTGGCTGCGTCGGTTGGACGAACAACAAGCTGTGAGCGGCGGCCTGGTGCACTGCACCCTTGGCACCGGTTCCGCGCGGGACGATGGATCGTCCTGCAGATGTCCTCGAAAGGATTCGAGCCTGCGCCATGAGCCTCGCCACATCTCCGCGTCGCGATCAGCGTCGCCGGCTCGTGGCCTCGTGGAAGCGTTCGGCCTCCGAGCAGCAGCCGGCCGCGGGCGGAGACGATCCGCCGCGGAGCGGGGCAATACGAGCCTACGACGATCTCGCCCGACCGGAGCGTCATCCGGCCCTGGCCACCCGGCTGCCTGTAACGGTCGGCAGGCTCTCGCTCGCCGCCTTCGCGATCATTGCGACCTTCGGCGGGGCGATCACTTTTGCCGTGTGTGGTCCGCTCTTCGGCCGTCCGCTGCTTGTTGGCGGGGGGCGGTTTGCCGGCACGGTCGCGGTGCTGGCCGCCGCCTTCGACCCGCGGGCGACCCTGCCCGTACACGTCTGGTTGGCGGTGCTCGCGCTGTTCGCGGCGGCTGCGGTCGCCGGGTCGGTGCGGTTCATGCGACGGCATCGCCGCGACGACTACAAGGGCCGCTTCCGGGCCTGGGGCTGGCTGGCCGTGATCCTCACGCTGGCTGCCTGGTCGGGTACGGTGCCGCTCGGGCCACTTGTGGCTCGGTTCATGAGCGAGGCGACCGGTATCGCCCCCGGGCCCGCGGGCATCGGCTGGTGGCTCGGTCTCGCCGGCTGCACGCTCGCTTTTGTGATCCCCTGGGCGGTGCTCTCGCTCGCAGAACGGGCCGGCACGGTCGCCTGGACGGCCCTCGCGATCGCGGTCTGGGGAACTGCCGCCGCGATGCCCTGGGCCGACGCCTGGGTTGGCGGCGCGGGGCGTGGGGCGATCATCGCCCAGGCGGCCTGGGCCGGTGGCGCGGCACTCATGCTCGTCGCGATGCTCACGGCCGCCCGCGCGGTGATCCGGGAGGTGCGGGGCCAGACCCCGGTTGCACCGCCGCGGGCCGCCCGCCGGCGAGACGCCGCGAAGCCGGTCACAAAGCCGGCCGCAAAGCCTGCTCCAACGCTGCCGGGCGTGTCTCGGGAAACAGCGGCCGACGCAGACGACGACCAGGCCGACAACGAGGCAACCGAGCAGGACGAGCAACTTGAGCGGTCTGCCGACGGGGAATCGTGGCAGGCCGACTATGTGGACGGCTCGGAGCACGAACACCGGCATCTCTCCAAGGCCGAGAGGAAGCGGCTCAAGAAACTCGCCCGGATGAACAGCCACGCGGCATAATGGGGCCCCCTCAGGAGCCCGCCCCGCATGACTGTCCGCACCCGCTTCGCCCCCAGTCCCACCGGCTATCTCCATATCGGCGGAGTTCGGACGGCGCTCTTCAACTGGCTCTTCGCCCGCCAGCAGGGCGGCCAGTTCATCCTCCGGATCGACGACACCGACGTGGCCCGTAACGTTGACGAGGCCCTTCAGCCGATCCTCGACGGCCTCCAGTGGCTCGGGATCGACTGGGACGAGGGGCCGGGAGTGGGCGGTCCGCACGGCCCTTACTTTCAGTCGCAGCGGGCGGATCGGCACCGGGCCAAAGCCGACAGGCTCCTGGCCTCGGGGCATGCCTATCGCGACTACGCCACGCCGGAGGAGCTCGACGAGGAGCGGAAGGCCGCCCAGGCCGCCGGGAGGCCCTTCCTCTACAGCCGGCGGTTCGCCGCCTTCGACGACGCCGCGGTGGCCCGGTTCACAGCCGAGGGCCGCAAGGGCGTGGTGCGGCTGAAGATGCCACGCGAAGGATCGCTCGTGATTGACGACAAGGTCCGCGGGCGGGTCGAGTTTGCCTGGGAACGCGAGCAGGACCATGTGATCCAGCGGGCCGACGGCTCCTGCCTCTACCACCTCGCCAGTGTGGTGGACGACCATGACCTCGCGATCACGCATGTGATCCGAGCCGAGGAGCATCTCTCCAACACGCCGCGACAGGCCTTCATCGCGCTTGGCCTCGGCTACGAGCTGCCCGTCTACGCCCACCTGCCCTTGGTGGCCGAGCCGGGCAGCCGCACCAAGCTCTCAAAGCGGAAGCTCGCGCAGTATCTGAAGAACCAGGACTTCCGTCGCGTGATGGAGCACGGGCAGGCGATTGCGACGCGGATCGGGCTGCCGGCCGACGCCGACACCTTCAATCCCGTGATCGTGGATTTCTACCGGGCCGTGGGCTACCTCCCTTGGGCGATCGATAATTATCTGGCGCTCCTGGGCTGGTCGTACGACGACAAGACGGAGTTCTTCTCACGGGCCCAACTCGTGGAGAAGTTCTCACTCGAACGGATCAATTCCTCGCCGGCGAGCTTTGACCCCAAGAAGCTCTGGGCGGTGCAGGACCATTACATGACGAGCCTCTCGACCGACGACAAACTCGGCCTCATGCTGCCCTACCTCATCAAGGCCGGGCTCGTGAGCGACCCGCCCGTAGCCGCTCAGGCAGCGACGGTGCGGCAGGTGATCGAAGCCTCGGGCGACCGGCTCAAGGTGGCCGGCGACATTCTCGCCTACGCCGACTTCTTCCTCGTCGAAGAGCCCCCGATGGATCCCGAGGCGGTGGCGAAGCGGCTCTCGACACCGACATCAAGATCCCACCTCGAGGCCTTCGCAGCCCGGCTCGCGACGGTCGAGCCCTTTGAACCGGCCGCGATCGAGCAGGCCCTCAAGGCGACGGCGGAGGCCGAGGGCGTGAAGGTGGGCGACCTCGTTCATCCTGTCCGCGTGGCGGTGACGGGTCGCGGCGTGGGCCCGGGCCTCTACGACTGCCTGGCGATCCTGGGGCGGGAGCAGTCGCTTGCGCGGATAGCCCGCGCCCTGCCGCTGTGCGGGTGACTCCGCTCACTCTGCGCACGCTTCGCTTCGGCGTCCTGCCTCTCGCTCGCTTGCAAGGCCGGCTCGA
>JBBEEF010000034.1:0-2236 GCA_040880915.1 Pirellulales bacterium
CTTGGACGGGTTGCGAGAGATCACATCGACTAGTCTACGACACTCAATTAAAATCCGGATCGGCAGTCTGGCGGAACCATTCCATGACACCAACAGTCTTTCGGGAGGGACCCTACCGGTTCTTTTTCTTCTCCCGAGAAGAAACGAGGATGCATGTTCATGTAGCTCATCCCGATGGTGAGGCCAAATTCTGGCTGGCCCCTGCAGTAGAACTTGCCACCCAGACAGGCTTGGCGAAGCACATCATCGGTGAGGCGCAGCAACTGGTCGAAGACCATCGCGAGGAGATCATCGATGCCTGGAACAAGCACTTTTCCCGTTGAGGTCACGAACGTGTCCCGGCACGGCCTGTGGCTGTTGGTCGGAGACGAGGAGTTGTTCTTGCCGTTCGAACACTTTCCTTGGTTTCGCGACGCCAGTATCGAGAAGATTTCCGTCGTTGAGCGTCAGACCGCCGACCATCTGTACTGGCCGCTGCTCGATCTCGATTTGTCTGTTGAATCGATTCGTACCCCCGACGCCTTTCCCCTCGTTGCCAGGGGCCAGCAATGAGTGAACACCTCTCCAAGATGAAAGAGCCGCACTGGGCCGTCGGCCCGGTGCTCGACGACCGAGCGGACGGGGTTTTCGACCGCCGTCAACACCGTCCACAGCGGAGCCGGTATTTGTGACCGCCCAGTCACTCGCCGCCGGCTATTCCTCGAGTGTCCGCCTGCCCCGCAGAAGGTGGTGATAGTGCTGGGCGAACCGGTGGGCCTCGTCGCGGACATATTCCAAGAGCCGCAGCGAGAAGGAGTCGCGGGAGATCCGCAAGGGCTCGCTCTTGCCAGGCACGAACACCTCCTCCTCCCGCTTGGCCAGAGAGATCACGCACGGGGCCTCGATGCCCAGGCTCTCGAGCGCGTCCATCGCCGCCGAGAGTTGCCCCTTGCCACCGTCCACGAGAAACACGTCGGGCAGCGAGCCGCCTTCCCGCACGAGCCGCGCGAACCGCCGCGACACCACCTCATGGATGCTTTTAAAGTCGTCGATGCCCTTCACGCCCTTGATCCGATACCGCTTGTAGCCCGGCTTGAACGGCAGCCCGTCGATAAACTGCACGAGGCTCGCGACCGTCTCGTTGCCGGCCAAGTGGGCAATGTCGACCCCCTCGATCACCCGCGGCGGCGCGGCCAGGCCGAGCACCTTCTGCAGGCCGGCGAGCCCCTTCTTGGGATCAACGAGAAACACTTCCGGCTGGACATGCTCCTCGAGGTCGCCTCGCTGGTCGAGCGTCTCGAGGAGCCGGATCTCGTCGCGGAGCCGGGCGGCCCGCTCAAACTCGAGCCTCCCCGAGGCGGTGAGCATCTCGGCCCGCATCTCTTCGAGCAGCCGTTGCTTGCCGCCGTCGAGGAAAGTCTTGAGGCGATTGATGCTCTTGCGGTAGTCCTCCTTCGAGATCCGCAGGTTGCAGGGAGCGGTGCATTGGTCGATCGAGGCCAGCAGGCAGGGGCGGAACCACCGCCACCGCTCGTCGTCGGCGTCGATGTCGAGCGTGCAGGTCCGGAACTTGAAGATCCGCTGGAGGACCACGATCGCCCCGCGGAGCGAGCCTGCGCTCGTGAAGGGGCCGTAGAGCTTCACCCCCTTCCGCCGCGGCGTCCGGGTGAACTCAACCCGCGGAAAATCCTCGTGGGTCGTGATCTGCAGGTAGGGGAAGGTCTTGTCGTCTTTCAAGTCGCTGTTGAACTTCGGCTGCACGTCCTTGACGAGCCGGCTCTCGAGCAGAAGCGCGTCGACCTCGCTCTCGGCCTCGAGGTAGTCGATGTCACGGATCTCGCGGACCAGGTCGGCGGTGCGGCGATCTTCGGCGGCGGCCTTGAGGAAGTAGGAGCCGGCCCGCGAGCGAAGGTTCTTGGCCTTGCCGACATAGATCACCCGGCCGGCGGAGTCTTTCATGAGGTAGACGCCGGGGGTCGTGGGGAACGACCGCACTTTCTCGCCGGCAGCCGAGGAGTCGCCCGACTCGGCGGCCGTGTCGGTGTCGGCGGGAAGCGTCTCGGCGGCCGGCGTCTCGGCGGGGGTCGGATCGGGGGAGTCGTCGGCGGAGGGGCACATGGAGTGGATTGTAGCCGCCGCGAAAGAGCGTCAGGGCCCGCGAAAGAGCGGATGAGCGGACGAGCGAGCCATCGCGCCGGGCGAGCGCAACGTCACAGTCCCCCAGCTCGCGCAGGGGGCTTCTATGCCCCTCGAGCCG
>JBBEEF010000034.1:2336-7639 GCA_040880915.1 Pirellulales bacterium
GCGCAACGTCACAGTCCCCCAGCTCGCGCAGGGGGCTTCTATGCCCCTCGAGCCGCTCTCCCCATAAAAGCCTCGGGCGCGAGCCCGGGGACTGCGGGAACAAAGGCCACCCCGCCTGCCACACCGCACCCGCCCGCCACACCAGATAGACGCCACCGCTCAGCCTGGCTGTATCCAATTGGTGCGCAACGTCACAGTCCCCCAGCTCGCGCAGGGGGCTTGTATGCCCCTCGAGCCGTAAACAGCCCAAGCCCAAACGGTCACGCGATGATGCCGTTTACGACTTTCCCGTGCACATCGGTGAGCCGGTAGCGGCGGCCTTGGAACCTGTAGGTGAGCCGCTCGTGGTCGATGCCCAAAAGATGGAGCATCGTGGCGTGGAGGTCGTGGACATGAACGGGATCTTTCGCGATGTTGTAGCCAAACTCGCAGGTCTCCCCCCAGGTCGTACCCGGCTTCACTCCGCCGCCGGCCATCCAGATCGTGAAGCACCGCGGATGGTGGTCGCGGCCAAAGTCGGCCCCCGGCCGGTAGAACCCTTGGCAGTAGTTTGTGCGGCCGAACTCGCCCCCCCAGACCACCAGCGTGTCGTCGAGCATGCCGCGGTCGGCGAGATCCTGCACGAGGGCCGCCGCCGGTTGGTCGGTCTGCTTCGCTTCGCTCGAGATGCCCCCCTTCAGGCCGCCGTGGTGGTCCCAGTCCTGGTGGTAGAGCTGGATAAACCGCACGCCCCGCTCGGCCAGCCGGCGGGCGAGCAGGCAGTTGGCCGCGAAGCTGCCCGGGTCGCGGGCCCCAGGACCATAGGCATCGAGCACATGGGCCGGCTCGTCGGAGAAGTCGGTCACCGCCGGCACACTCGCCTGCATCCGGAAGGCCATCTCGTAATTCGAGATCCGGGCCGCGATCACGGCGTCGGGCGTGCTGGCGAACTGGTGCTCGTGGAGCGCTCGCAGGCCGTCGAGCACCTGGCGGCGGCTTTCGGTAGACACGCCGGGCGGATTGTTGACATAGAGCACCGGGTCGGCCCCGGAGCGGAACCGCACAGCCTGGTGCTTTGTCGGCAGGAAGCCCGCTCCCCAGAGGTGGCTCATGAGGGGCTGGCCCCCCTTGTTCTTTGTGATCAGAACGACGAACGCCGGCAGGTTGTCTTGGACGTTGCCCAGGCCGTAATCGAGCCAGGCCCCGATGCTCGGCCGGCCTGGGATCTGCGAGCCACTCTGCATGAAGGTCACGCCGGGCCCGTGGTTGATGCTCTCGGTATGCATCGAGTGGATGAAGCAGAGCCGGTCGGCAATCTTCGCCGTGTAGGGCAGGAGGTTTGAGATCCACGCGCCGCTCGCACCGTGCTGCTGAAAGGTAAAGGGGGAGGCCGCCAGGGGGATCGAGCTCTGGTTGCCCGACATCCCCGTGAGTCGCTGGCTGCCGCGGACGCTCTCGGGCAGTTGCTCACCGTCCCGCTCCTTGAGCAGCGGCTTGTGGTCGAAGAGATCCAACTGCGAAGGCCCGCCCGACTGAAACAGATAGATCACCCGCTTGGCCTTGGGCGGCAGATGAAAGCCGTCGAGCACGCCTCCCGCTGAGCCGGGGGGCAGAGCCAACTCCGTCGTGGCGGCGGCCGCCTCCCGGCCGAACAGGTCAGCCAGCGCGATGCCGCCGAGCCCCATTCCGAACGAGGCCAGCCAGTCGCGGCGGGTCGGGGCGGGCGTTGTGCCGGTGCAGAGGTTCATCGGCTTGGTCATCGTTTCACCACGCTTCCATCGTAATTCATCAGGGCGTTGATCACCGCCGTCGCAGCCGCGAGGTCGGCCGCCGGCAGCGACTCCTTCGGCTTCTTCTGGCCAACGGCCACGAGCTTGGCTGCCTCCTCGGGATGCCCGCGATACCAGTCGAGCTGGCCGGCGTGCATTCCGCGAAGGATCTGCTTCTCCTCATCGTCGGGCAGACGGCTCGTGAGCCTTTCAAAGGCCCGCTCGAGGGCAGGTTCGGCGTCTCCGTCAGCTTCGGTGAGCAGCCGCTCGGCGAGCACGCGGGCGGCCTCCACAAACTGCTCGCCATTCATGAGCACAAAGGCATGGAGCGGAGTATTGGTCGTGTCCCGCCGGGCCACGCAGACCACCCGGTTGGGCACGTCGAAGACCTCAAGCATCGGGGCCGGACCGGTCCGCCGCCAGTAGGTGTAGAGGCTGCGGCGGTAGAGGGCGTCGCCGGAGCCCGCTTTCTCGGGTTTGAATGAGTCGGGAAGGTCGTAGGTTTTCACCGGCGGTCCTCCCACCTTCTCGACCAACAGGCCGCAGGCGGCCAGCGCCCCGTCGCGGATCATCTCGGCCGGCAGCCGGTGCCGTGGGCCGCGGGCGAGCCAGATGTTGAGCGGATCGTCGGCCATTGTCTGCTCGGCGGCGATGCTCCGCTGGCGGTAGGTCTGCGAGAGCATGATCGTCTTGATCAGCTGCTTCATGTCCCAGCCGAAGCCACCGTCGGCCGCCGGATGCGAAAACGTCCAGGCCAGGAGATCGAGCACCGCGGGATACTCAGGCCGCGGCGACTGGCTGCCGAGATCCTCCGGCGACTGAACAAGCCCCAGGCCGAAGAGCCCTTGCCAGACGCGATTGACCGTCACCCGCGCAAGCAGGGGATGGTCAGGATCGGTGAGCCAGGTCGCCAGGCCGAGCCGGTTCCTGGGCAGGCCGGCGGGAAAAGGGGGCAGGGTGGCGGGGGTGCCGGGCTCGACCACCTCGCCCCGCTTGTCGTAGTCGCCCCGCTCGAGCAGGTAGGCCACCTTCGGTTCTGGCAACTCCCGCATCACCATGACCTCGGCGGATCGCTCGGCCAGGTCGTCGCGGCCGCGGCGGGCTTCTTCGAGGGCTTGCCGCTTCGCGATAGCCTGCTCGTCGAACGCGGCAGCGACGTAGCCGGCAAGCAGCTCGGCAACGTCGGCCGCAGGCTTGTCGGTGGCCAAAGCCGAGGCAAGCGTGCCAGGCTCGGCAAGCTCGCGGATCTCGAGCGGCGAGAGCCGGCGGTCGAACACCCGGAAGTCATCAACGAGCCCCTCCTTGAAGCCGCTGTCGCGGAACCGCTCGCCGATTGCGATCGTGTCGCCACCCCCACCGGTCATCTCACGCGTGAGCTGGTCGCAGACGATTGTCGTGGCGACCGGGTGGCCGTTCACAAAGATGCCGAGGCCCGCCGCCCGGCCGGAGCCGTCGCTCGAAACGGTCACGTGCGCCCATTCCCCCACCGGCAGCGGCTCTTGCATCCGCACGCTCACGGCGTCACCGGGCCAGAAGTGGATCAGCGACCAGCGGAGGTGGCCTTCGTCCACGAGCAGCTCGTAGCCGCGGCTGGCGGCATCGGTCCAGGCCCGCGAGCGGTGGAACACAACCGCCCGCTCATACCGCTTGGGGGCCTGGAGCCAGAGCGAGACGGTGAAGGGATGGCTGCGGCGGAAGTTACCCACGGGCGTCGTGACCGCGTGGTCGCCGGTGAGCTTCACGGCCTGGCCCGACTTCCCGGACACGAGCGTGTTGTCGGCCGGTGACGAGGCGGGGCGATCATCGGCCAGCGTGTTTGCGAATTTCCCATCGGGCTGCCGCTCATCGAAGCCGTAGCGAACAAGCTCACCGGGAATCGTGGCGGCGGGCTGGGTCTCGCCTGCCTGTCTGGCCGGGTGGGCCGCCAGAACCGCCGGTTGCTGCGCCTTGCCAGCCAGCCAGTCGGCCACCGACTGGCGGGCCGCCGCCTCGGCCGCCGCGAGATCGGACTCCGCCCGGCCGCAGGCCTCGTCGGCCGTTACCAGGGCGGCGGTCGCGTTGTCGTCGGTGAGCCGCAGCTTGGGGGTGGGCGTGGCGTCGGTGAAGTGGGAATAAAGCCCCGCCTCGTCCACGTCGTCGAAGAACGCGAACAGGGAATAGAACTCCTTCTGGGAGAGCGGGTCGAACTTGTGGTCGTGGCAGCGGCAGCACTCGAGTGTGAGGCCGAGGAACGCCGTGCCGAACGTGGTCACCCGGTCGTTGACGTAGTTCACTCGATACTCTTCCTCGACGCTGCCCCCCTCGGCCTCCTGCTGGTGGAGCCGGTTGAAGGCGGTGGCCAGGATCTGCTCGGAGGTGGCGTTGGGCAGGAGGTCGCCGGCCACCTGCCAGAGCGTGAACCGATCCCAGGAGAGGTTTTCGTTGAAGGCCTTGATCACCCAGTCTCGCCAGGGCCAGAGGTTCGGCCGCGGCCGGTCCACCTGAAACCCGTAGCTGTCGGAGTAGCGGGCGAGATCGAGCCAGTCGGCCGCCATCCGTTCGCCATACCGCGGGCTGGCGAGGAGCCGGTCGAGGAGTTTGTTGTAGGCGTCTGGCGAGGTGTCGGTGACGAAGGCAGCCACCTCCTCGGGCTCGGGCGGCAGGCCCGTGATGTCAAAGCTCGCCCGGCGGATGAGCGTGGCCCGGTCGGCCTCGGGCTGCAGGGCCAGGCCGCGGTCGGCGAGCTTTTTGACAACGATCGCGTCGATGCTGGCAGCCGCGTCGGCGGCCGATGGCTGCGTCGCTCGCTCAGGCTTCGCCGGCGGCAGGAAGGCCCAGTGAGACTCGTAGCCCGCCCCTTCCGTGATCCACCGCTTCAGGGTCTCGGCCTGCTCGGGGGAGAGATGGCCGATCTTGGCTTCAGGCGGGGGCATCACAAGGTCGGGATCGTCGGAGACAACACGGGCGATGAGTTCGCTTGACGCCACGTCCTCCGGCACGATCGCCCGCATCCCGCTATCGAGTTCGGCCGTGGCCGCGTCGAACATGTCGAGTCGCAGGCCCGCCTGACGGTTCGCACTGTCGGGCCCGTGGCAGGCGAAGCAGTTTTCGGACAGGATCGACCGAATGTCGTCGTTAAACGAGAGCCGCTTCGGGCCCGCGGGAGCGGAGTGGGCTGCCTGGCCAATAGCGCCGACGGCAACGACCATCAGGATCGAGCGGGTCGCCGACCGGGGGAAATTTCGGCTGTGCCGCGGGCGACGAGAGCAACCCATTCGACCAGTTTCCTGTCGGGGTCACCCGCATCGCCGATTCGGGAACAACGTCCGAATCGCGGGCCAACCAAGGCCGATCAGCGGGATGGCGGCGAGGAGGGATTCGCCGTCACCCAATCATAGGTTTGGCCCATAGGGTTTGCCACCCAAAAATCGGCCGCTCAAGGCTCGGTTCTGCCCAGACGGCCGAGGTTTACGCGGATCCGCAGCCAAGTCTGAGGGCAGCGGCAAGGCTCGTCTGCACGGGCCATACCGCCCGCCATACCGCCCGCCATACCGCCCGCCATACCGCCCGCCATAC
>JBBEEF010000035.1:0-1323 GCA_040880915.1 Pirellulales bacterium
CCCACACGAAAGCGGTTGGCCCCAGCTCTCCCGACACGGCGAACTTCCCGTCCGGCGAAATGGCGACCTTGGTGACGAGGTGGCGGTGCCCCGTCTCGTCCGGGAGCACTTCGAGCGTCTGCGCATCCGCAAACGCGATCCGCCGACTCGGCACGGGCAGCCGCTTGCCGTCCGGAGAGAACGAAATCGCGACCGCGCTGAAGGGGGCGAACCCGGTCCACCGTCGATCCGCGAGAACCTTCCCGGAAGCGGCGTCCCGCAGAACGACGCGCCGCGAAATCTCGATGGAGTCGCCGTGCAGCGTGCACAGCCGCTTGCCGTCCGGGCTGAAGCAGAGGTCGAACGCGTCATTCGGATCGTCGGGCCACGGAACGAGTTTTCCGACGTCGGCGTGGTCCCAGATCCCGGGATTGGCGAACGCCAGCCGCCGACCGTCGGGCGAGAACTTCGCCGGCCCAACCCGCCGATAGGTCTGGAACGGGCCGTCATCGATGAGTTTCGCCTCGATCTCCAGCCGGCCGGCCTCGCGCAGCCCGTCCAGGTCGTACAGGAAGGCGTCGTCTCGGGAGACCGACGCCAACACTCTGCCGCTGGAGGAGACGTCGAGACCGCCTGACCACGGCTTCAGCGTGACGCGATGCTTTCCCGTTCGCGCGTCCCACGCGAGGGCCCTGCCCTTGTTCTTGCCCCACTCCGACATGCCGGCAGCCACCCATTTCCCGTCCCGGGACCAGACGATCCGCTCACATGCTCCGGTGCCCGTCCCCACCTCGCGCAGCGTCTTCCCGCTCGCGGGATCGATGATCCGCACAGTCCACGTGTCCTTCGGCTCCGCTTTCGAGTCGAATTTGCAGATGCCGACGGCAAGCTGCTTGCCGTCCGGCGACCATGCGGCGCCGCCGTTGCCGGTCTCCCGCACCTCAGCCGGACCGACTTCGCGACCCGTCGCCAAGTCCCAGATCGCGATGCCGCCGTCGTAACCCGCGGTGTTCCACGAGGCGAGCCGCGTGCCGTCGGGCGACCAGGCGAAGCCGGAATGCCGCCCGGAGCGCTGCGGAAGCCAGCGAACCGTCCCCAGCCGCGCGACTGCGTGCTCCGGGAGGGGGTCGCCGTGGAGATCGACGCGTTCGTCGCCGACTTCGCTCCGCGGAGGTCCATCGGCCGGCGCGACGGAAACCGCGAACGGCATCCCGCTCGCGACGATCCCGCAGATCATCAGCAGGCCACGCGAACGGCGACTCATGGCAGGTTCCTTTTGGATTCCTGGTGACGGCAGCGGTGGATGATACAGGGCGCCGTGAACCGAGGCCAGAACATTTATCG
>JBBEEF010000036.1:0-7712 GCA_040880915.1 Pirellulales bacterium
GGGGTGGCCGTGGCACTTCGAGCCAGGGGCCACGCACACCAGCCCTTCCCTGACCGGCTGGGTTATTCCTTGACCTTGAGCTTGGTGAGCAGGTCGGAGGCGTCAGGCCGGGTCGCGAAGACCGCCTCGTTTGTCAGCACCTCCTCGAGAATCGCCCGCGCCCGGTCCTTCTCGCCCCGATCGGCGAGCAACTTCGCGACGTAATAGGCACCGTCGCTGGTGAGCGCGTTGTTGCGGGCGATCTGGTCGAGGATCTTTTCCGCGTCCTCACGGCGACCGAGCTTGTAATAGACCCAGGCGAGCGAGGTGATCGCGTTGATCTGCTGCGGTGAGTCCTCCCGATACCGGGCCGCGTTGGCCTCGGCCATCTCGACGGCCCGTTGCTGGGCCGCCTTGTCGGGCGACTCAATCAGCACCAGGGCCAGCGAGTTACTGGCAGCAAAGTTGCCCGGCGACTGGACATGGGCCTCATTGAAGAACTTCTCGGCCGTCGCATAGTCGCGGGCGACGCGGGCGATCACGCCCCGAACGATCCGGCCGTCGAGACTCTTGGCGTCGAGCGTGAGCACCCGGTCAGCGATCGCCTGGGCCATCTTCAGGTCGTTTTGGCCGAGATACCATTGGGCCGAGGCAAGGAGCACGGCTGGGTCGTCCGGTGCCGCCTTGAGAGCCGACTCGATCCACTTCTTTGCCACGTCCCGCTTCTTCGTCTCGTCGTAGAGACGGGCCAGGGCGAGCTCCGGCTGGAGGGCGTTGGCGTCGAGCTTGCGAGCCTGCTTGAATTGATCAAGCGCCTCAGTCTCCTTGCCGATGCGGAAGAGCACGTTCCCAAGCCGGAAGTGAGCGCCGGCATTATCGGGATCAAGGGCGAGCCAGGCGGTGAGATGCTTCTGGGCCGTTTCCCACTGGCTGCGGGCTTCGGCCACCGCCGCCGTGCCGGCATGGCAGCGGATCTCGAAGTCACGCTTCCGCTTGGGGTTTTCGTCGAAGGCGGCCGTGAGTTGCGTGGCCCGATCGAAGAGCACCGAGGAATCGGTGACCCGCCGTTCCTGGAAGGCGAGGTCGGCGAGCATGAGATAGGGCTCGGGATCACCGGAGAACTTCACGGTCGTCTCCTCGAGCGCGGCCCGTGCCGGAGCCAGCTGGTTCGCACTCAGCCAGAGCATCGCCATCATCACGCCGGGAGGAGGCAGCTTGGGATTGTTGTTGCGGGCCCGCTCCAGGATTGCGACGCACCCGTCGAGGTCGCGGTTGCCGAACCGCTCGATCGCACTCGTGATCTCTTTGTATTGGCTGTCATCGGACACAGCCTTGCCGACGAGGGTCTTCGCGGTCACCTGGGCCTCCGCGGTCGTGCCGCGTCCAAGGGCAACGCAGGCGGCAAGCATGACCAAAAAACGACCGACTCCGCGGCCTGGCAGACAGAAAAACATGGCGTGGTCACTCCCTGGTGCAAACTCGTTCCCGACAGATGCCGCAGTCAGATACTCTACCGATGCGGGTTTCGGGTTTCCACCGGCCCGCCAGGCAGGGCCGGCGAATGATCCTGGGAGCAGTCTGCGAACGGGAAATTCTGGTCGCCCCCCGGACCCGGGGGCTGTATGTGGCTCGGGCCCTGGCGGCCGCCGCTGTCTTGGGTGTGGTGGCCACCTGCTGGCTCGTGGTGACCGGCTCGCAGGCGGTCGTCACAGTCGGCGACGCCGCCCGCTTCGGGGCCACGCTGCTCCGGATTCTCGCGCCGCTCCAGCTTGTGATGGCGATGCTAGCCGCCTCACTCGTGGCGGTGCTCGCGGTGGGCGTGGAAAAGGAGCGGCGGACGCTCGAACTCCTGCTCGTGAGCCGGCTGGGCGACGCCCAGCTCGTCCTGGGCAAGCTGGGGGGTAGCCTGCTGCGGGTCGGCCTGCTCCTGGTTGCGGCCGCGCCGATGTTTGTGCTGGCGTCACTCTTTGGCGGCGTCTCGCTCCTGCAACTCGCGCGGCTCTTCGCGGTCACCGTGGCGGCGGCCATCGCCGCGGCGAGTATTGCCAACGCGGCCGCCTTCTGGCGTGACACCACGTTTCAGGCGCTCGCGATCACTGCCGCAACGCTCGTGGGCTGGTCGGCGGCCGGTGAATTAGCCCACGCCCTTGCTGGCGGCACCGCCGGAGCGATTGTCTCGCCGGCGCGGGCGGCCTTCGATGCCCTCACCCCGGCGGGTGGCCGCAGCCTGGCGGGCTTCCTCGCTGTCTGCGGCGGCGTGGCGGTGACTGCGGGCGGGCTGGCCGTGGCGCTTGTGCGACGCTGGAACACCGCGACCGAGGTCCGGCGGCAGCCCGCCACACAGTCTGCCCCGGCCCGCCGCCGCGAGGTGTGGACCAACCCGGTACTCTGGCGAGAACTCTGCACGCGGGCCCACGGCCGCACAATGATCGTGGTGCGGATCGCGTGGGTCGTGCTATTCGCTGCGGCAATCGCGGGGCTGGCCGCCGAGGCGGGGGTGGCCCGGCCCGACCGGCTCGCGGTGGCCGCCGCGATCGTTCCGATGGTGCTGGCGAGCCTGCTGGCGGTCGCGGCGCTGGCCGTCACGAGCGTTACCGGAGAGCGGGACCGCGGCACCTTCGACCTGCTGCTCGTGAGCGACCTTGAGCCGCGGGAGTTTGTGTGGGGCAAGCTGCTGGGGGTGATCGGGGCGGCCCGGGAACTGGTCGTGTTGCCGTTGGCCGTGTGCGCGGGCCTCGTGCCGCTCGGCCTGGCCACGGCCGAGGAGGCCACCTATCTCGTGATCGGCCTGGCGGTGCTCACCTTCTTCGTGGCGGTGCTCGGCATCTACGCCGGGCTGTCGCACGGCCTGTCGCGGCAGGCCATCGCCGTCACGCTGGGGATCGTGGCATTTCTCTCGGTGGGCGTGGCGACGGCGATGCGGGTCATGGTGGCCTTTGGCGGGAGCTTTGAACTGCAGCTCGCGCCGTTCCTGGCAGCGATCGTCGGCGGGGGCGTTGGCCTCTATGCCGCGCTCTCGGCCCGCAACCCGTCGCCGGCGGTGGCCTGGACCTCGGCCCTCCTGCCCGCCCTGACATTCGTGGCGATCACGGGCTTCCTCCAGGGCAGCACGCTGCAGGTGTTTCTGGTGGTGATCGTCGCCTACGGCTTCGCGACGCTCGCGCTGTTGATCCCGTCGATCGCCGCCTTCGACCTGCTGACCGGTCGCACCTAGCCCCACCCCGCGCGGCCTCACAGCCACGACGCCCCATCGCCTCTGGTTGCCACATTTGCAAGGCGATGCCAGGCAGACGGGTGGGATTTGATACAAGCCCCGGGCGCGAGCCCGGGGACGGCGGGACACAAGGCCAGCCCGTTGGCCATGCCACCCGGAGCCTGAGGCACATTTGCATGGTGGCGGACCGTGAGTGCGCGACGTGGTAGCGGACCGTGAGTGCGCGACGTCACAGTCCCCCGGCTCGCGCCGGGGGCTTTTATAACGGTCTCGCTTGGTCGGCAGCCCGAGCATGGGTCTCACCACGGTACGTGTGATGGCGTACGACTCGAGCGGAGCGGCGGCGTCGGCTCGCGGGCGATCACCGGCCCGGCAGACTGCTCGAGCGCCGCCAGGCGGGCGGCAGCTTCGGGCGGCGGATCGTCGCCGATGAGGGCCCGGCGGTAGCTCTCAGCCGCATCGGCCGGTCGACCGAGGGCTTCCTGGGCGAGGCCCTCGAGCACAAGCACGCTGGCCGGCGTCTCGTTGGGACCGTAGGTTTCCCCCAGCACGGCGAGCGTCGCGAGGGCCCGCTGCGGCCGATCGAGCCGCCGGTAGGCCTCGGCAGTGTCGAGAAGAACCCCGCGGTGATCGGGCTCGAGCGCGAGCGACCGGTGAAAGTCGGCCAGGGCTGGGTCGGGCTGGCCACGGGCGAGGGCCACGCGGCCGCGGAGGTGCCACGCATCCGCCGACCGTGGTGCCAGCCGCACCGCCTGCCCTGCCAGCCGGTCGGCCTCGTCAAAGAGCCCGAGCTCGAGATAGATGCCCCCCGCATCGACGCACAGCGACACGTCGTCCGGTGCGATCTCCAGCGCCTTGGCCATCTGCGTGACCGCCTCGGTCCGCAAGCCCCGCCGCCAGAGCACGTCGGCATAGTGGCGGCGGGCGTCCACATCCTGCGGACAACGCTCCACGGCCTGTTTGAGCAGGCCCTCGGCCCGCACCAGGTCGTTGCGATCGGCAGCCGAGAGGCCCTCGTTGCACAGCCGGCGGGCGTCGGTGAGTTCAGGCGTCACCGGACTGCGGCGTGGCACGAGGCTGCAGCCGGCGCTGCACGACCCGACGAGAATCGCGACGCCGAGGGTGAGAACGGCGGAACCAAGCTGGACAGACATCGATTGAAAGCCGCTCCGCGGAGCCGGGAGGCTAGCGGCTCGGCCGGCAACGACTCCAGAGCGAATACCCGCACATCACCGGGGCAAGGTGGGTAAGCGGGAGATGGGCCGCATCAGACGGCGACCTTGTCTTGTCACGGTGCCAAACCCTACAAGCCCCGCCAGAACAAGCCCTGGGCCACCGTGGAACGAGCGTCGCCGTGAAATACCGTTACCCAGTTTGCCGGCCCCCGGCCCCGCTCGGGGCCGGGCTGCTCCTGGCCGGGCTGCTCGGGGCCGGGCTGCTTCTGGCTGGCTGCGACGTGCGGGACGAGGAGGTTCGCCGCGGTTCAGGTTCCCCCTGGCTGCCGGCGGTGGTCGAGCGACTGGCGGGCCCGAGCCAACGCACCGCCGCCGGGACCACGGCCGGCGAGCGGGGCATTGACTTCGTCGACGGCTACGCCGCGGGCTCGCGGCGGGCGGCGGATGCCGGGCTGCCGCTGCTGCTCGTCTTTCAGGCGAGCTGGTGCCGCTGGAGCGGGGAACTCGTCGCCGGGACGCTCGCCGACGCCCGACTCACCGGCCTGTCGGGACGGTTTGTTGCCGTGAGCGTGGACGCCGATCGCGATGCGGCCACCTGCCGCTCGTTTGGCGTGCAGATCTTCCCGACGGCGATCGTGCTCGACCGCGACCGGCGGGAACGCTTCCGGGCCAGTGGCCTCGCAGCCCGGGAAGGATTATCAATCGCGGTGGAGGCGGCCCTCGATGACACGCCACGGCGGATCGCCAGCCAGCCGGCCCCGCCGCCCCGCTAACCGTTTGGCTTTCCCCAAGCCCATGCCACGGCTCGCTTTGGTTGCGGTCGCCAGGCCGCGTTATGATTCTGCCCTCATGCCGCCCCGCACCTCGACTCCGCCTCCCGGCCAGGAAGCCTTCCACGCTTACCCGTGGTGGAGCCCACGGTTCTGGCACGGCATGCCCATGGGCGTGTGGCTCTCGCTCGTCGCCGAGCATGGCGGCCGCATCTGGCCCTCGAAACTCGGGCTGGCCGCCACGATCTCCGCCGCCGCCGTCTTCAACTCGCTGGCCGAACCATTCAGCGAGGCGCGATTCCGCCGCCGCATCCGCCAACCGCCCGAGACCGCACCTCCGCTCTTCATTCTCGGGCACTGGCGGAGCGGCACGACCTTTCTCCACGAGCTCCTGATGCTCGACGACCGGTTCTGCTGCCCGTCCACCTACCAGTGCTTTGCACCGGGCCACTTCCTCCTCACCGAAGGGTTCATGACGCGGAGCCTGGCCTGGATGATGCCGGCCAAGCGGCCGATGGACAACGTCGCGGCCGGCTGGTCGCGGCCCCAGGAGGATGAGTTCGCGCTGGCCAACATGGGCGCGCCATCCCCGTACCGCCGGATGGCTTTCCCGGCCACAAGCCCCGCGGAGCCGGTGGCACTCGACCTGACCCGGCTGCCGGCCGCGGAGCTGGACCAGTGGCGAGCCACGCTGCGTCGGTTCCTCACCCGGCTGGCCGTGCGCGACCCCCGGCGGCCGGTGCTCAAGAGTCCGCCGCACACAGCCCGGATCGGCGTCCTGGCCGAGATGTTTCCCGAGGCCCGATTCCTCCACGTCGTCCGCGACCCGTTTGTGGTCTTCCCCTCGACGGTCCGGCTGTGGCGGTCGCTCGACGAGGTGCAGGGACTCCAGGTGGACGGCGGCGAGGCACTCGAGCACTACGTGTTCGCCTGCTTCGACGAGATGTACGCCGCCTTCGAACGGGATCGGCAGGCCCTGCCGCCGGGCCGGCTCCTCGAACTGCGGTACGAAGACCTCGTGGCCGATCCGGTGGGCCGGCTCGCTGAGGCCTACGACCGGCTCGGGCTCGAAGACTTCGCCGCGGTGCGGCCTGCGCTCGAGGCCGCGGTGGATGCTCCGGGGCAGAAGAAATACCGCACGAACACCTACCGCCACGATCCCCGTCTGGTCGCCGAGATCGCACGCCGCTGGCAGCCGTTCATCGACCGCTACGGCTACGCCGTGCCAGACGTCGCCAGCGGCTAACCCGCCTGCCGCCGCTGATTGAGAAGCCGCACGCGGGGAGCCGCCTGGAGGTCTTTCGTCTCGTCGGCGAACTCCTGCGGCGTCATCATGATCCGGCGTTCGAACTGCCGCCGGGTAAGCAGCCACTGGCAAGCAGCCACTGCCGCCGCGGCCGCCACGAGCCAGACGAGCGTCTGCCAGGCGGCATGCCCCGCGGCCGCCATCTCGCCCGGTGCCGGTGGCGCTGCCACAACCGCGACCAGCGGCCGGGCCGCGAGCATCGCGACCATGATAAGTCCAGCGAGCGCAACCGCCTGCCCCGCGATGCCCGCGAGCGTGCCGCGAGAGACGATCCGCCGCAGGCCGGCGAGCGGATCGATCCGCCGCAGATCGAACGCTGCCAGACCAGGCCGAAACGAGAGGCCATCGCAGGCGAGCCGCACCGCCAGCCCGGCGGCGAGCGAGGCGGCGATCAGGCCCAGCGACGGCAGCACGACCGCCGGGCTCAGCGGCCAAGGAATGCCGGCTTCAGGTTGGGCCGCCGCAGCCACCGCCTCGCGGAAGGCCTCGGCAGCGGCGGGGATGGTCGCCCGCGCCCACGCCGGCACAAGCAGGATCGCGGTGGCCGCCGACGCCGCCCAGGCTGGCAAGGTCGCGTTGGGCTCAAGACCCTGGCGGCGGGCCTCCTCGCGGCGGCGGGGCGTGGCGGGAATCGTGCGGTCTGAGGTGTCGGACATGAATCACGTCGGGGGGCTTCAGGGCCGCAGTTCGAGGAGGGAGCGTTCAATCGGCTCGCGGACGGCACTCGCGAAGCCGGTGGTCCAGGTGGCCGTGCCGTGGATCACCGCCGCCAGGAGCACAACCGCGGCGGCAGCCTGGATGAGTCCCGGCCCCGACGCGAAGCGGACGCTCCGCAGGCAGATCGCGGCGGTGACATGGAAGGTAAGCACAGCGACGAGCGCCGGCGCGGCCAGCGACATCGCCAGCATGACCGCGGCCGTGGGCGTTGCGGCCAGGAGTTCGATCCAGGCAGCGCGGTCGGCGACCGCGAGCCCACCGACCGGCAGCCGTCCGGTGCTGTCGACGAGGCCCGCCACCACGGCCAGATGACCGCCCGCAGTGAGAAATCCTGCCACCGCCAGCCACGTGGCCAGCCGTGCGGCGCCCCCCTCCCCTGCCGGTGCGTCGGGCGTGAAGTCGTCGGCCCAGGTCAGCCCCGAGACACTGCCCAGGATCCCGCCAGCCCACGCGGCCGCCGCGAAAGCGACCGCCACCACGAGGCCGAGCCCAAGGCCAACAACCGCCTCCCCCGCAACCAGGGGCAAGACATCCAGGGGCAAGACATCCAG
>JBBEEF010000036.1:7812-16394 GCA_040880915.1 Pirellulales bacterium
CAACGCCAGGGCCGGATCGGCCATAAGCAGAGCGGGAAGTGAGGGGGTTTCCATGATGCGGTGTCTCGGTGCGGTGTCTCGGATGGAGTGCCTTCGGCCGGCGCAGGGCAGCGCTCAGGAGCCGACGACTGCCGAACGAAAGAGTTCCGCCAGCCGCTCGACCATCCACGGCAGCGTGACCAAGAGCACCGCCGTCATCACGACGAGTCGCGGCAGCAGGCCGACGACCGGCTCGTGGATCCCCGTCGCCGCCTGCACGAGCCCCACAAGAAACGCCACCGCGAAACCGGCCGCGAGCACGGGCAGGAGCACGAGGCAGCCGGCCAGGATCGCCTCCCGGACGAGTTCGACAAGCTGGGTCTCGGCCATGGCCGGAGGGTCTCTCAGGAGGCGACGAACCCATCCACGAGCGCCCGCACGACGAGCGTCCAGCCGTCGGCGGCAACGAACACCAGCAGCTTGAGCGGCAGCGAGACGAGCGTGGGGGGGAGCATCACGAGTCCCGTGGAAACGACGAGCGTGGCCACGAGGATGTCGAGCACGAGGAAGGGTACAAGCAGCCGCAGGCCGATCGTGAACGCCGTCTCCAGTTCACTCACGAGAAAGGCCGGCAAGAGCACCTCGAGCGGCACCTCGTCGTACGTGGCCGCCTCGCGGGGCCCGGTGGGATGGCGGGCGAGAAACACAAGCACCGTGTCGCGGTTACCCGCCTGCTCGATCTGGGTTGCCATCCAGCGGCGGATCGGCAGTGAGCCCCGCTCGAAGGCCTCGGCGGCAGGGATCGCACCGGTGCGGTAGGGAGCCACACCCTCGTTCCAGGCCCGTGTCCAGACCGGCCACATCACCATTGCCGAAAGGAAGATTGCTAGCGATGCCACGATCTGGTTGGAGGGCACGCCGGCAGCACCGAGCCCCTGCCGCACAAGCGCGAGCACGACCGACATCCGCACGAAGCAGGTGGTCATGAGGAGCACTGCCGGCGCGAGCGTGACCACACCGAAGAGAACCGCCGAGGGCAGCAGGGCGGCAATCGTGCGGCCACCGAGGAGCGACTCGGGGTTCCAGTCGAGCGCTGGTGTAGCGGCGGGGGCGGGAGGGGTCGCGGTGGCGGGCGGTAGAGCCAACTCGGCCGGCGGTTGCTCGGCCGGCGGTTGCTCGGCCGGCGGTTGCTCGGCCGGCGGTTGCTCGGCAACGGGGGCCGAGGGCTCGGGCGTGCCGGCAAGCGTGGGCACGAGCGCCGGCGTGTTGACGCCGGCGTCGTCGGCATGGCCTGTCGCCACGAGCCCGACGCAGCAGACGAGGGCGATTCCGCACAGGAACCGGCGGCCCGAGCTGTTCATAGAGCCTCCCCGCCGGCGGGCTCGCCGCGGGCAGCGGAAGAGGGTGCAGAGCGGCCCGCGAAACGAGCCGGCCGCAGTGGCGGGCGGGCCCCGAGGCAGGCGGCCACGATCCGCTCGGTCGCCTGCGGATCGTCGATGCTTGCGAGTGTCTGGCAACCGGATCCGGAGACGCCCACGAGGAGCGTCCGAGGCCCAAACCGCACAACGCGGACGCCGTGCTGCCCTCCCAGCGAGGTCTCGCCGAGCACCTCAAAAACGTCTGGCGGTAGCATTCGACCGCGGCGGCGAGACTGTTGGAAGCGGAACACGACCAGCAGCGCGAACGCAGCGACGATCGCCGCGAGCACCGTCCAGTCGCCGAGCGGTCCGGCAACTCCCCCGCGGCCCGCGGGGGCGGCGGCGGCGGGCGATCCACGGAGTGGGAGGGGTGCCGACACGGCCGCTTCCACCGAAACAGCCTTCACGGCCGGATCCGAAAGCACGTCCTCGGGAAGCGGCGGCAGCGGCGCCGGCTCATCGGCACCCGCTGGGGCGATGAGCACGCAGATGAGGACGGCAGTTGCGAGCCACCAGCTCCGATCCCTGGCGGCAATTGTCGAGCGGGTTTGTGCTGCTACGCCTTCGAGCTCGATCCGCGGACGCGGGCCACGGAGGCGGGCAGACCGGCGGTTGTGGGCGGGGGCATTCATGCGGCTTCCCGGAGGCTCTCTTCCCGCTGCCCGTCGGCTGCCGCCCGACCGGGCAGGCTCGACCAGTCGATTCGCTCCGGCTGATTTCGCTTGGGCCGCGCCGACCGCGATTCACTTCGTTGGGGGCGGAGTACGAGCAGCCCGAGAAGACCTGCGGCAACGGCGATCATGGCCAGCCACACCTCGCGGGGAACATCGGCGGTTCGGCCGGCAAGGATCGCCTTCCAGGCAGCCTCGAGACTCACCCGCGACTCATCGCCGGCAGCCGGCTGGGACGACCCGCCTGCCGGCACCGGGGGCGTAGCGGCCGCGGCCCGCTGGACGGTCCGCCGTGGGCCTGTCGCCACCGTGGGAAACCTCGACACGACCACCCGCCTCCCATCGGCCCGGGAGCTGGGCGGCAAGACGGCGAGCACATGGCCGCGAACCCGCTCCTCGAGGGCCAAGGCGGCCTCGGGATCCAGGCCCGCGAAGAACTCATCGGGGACGGCGAGTGAGACGAGAATCGTGGCCGGCTGTTCATCGTCTATCGCCTGCTCGACAAGCACTGCCGCGCGGCGTTCTTGATCGACGGCGGCCGGCGAGTTGGCATCGGCGACCCGTTGTCCGCTGGTCGGGGGCTCGGCGGGAGGCAGTCGTGGCGGCGGTGGAGCGAACGTGACGGTGATGTCGATGACCGCACCCTTCACGTAGGCCAGTGCCTGGCGGAGTTTCGTGGTGAGGTGCCGCTCGTGGGCGATTCGGCGGGCAAGAGCAGGATCGGCCTGGGCGAGGTCGTCGCCACTCAACTCGACGACGAGCGGCCCGGTGAAGACGCGGCCGCTGCGGAGGTCAGTGACGGCCACCTGCTCGGCCGGCAGCCCGGCGATCGAGGCGGCCACGAGCACCCGGATCGAATGCACGCGGGCCGGTTCAAGCTCGATGCCGGGCTGGGTGCGGATGTTGACGCTCGCCGTCCGCGCAGGTCCGCCGGCCAGGCCCGCCACCGAGGAACGCGTGTCGACGTCGGAGAGAACCGCCGCCCGCTCGATGCCAGGCATCGAGCAGATGACGTGGGCCAGCTCCTCCTGGACGGCGACCCGGAGCATCTCCTCCTGCACCGCCCTGCTCTGCCAGGGGCTGTTTTGCTCGAGGGCGCGACGCAGGCTGCTGCCGAATTCGCGGGGCAGCGCCTCGGCGTCGACCAGCGCCCGCATGTAGGCGCTCTGCCGCGGACGCGGCACCCAGACGCGGCCATCCTCGGTACGGTGGTCGATGAGCTGGGCGCGATCGAAGGCGGCCTCGACGATCGCCAGCTCCGACGACGGCAGCACGGTGCCAGGCAGGAGCTCCACTTCCTCACTCATCGGCCGGTCCCGCAGGAGCCAGGCTGCCCAGCCGAGCGACGCGGCCACGAGCCCGATGCCCACGATCTGCGCGGGGGTTACCCGGGAACTCTTCCGCCGCGAGTCGTCGGCGTGGGGCTGGTGCATGGAGACGGCTTTCGGAGCGGTGTGGTCAGGCGGCCAGGCTGCGGTGGCGGCGGGTGGGCAGGCGGAGTGTCACTGCAGCGCCTCCCTCCGGACAGGCGACGACCCGCACATCGCCGCCGAAGCGGTCGGCCAGACCACGGGCGGCTGCAAGCGCGGCGGCCGGGATGCCGACCGGCCCTGGACCAGAATCGGCCACCTCGACCTCGAGCCCCGCGGGCGTCGCAACCGTCGTGACCACCACCTCGCGGAGCCGGGGCGAGTCGCTGGCAAGCGTCGCGCCGGCGGCAGCCTCGCAGGCCGCGGCCACCAGCGGCAGCAGGCCGGCCCGGAGCGTCGCCGCATCGCCTGGCAGCGTGTGGCCGGCCGCGACATCCACGTCGATGGTTACCGGCGGCAGGCCGCTCCGCCGCCGGGCGGCAGCGACGTCGACGGCGATTGTGGCCAGCAGTTCGGCCAGTGACGTGCCGTCACGAGCCGGACGCAAGGGCAGCAGATCCCGCGGCGTGATGCCCGCGGTCGGGTCATGGGGGTCGGTCATGGGAATCCTTTCCCGAGTTTGGTTCGCGGGTTCGCGACGATCGTTGATCCTCTAGCCAGCTTATGTGTCGCGGCCGAGCGGCCGATCAGGCCGCACCGTGCGGCTGGAGGGGAACCGTCGCCCCGCACAGCTCGTCCATGAGCCAGCGATTGACGTCGGCCAGGGTCGCCCGTGAAAGGCAGCTGCCCTGCTGGTAAATACGGACTGTGAGCGTGCCGCCGCAGGAGTGAAACAGCCGCAACGTGCGATCGAGCGCGGTGGGATTTGCGGCCAGGGCCGCCGCCTGCGAGCAGAGCAGCATCGGCATCCGGCGAACCTCGGCCAGTCGGCCGAGGATCGGCTCACTGTGCGGGAAATCGCCACCGAGCGAGACCACGCCGGTGAAGGCGTCGGGGTGTTGGCAGGCTGTGCGGAAGGCATCGGTGCCGCTGGAACCGTGGCCGACGAGCCAGATCCGTCGCGGGTGGATGCTGAGGCGGTCGGTGACCCGGTCGATCGCCCGCCACATGGCCGCACCGTCACGGGCCGGCTGAACGGCCACGAAGTTCCGCAGGCTCACACGGGCCATCGCCCGACCCAGGTCGAACGAGTCGCCGTCTTTGTTGGAAAGCCATACGAGGAGCGGATAGTCGTATCCGGGCTCGTAGCCCTGCGGCACAAACACGCGGGCGTCACCGGTCCAGTTGGCCGCGAGGTTCCGGGAGAGCTTGCGGCGGCCCGCGCCGGTGGCTGCGGAAGGCTGCGGGTGTCGGCGGGCAGGGCTCATGGCGAATGCTCCTCGTGGCTCCCCCCGGGGGAACCGGGACGAGGGTTTGTAGCGAAACCCCCTGGGCCGGACAACGCCAGCCCGTGGCAGCTGAGGTGGCCCCGGCAAGCCTGAGAAGCGGCGTAAGACCGGTGGACCGACGCCCGTGTGCCGTGCGGCTTCAGGCGGCGGTCGTGAGCCGGTCCATGGCGGCCACCAGTTCCTTGACGGCGGCAATGCTGTGGTCGAGCCCAGCCCGCTCCGCGGGAAGCAAATCGAGCTCGACGATCCGCTCAACCCCGCCGCTGCCGAGGATCACCGGCACGCCAACAAAGTAACCTCCCACGCCGTACTCGCTGTCGCAGTAGGCCGCCACCGGAATGAGTCGCTTCTTGTCACGGACAATCGCCTCGACCATTTGCGTGGTCGCAGCGGCGGGAGCGTAGTACGCACTACCGGTCTTGAGGAGGCCCACGATCTCGGCCCCTCCCTTGCGGGTGCGATCGACGATCGCCTCGAGCCGGTCGGCCGTGATGAGCTGGGTCACCGGAATGCCTCCCACGCTTGTGCAGCTGGGAATCGGCACCATGGTGTCGCCATGGCCGCCGAGGAGCACCGCGGTGATGTCCTCGACGCTCACGCCGAGTTCGAGCGCGAGGAAGGCCCGGTAGCGAGCGGTGTCGAGCACCCCCGCCTGTCCCATCACGCGGGCGGCCGGGAAACCGGTCACCTGAAAGGTCCGCTGGACCATGGCGTCGAGCGGGTTCGAGACCACGATCACGATCGCTTCCGGGCTCGTGTCACGGATCTTCGCGGCCACGTCGCCGACGATCCTGGCGTTGGTTGAGAGGAGATCATCGCGGCTCATCCCCGGCTTGCGGGCGATGCCCGCGGTCACGACCACGACATCGCTGCCGGCGGTATCGGCCCAGTCGGTCGTGCCCGTGATCCGCGCGTCAAACCCCATGATCGGAGCCGCTTGAAAGAGGTCGAGGGCCTTGCCGGCGGGCATGCCCTCGGTAGCGGGGATGTCGAGCAGCACGATGTCGCCAAGCTCGGCGGCAGCGGACCAGTGGGCGGTGGTGGCGCCGACATTACCGGCTCCGATGATCGAGATCTTCGCGCGTCGCATGCAGGACTCCAGAGGAAGGGAGGGGGCGAGGAATGAAGGAGGGACGGAGGCGGGTGTGGACGGAGGGCGGACGGCGGAGGCGAGCTGCTACCTGCCACCCTCCTGGTCGTCGGCGGGCAGATCGATCCGGTCGGGCAGTTCCTCACGGGACCGCCGGATCGACCGGTTGAGTGACCAGTTGCCATAGATCAGTCCGAGGCCGAGCATGGCGGCCAGGGCGACGACCGCGGCGATGGCCGCAATCACCCAGATCGGCTGCGTGGCGGCCTCCGTTGGCGGCGGCGACCAGGCCGGCTGCGGGCCGATCAGGAGCGTCGTCTGCCGGCGGCCCAATTGCTCGGGGACGCGGCCAGTCTCATCGGGCCGCAATTCCTCGAACGTGTAGGCATACCGCTTGAAGCCAAAGCCGGCGACCCGAACCCGCTCGTTGATCCGCTCGCCCGATGGCATGCCTGGCGGCAATTCCCGCATGCAGCAGACGATCGGGAAGGACGTCTGCTTGCGGCCGTTCACCTCGAGCAGCGGCGTTTCGACAAACACGAAGACCTCCCAGTAGTGGTCAGCGCCCACGGCCTTCCGCAGGTATGGCTCGTCGATCGACACCTTCATGGCACGCATCGCCACACCGTCGATCACGACCGGGTCGCCACGGCGGGCGGGAAACCAACCGCGACCGGGGTCGATGAGCGGTAGCACGTCGGTCAGACCCCCTGCGGCCTCCGCGATGGCCTTGCGGCCCGTGCGGCCGGCGGCCCCCAGCACGGCATAGAAGGCGGCGGCGTCGCCCGCCCCCAGCTTCGTGCCGTCGACAACCGTGTCGAACAGCCCGTAGTCCATCCCGATGCGGCCCAGGGGTGTGTCGGGATACCAGGCCACACGGGCGGCCCCGAGCACAAGCGCGGGAGCGGCGGCCGGCCACTCGGAGGAGCCTGCGGGAGCAGCCTGCGGACGAGGCGCCGCCGCGGTGGCAAGCGTGAGGCCGATGGCTCCGGCCGGCTCGTCGATCGGCTGCCACCGCGGCCACTCCCTCGGGGCGGCATTGGTGACGACATCGACCACGAGCCCGCGGTCGTCCACGATCCGGACGATGTCATACTCGGCCTTGCCGAAGAGTTCAGCGAGTTCCGGCGGCAGTCGCCGCGGGGCCACGAAGGTCGCCTTGCCCCGAACCGCCAGCAGCGTGTCGGCCACGGCCACCGCCTCGCCTGCGGCCGGCGCGGGAGTCGCTTGCGCCGGCCAGCCGGCCGCCAGGCCCTCGGGGGCGTCGAGCCGCTTGAGCACCTTGACGAGCGTCTGTTCGGCATCCTCCCCCCACGCGGTCGCCGCCGTGAGCGGCTCGCGTTTGGGCAGGTCGATCTCTCGGAGAACAAGAAACGCCGGAAAATCGATGGGGTCGTCTGCGGCCTGCGTGGGCACGACCAACACGCAGGCTGAGATGCAAGCCACAGCCCGGGTCGCTTCCCGGATCATGCTCCACCACCGCCATGTGCCGCAGTCCGTCATGTGTTCGCTCCCCCTCGAGGATCGTCGTCGCCTGCCACCTCGTCGGCGGCCACACGGCGAAGCGAGTCGGCCACCGAAAATGGCTCGACGCCGGACAGGGCCACATCGAGATCAGTGGATTCAAGACGCCGCCGCCGGCCGCGGCCGACAATCAGGAAGGCAATTCCGATCGCCGTCACCACAGCGAGCATCGTAGCAACGCCGACGGCACTGATCGAGCGGTCCCAGAATCCGAGCCCGCGATCGGCCGAGCCCGCCCCCGGACGGACCGGCTCGCGGGCCAGGATCAGGGGCGCGACCCGGACGCCGTCGCCGGCTCGATACGCCATGTTTTTGAGAAAAAAACCGCTCACCTCCACCGGCTCGCGGATTTCCAGACCTGAGACCATCCCCTCCGGCACCTGGAGGAAGTGGACGGCGACCGGCGTCGCCGGCCCACCGGCGGGCTCGAGCCAGCCCTGCCAGAAGTGGTCGATGCCGTAGTCGTTGGCCACCGACTCCAGACGCTCGAGCCGGTGGAGCAGGCCCCGGATTCGGACCGCGCGGCCCCGGAAGGACCGCGGCTGGCTGAAGAGTTCCGTGAACCCGACGTCCGCAGGCGTGGGCATGACGCGGCCATCGAAGCCCTGAAGGGTGAGGCAGGTCTCCAGCCACGCATCCCGATCGGCGGCACCCAGGAAGGTGGCATCGCGAACACGGGTGAGCGCTGCGAGCGACGCCCCCAAGAGGGCCTCGTCAACGGTCTCGGGCGGCGCGTCAGCAGGAAGGATTACGACGGCATCATCGCCGGGGGGCGGCCCGACGACTGCCACGAGCCGGGTGTCGACCTGGGCCTCCGCGGGCGGGCCGGGAGGCGCTTCGAAGAGCGGCCGCGTGAACAGCTCGAGGGCGACCAGGATCACGATGGCCGGCGGCATGAATGCCCAGAACAGCCGGCGGTACTCTTTCGCCGACAGGTAGTTTCGCGGTGCCCGAGCGGTCTTGGCCTGGGAGGGAGACAGCCCCGGCAACACGGCGTCGGGGAAGACTCCGGCCATCACGAATTCACTCGGGCTGCGGCCTCCCGCTGAATCATCCCGGCCTTTGCCTGAATCATCCCGGCCTCCGGCTGAATCATCCCGGCCTCCGGCTGAATCATCCCGGCCTCAGCCTCGCGCCGTTGC
>JBBEEF010000036.1:16494-29114 GCA_040880915.1 Pirellulales bacterium
CTGAATCATCCCGGCCTCCGGCTGAATCATCCCGGCCTCAGCCTCGCGCCGTTGCTGCCGCCGCATCTCCCGCCACACGTAGGCGGCGAACGACCCGATGAGCGTGAACGGCATCGCAAGCATGATCAGGATGCTGAAGAAGTAGCCGCGGGCCAGGTTGAGCCCTGCGGGATCAGACGTGTTGACCCCGTCCTTGCAGTTTGGGCAGCCGACCGCTTCTGCCGCTGTCACGAGAGCGACGGCGACCGCCAGCACACAGATGATCCGGCTGGTGTGTCTCATACCAGAATTATAGCCATGCGAACCGGCTGGCGGGGAGCCCGCGGCGGGATCCCCGGAGGAACCGGCCGGCCAACAAGGGCAGAGCCAAACTGGCTACGCGGCTGCCGGAAGCCGGTACAGCATCAGGTAGATCACCACGCCGGTGACCGACACATAGAGCCAGATCGGCAGCGTGATCCGGCCGAGACGGCGATGGGCTTCCCAGCGGCCCCTCCAGGCGAGGAAAAACATCCGCACGGCCAGCACGGGCACCGCAGCGGCCAGGATGACGTGGGTCACGAGGATCGCGTAGTAGAAGAGTCGCAGGGATTCAGGGCCGGCATACTTCCGGCTCCCCTCCAACCAGTGATACACGAGGTAGCAGACGAGAAACACCGCCGATGTGGCAAACGCTGCGATCATGGCGACGCGATGAGCCTGCCACTCGCCGCGGTAAATGAACACCCAACCAGCGACCAGCAGGATCGTCGCGATTGAGTTGAGCACCGCGTTGGTCGTGGCCAGCGGGTGGATCCGATCTGCCGCAGCGAGACACGCAGTCATCAGGCGGCATCTCCTTCGGCCCTGGCTTCGGAAGCTGGGGCCGGCTCTTTCGCCCCCGCGGCCGGGTCGGCGGCATGCTCCTCGGCCAGCACCTCACGGATGAGCTTCTTGAGCAGCTCGACCCGGTTGGCGTCGGTGAGCGAGTAGCCGCCGCGGAGTTGGCCCTCGCGGTCAAACACGACCCCCTTCTCGGCATGCACGCCCAGTTCGGTGGGCAGGAGGAATTTTTGGGTGCCCACCCGCTGGATCACCGCCATGTCGCCGGTGAGAAACTTCCAGCGGGCGGTGTCGGCGGCGAAGCGATCGGCATACCGACCGAGGACCTCGGGGGTGTCGGTTTCAGGATCACAGGTCAGGCTCACCGCGATAAAGTTAGGATCATCGATCTCTCGGAGGATGTCGGCGATTGCCTGATTCTCCCGGAAGCACGGCCCCGGGCAGTTCGAAAAGAAAACCGCACCGAGCCACACCTTCCCGGCGAGTGAATCCGAGGAAAACTCCTGCCCGTCCTGGTCGGTGAGCGTGAAGGGGGCGGCGGGGTCGACGGCCGCGGCGAACTCGAGATCGGGCTCAGGCTCCCCTACCCCGACCTGCGGCCGCTCGGCACAGCCAGAAGCCATGCCCAGACATGCCACGACCAGACATACCAAGCCCAGAGATACCCAGATCGAATATCCACCGTTGGGCAGGAAACTGACGCGAGTAGCCTGGTGTGTCATTGGGTCAATGGGCCGCGGGGTCGACGCGGCCGGCGTCGGCGGCCTTCTCGAGCAAGAGCAGGTCGGCCGGCCGGGCCATGTGGAGGGCCCGCTCCTGCGACACCATCCGGTTCCGCATCCCGATGTCAGGCACAAGCATGATCACCAGAAACACGGCCATCATGGCGGCCGGGATCGTGAGCACGTACTTCCAGTTTGCCTCCCACCAGACGTGCATGAAGAACAGCACGACGAGCAGGGCCTTCATGCAGGAGACTGCCATCATGAACGCCCAGCCCACCTGGGGCTGGTCCCGCCACGGCCAAGCCGCCGAATAGGTGAAAAACGACATCGTTGTCAGGAAGCAGAGCACTGCGAACACGACCAGGTACTTGCCCAGACCCCCGTGGGCATGGTCACCATGGCCGGCGGGATCACCATGGCCGGCGGGGTCGTGCGAGCTTGTGTGGTCAGACATGGCAAACGAGCCCCGGGGCCGAAAAAGGAGTCAGAACAGGTACATCACCGGAAACAGGAAGATCCACACCAGGTCGACGAAGTGCCAATAGAGGCCGGCATTCTCGACCATTCCTGCTCGCGCGGAGCCGAGCGTGAAGGTGAGCAGCACGGCGAACACGATCAGCCCGACGATGACATGGATCGCATGGAAGCCGGTCAGCAGGAAGTAGGTGCTCGCCCACATGTTGCCGCCGGGGATCACGATCGGCAGCCGCAACCAGGGGAAGGCGTCGTTGATCCCGTGGGCATGGCCGCCGCCATGGCTGCTCGGGCCCTCTGCGGGTAACGGGGCGATCTGGTCGGCGACCACGGCCATTTCGAAGGCCTGCTGGTTGGTGTCGGAGAGCATCCGGCGGACATCCTGAAGTGCCGAGCGGGCGGCCCGTTGCTCGGATGCGAGGTTTTCGGCCGGGGTCTCGTCGAGCGTCTTGAGCCGGTCGATGATCGCCGGCTCACCGAGCCTGGCACGCACAGCCGAGCCGTAGTAGAGATCGGGCCGCTCATGGATCAGCCCGTGCGGGGCCCAGGGAAAAATGCCGTGCGAGAACTTCGCCTGGTACTCGTAGCCCTTGATTCCCAGAAAGAGCGAGCCGAGCACCAGCGTGGCAATCATCCAGAGCCTTGCGAGCGAGGCCTTGTTGGCCTTGGTCGCCTCGAACGCGAGCACGATCGTGACGCTCGAGCAAATCAGGACAAACGTGTTGAAGGCTCCAAGCGGCTCCGAGAGGTGAACATGGTGGGGCTTTGGCCAGACCGCAGCCCCGAACCGCAGCACGACATAACTACCGAGCAACGCGGCAAAAAACATGATCTCCGTCGACAGGAACAGCCACATGATGAGCTTGCCACGGGAGAGCGGCAGGCTGGGCTGATACTGGAGGTGGATATGGCCATGGTGGCCGTCGTCATGGCCGTCGTGATGGCCGTGACCGTGGTCGTTGTCGTGGCCATGAGGAACGGAAATTGCGGGGGAGCTCATGGGATATTTCTTGTGGCCGAGGAACTACGGCGCTCATGGGGAGGATCGTTAGCCCGGCCCCCCGAACACGACCGCCGCGGTGAGCAGGCCGAGCAGAGACCCAAGCGAGGCAAGGAGCAGGAACCGGGCCGCGGCATCGTCGCGGTAGACGGCAAACCAGACTGTAGCCAGAAGATACACGCTCCCAGCGACCGCCGCCGCCAGGAACATCCGAATACTGCCCGAGGGCACGGCCAGCACGAGAGCGGCCGGCACGAGGAGAATCGCCGCGGCCAGGGCCTGACCGGCGGCCCGCAGCCCGCTGGGATCGACGACCGTGAGCATCCGTGAGCCGGCGGCGGCATATTGAGCCCGGTAGATCCAGGCGATCGCCATGAAGTGCGGAAACTGCCAGAGGTAGAGGACCGTCGCCAGTGCCAAGACAGCCAAGGCTCCGCGGGCATCACCGGCCGCCAGCCGCGAAGGACCGTCGGCCGCCAGCCAGCCGATCGCCACCGGCATCGCCCCGGCCACCGCCCCCACGGCGGTATTGAGCGGCGTGATCTGCTTGAGTGGCGTGTAGGCGAGGACATACACAAGCCAGGTGGCCACCCCGGCCGCGGCCGCGGGCCAACCGGCTGCCAGCCAGGAGATGATCGCACCGGCGGCGAGTGTTCCCCCGGCGAGTTGCCAAGCGGTGGGCACGGCGAGCCGCCCGGCAGCGAGCGGACGAGAGGCCGTCCGCCGCATGAGCCGATCGGTCCGCCGCTCGAGCACCTGATTCGCGATGCTTGAACTCGCGGCCACGAGCGCCGTCCCGAGGAGGAGCCAGCCGAGCCGGGCAGGATCAGCCGGACGGCCGGCAGTGAGCCAGGCGGCAGATACCACGGTTGCCAGCACCATCACGGCGATCCGTGGGCGGACAAGCCGCGAGATGTCGGCGAGCATGGGGGCCAGACCAGCCGTCACCTCGATGGGCTCGGCGGACGGCCGGCTTCCAACGGTCGGTACCCAGGCGGTTGCTGGGGCGACGGCAAAAGGAGCCGGTGCCGGGTCAACGGCAAAGGGGGCGGGCGTCATGCGGGCACCCCGGTGTGCCGGCGGAACGAACCGCGGGCGATCAGCGGCGAATTCGCTTCGCCGGCGGAGCCCGCTGGGCCCGCCGCCGCGATCGCGAGCGCCACCCCGCCGCCGAGAATCAGCATTCCGAGAACAGCATGCGTCGTGACGGTGGCTGCTCCCCAGCCACTGCGGGCGACGATCGGGGCAGATAGCCGCCACCCATCCGGTAACACCGCCGACGGCATGCCATATTTCGCCACCCAGGTGCCGCCACCAAGCAGCAACTGACCCACCACAGCGGCGGTGAGCACCAGCGCCCAGCGTCGCGCTCGGAGATTCGTCGTGCCACGCGTCATCACGGCCACAGCGGCCACGATCAGGGCCACCGCGATCGCTCCGAGCACGTGCGTGCCGACAAGGAAGTGAAAAATCCGCGGCGGCGTGGCCGGGTCGAGGTGCCGCAGTTGGGCCCCGGCAACGAGCTGGGCGTAGGCGGCGACGGGGACCGCGGCAGCGAGTCCCGCAGCAACCCGCGGCATCATGACCGAACCCGATTGCCGCGTGAGCGCGGCCAGGGCCACCGTTACCGCGAAGAAGAGTGGACCGGTGCAGGCATGCACCTTCGCGACCGTTGTGTCGTCGAGCAACACGCGGGCTCCACCCAGCCCGCCCTGGATCACCACGAGCACCACGGCCGCCACAGCCAGCCACCGAACGGTCGCGGCCGGGCTCCAACGCCAGACCGCCGCTGCCAACGCCAGGGTGATCAGGCCCACCGTGGCTCCGAGCAGCCTGTGTCCATGTTCCAGGAAAAGATCCCACGGCCCTCCCAGCCACTCGGCCAGCGGGAACAGAAACATGTTGCGGCCGTAGGTGGCAGGCCAGTCAGGCACTGCCATCGCTGCCTCGTAGGTCGTCACAAGCGCGCCGAACGAAAGCAACACCACCGTTGCCACCACGAGCAGGACGGCGACGAGGTGGGGCAGATGTTTCATGGAGAATCTGGTTCCGGCACCACGGGACGGCCGGTCGAGGTGATGATGGTCGCTCGCAGGGCCGAGTTGCCTTCTCTCAGTGATGCGCCGCTGCCGCTGCCGTGGCGGCGGCGTTGGGCGGGTCGGTCTGCATGAGATGGTCCTTCTCGACGCCCGGCACGGAATATTCGTAAGGCCCACGATAGACCACCGGCTGGAAGTCGAAGTTGCCATGGCCCGGTGGGCTCGGGGCAGTCCACTCGAGGCCGTTGGCGTTCCAGGGGTTCCGCCCGGCCACCGGCCCATAGAACATGCTCCAGAAAAAGTTGATCGCGAACACGACCTGGCAGGCAACCATCCCCATCGCGCAGTAGGTCATGAACGCGTTCATCGGCTGGAGATGATGGAACGTCTCATAGTGGTAGGCGTCGGCCAGCCGCCGTGGAAAGCCGACCGCCCCGAGAATGTGCATCGTGAAGAACGTGCCGTTCAGGAAGATGAACGTGAGGAAAAAGTGGACCTTTCCCCAGAACTCGTTCATCGTGCGGCCGAACATCTTCGGAAACCAGAAGTAGATCGCCGCCCACACCCCCATCGCCGTGCCGGCGAACAGGACGTAGTGGAAGTGAGCCACGATGAAGTAGGTGTCGTGGATGAAGATGTCTACCGGCGTCGCTGCCATGAAGATGCCCGACAGACCGCCGATGATGAACATCGACACGAAAGACAAGGCGAAGAGCATCGACGTCGTAAACTGGATCTTGCCGCCCCAGACAGTGCCCAGCCAATTGAAGGTCTTCACGGCGCTCGGCAGCGCGATCATCATCGTCGAGACCATGAAGGTGATCCCGAGGGCGGGATTCATGCCCGACATGAACATGTGGTGGCCCCAGACGATGAAGCCCAGGCCGGCGATCCCCGCCACGGAATAGACCATCGGCCGGTAGCCGAAGAGCGGCTTGCGGGCGAAGCAGGTGAGGATGTCGCTCACCATGCCCATCGCTGGCAGGATCATGATGTACACAGCCGGGTGGCTATAGAACCAAAATAGGTGCTGCCAGAGCAGCGGCTGGCCGCCGCCCGGGCCGGCCACGGCGTTGTTGATGATGCTGCCTTCGGGCGAGAAGAACCCGGTGGCAAACATCCGGTCGGCCAGCTGCATGAAGCCGGCGGCGGTCAGCACCGGGAGGGCGAAGGCCTGGAGGATCGCCGTGATGAACATCGCCCAGATCGTCATCGGGAGGCGAAACATCGTCATCCCGGGAGCCCTCATCAGGATGATCGTCGTCATGTAGTTGACACTGCCGAGCATCGACGAGACGCCCACGAAGGTCAGGCCGAGGAGCCAGAGCGTCTGGCCCCAGCCAGCGCCGGGAGAGGCGGCGATGTTTGTCGAGAGCGGCGGGTAGCTCGTCCAGCCTCCCGACGCGGCCCCCCCCTCCACGAAAAAACTCGCCCCAAAGGCGATGAAGGCCGGCCACATGAACCAGTAGCCCAGCATGTTGAGCGTCGGAAACGCCATGTCATCCGCCCCGATCATGAGCGGGATCAGGAAGTTGCCGAAGGCGCCGGCGAGGATCGGGATGATCACGAGGAAGATCATCACCGTGGCGTGCATCGTGAACAGCATCGTGTAGAACTCGGGCGCCATCTGCCCCCCCTCCTGGGCAAAGAGCTTGCCGACGACCGGCACGTCGGACCAAGGCCAGGCCACCTGCCAGCGAACGGCGAGCGCCAACAGGCCGCCGATCAGGAACCAGACGAGCGTCGAGAACAGGAACTGCAACCCGATGACCTTATGGTCTTTCGAAAAGACATAGGTCGAAAGGAACGTCAATACCGGATGCGGCTTGCGTACCGGGACGTGGTCCTGGCCGATGGTGACAGGCGCTGTGACGGTACTCATGCCAGGTCTCCGAAAAAGGGGGCGGGTGTTTTTTGTGTGTGAGGGATGGTTGTGAGGTGGAGGGCGAACCGAAGACTCTCAAACCCTGTTCAGTTGGTGACGAGGGTGCCAGCCGGCTCGGGAGCCGGCTGGGTGGCCTCTTGCTCGGCATATTTCCGCACGAGCCAGGAATCGAACTCGGGCCGAGACACAAACGTCACGCGGCCTTTCATCTTGTAGTGGCCCCAGCCACAAAGCTCGGCACAGACGATGTCCCAGCTGCCGGTCTCGGTGGCCTTGAACCAGACGGGGATCTTCATGCCCGGCACCGCGTCCTGCTTGATCCGCAGGTTGGGCAGGAAGAAGCTGTGGAGCACGTCCATGCTCTTGAGCTGGACGAGGATGTCTTCGTCGACCGGCAGGTGAAGGTCGTTAACGAGATGCAGGTCGTCGGGAGTGCCGAGCATTCCGTCACGACCCGGATACCGCAGCCGCCACTCGAACTGCCGGGCCACCACCTCCACGGTCGGCGGCATGTCGGGCCGCCGCATCTTGACGTTTGCCCAGGCGTTCATCTGGTAGATCGCCAGAAACAGCAGGGTAGCCGCCGGGATGATCGTCCAGACGACCTCGAGCGTGTGGCTGCCTTGGATGTAGGTGGCCTTCTCGTCGCCACGGGCGGCGGCGTCGTACTTCCAGATAAACCAGAAGAGAAGCAGTTCGGTGGCGATGAAAACCACGCCGGTGAGCGCGAGGATGAAGTAGAAGAGGGCGTCGATCTCCCGGCCATGCACTGAGACGTCTTTCGGCAGCCAGACGTCGATCGAGGGTGCGACGGCAAACGTGGCAACACCGAGCACAGGCACGGCCAGAAACAAGAGGCCCCAGAAGATCCCACCGATTCGCTTCATGGATCAGTCTTCCTCCGTGGATGCGAGGCCGGCAGGCGCCGGCAGACGCATCGCCATGGTGCGGTCGGCGCCGAGCTCACCGTCGAGCCCGTACGGCAGAGAGCGAACGTAGTTCACGATGTGCCAGATGTCGTCGGGGTCAACCGTGCCTTTGGCCGCGGGCATCGGGGCGCCGTTGATGCCAGCATGAATCCGGTAATACAGATCGAGCGGCCGTCGGCCACCGCGGTAGATGCCACGACGGAGGTTCCGCGGGGGGATTGTCCGCGGCTTGAGTGCGTCTCCGTTGAGCACCTGCCCAAACTCGGCCGCCCACTGCCGCTCGGCGGCGTCGGCATCTGCCTTGGCGAGGCCAGAGAGTCTAGCCTCGATCTTGACGATGTTCTTGCTCCAGTCGTCGTAGTCGTTGGCCTGGCCGTCTCCCAGCGCCGTCACGCCATGGCACTTCACGCAGTTGGCCTTGTCACCGAAGAACAACTCGCGGCCCTTGGCGATCGACACGGCCAGCTCGATGCCCGTGGGCATCTCCGGCACCTCGATCTCCGCGTCGACGGCGGCGGCCCATTTCTCCGCGATCGGCTCGAGCACCTCCGCGATCAGAAACTCCTGCGTCTCCGCCAGTTTGCCTTCGTCCTCGTCGTCGAGCTCGAAAAACTGCCGCATCAGGGCCAGTTCCGTCTCGCCGCGGATGCTCAAATACGTGACGTATTCCACGAGCGCGTCGACTTCGATCGGACTCAACAGCGCGAAGGACGGCATGGAGGTGCCAGGGATCCCCGTGTGGAGGATCCGTACGAGGTCGGCATGGGTCGGCTTGTCGGACCGTTCCGTGCTCTTGTACTTGAACACCCCGGGGCGGTAGTCCCGCGGGTAGGGGTTGAGGAAGGCCGCGGTCGGCCCGAGCCCGTCACCCGTGATCCCGTGGCAGTGCACACAGTGCTCCCGGTAGAGACCGTTTTTTCGACCCACGATATCGCTCCGAACAGGGCCAGCCGCGAGCCGGAGTTTGGCCGGGTCGAGGCCCGTTTCGGGCAGGCAGACCGGGTCGTCGGGCGTGCCGAACATCGCCAGCATGATGGTCGCAACCTGCTGCTGCTGGGCAGGCAGGAGCGCCTGGTCCGCTGAGATTGAGTCCTTCTCGGCCGTCGGCGAAATCGCCTCCACCATGTTGGGGCGGAAGAATGCGGGGGGCGTGGGCCCGCAGCCGACGATGAGCATCACGGCGGGCGTCAGACCGAAAGCGAGACTGCGAATGGTGGAGTTCATGGCGATAAAAAAGCGAGAATGGGCGTGTGTTGGAGACTCAGAACAGCAGAGATCAGCCCCCGATCGCGGCTGCGGGAACCTCGAGCGTGCCCAGATCCTTGACCTCGTCTGGCTGAAGCGTGACCTGGAAGCGGCCTTTTGGATTCCATTTGAGTTCGGGCTCGTCGAGCTTGAGGCCCCCGGCGGCCCGGGCGTGCCAGACCTGGAATTCGAGCGGCTCACCGGCAGGCAGGTCGGCTAGGCTAAAGGAGCCGTCGACGGCTGACACAGCCACGTATCCATCCTTCCGGAATACGGCGTAGGCCTTCATCCAGGGATGGATGTTACAGGTCACCGAAATCGGCATGCCCGTTTCGGCGGCGGGCTTGTACACCGTGCTGCCCCCGGCCGGGATGAGTTGGTTAAAGGCCGTCCCGGCAATGTTCGTGTTGTGACCGATCGGATCGCTGTTGCGGACGTCCACCGGTTGGCCGACCCGGGCCGCGAACACCGGCGAGAGAAACTCGCAGTTCTTCTGGTCGAACACGAGCGGGTCAGCCGGGGGCGTCGCCTCTTTCACACGGCTCGCCTTCCGCGCGAAGAGAACCACATCAGCCAGACCCTTTGTCGAGGGATCGATTCGCAGCGACTGGTCGTAGAGTTTCATGCCCGCCTTCGCACAGACCTCCATGTCCTTGTCGACAACGAGCACCGCCCGCTCGCCGGGCGTGCCTGTGAACACGAATCGGCCCTGGAGAGTGGCCCAACCGGTGCCCGTGGGCGCGACCTCGGCAGCGACCTCAGCAGCTTTGTCACTGCTGAGGAGTTGCTGGCGGAGTGCCGCAGCGGCTGCAGCGTCAGCGATAGGTCCGACGACCCTGCCGGAGCCGCAGCCCGGTGCTAAAGCGACACACACAAGCGTTGCCCACACATACCCCGACCTGATCGAACCCATCGCCTGCCGACCTCCTCGACTACTTGAACAGTTTGGCATCGAGCCCAATCTCGCCGAGATCCGTTTCGCCCGCCGCGATGGTGAATTTCTTGCGGCCCTTCGAGACCTTCTCTGGCTTGCCCCCGATCGTCATCTCACCGAGGTATCCAGCCTTCTCGTGCCAGAATTGGAGTTCGAGTTCCTCGGCGGGCAGATCGGCGATCTCGAAGCTGCCGTCGGGCTTCGAAACGGCAGCGTACGGGTTGTCGCGGACCACGAGCCAAGCCTTCATCCAGGGATGGATGTTGCAGGTGACCTGGGCGGGCACCGCTTCGTCGGTCGTGAACTTTGCGGTCACCGTGCCGCCGGCCGGGATGAGGTTGTTCGATGGCGAATTCTTGACCGTCGCGATGTTGCTGTTGTGTCCCACGCTGTCGGAGTTCTTGATCATGAGTTCCTGGCCCGCCTGCACGAAGAGCACATGTGGCTCAAACCGACAGTCGTGATTATCGAGCTGGGGCTTGAACTCCTTTGCAGCGGCTGCGAGTTCCGGCTTGACCTTGACCTTTTTGTCGCGCACGAAGACCACGACGTTGGCCACTCCCTTGTCTGGGCCCACGACAAGTTCTTCCGTGAGCAATTTGTGCTTGCCGCACACCTCCATGTCCTTGTCGACGGTGAGGGGGGCTGCCACCGCCACGTCTCCGCCGTACACGAACCGGCCCTTGAGCGTGCCCCATTCGGCCCGAGCATCGACAGCTTGGCTGGAGACGAGAACGGCGAGCATAAAACAGACGGCACAGACAAACGAGGTGGGCTTCATGATTTGATCTCAGGGCTTCAGACGAATCCGCAGGGCACTTGAATTATAGGCTGGAGCGGCTGGTGAGGAGCATCTGCTCCTCACCAGCGGATTTTGATGGTTCGTGTAGATTTTCAGTTTGCGAGAGCGGCCGCGTCGGTGGCCGGTGCGGTGCCAGAAGGCAGGGCCGATTGGGCGGGGGGTTGGGCCTCCGGCGGTTCGGCGGCCGGTGGCAACTCCTTGAGGAAGGCTTCGAGCGAGAGGTTTCGCTTGGCGAACAGATCGAAGTGCATGAGCAGATCGGTGAGGGCGTCGACCTGCTGCTCGCTGGTACCCACGTAGAGGTCTTGGCTGACCGGATTACCGAACGGAATGTTTACTGGCATGCCGGTGTACGGCAGGAACCGCTTCGGGTTGGCGATCCAGTCGTGGACGTAGCCGGGGCGGAGCCGCTCGTGGATCACCTCAAGTTGCGGGGCGAGTCCCTTGGGGTTTCCCGGCGGCGAGTAATCACCCACCAGATGGCATTTCACGCAGTAGTTGGTGTTGGTCACGATCTTGAGGGCTCCCTCAAGGTGGCCCGGTCGAACCGTTTCCTTAGCGGCCACGGAACCGGAGTCGAGTCGGGGGTCGTACACATAGGGATACTCGGCCCCGTCAACGGCCGCGAAGTAATCGACCATCGATGCGGCCTGTGCCGCGGACCAGTTGAACTTTGGCATCCGCATGACCGCCGGCGGGCGGATCGTATGGGGGTTGAGCAGGAACTTGTGCAGCCACGCCGACTGCACCTTCTGCCCCTCTCCCACGAGCGGCGGGGGCAGCCAGCCCCAGGCATCCTCGGGCTTGACGTTTGGATTGATCTCTTTCTCATCGGCAATCACCACCGAGTAGAGAAGCCGAGCAAGGTCGCCGCCGACCGCCGGATAGTGACGGCCCGCGCGGATCGCGGATTCGGGCACAAGGACGTTGGCCCCTCCAACCTGGCGCGGCTGGCCGTCGACGAGCGCATCGTGCCACAGCATGACCGACCGGTGAGGCACAGCTTCCTCGTCGTCCTCCTCCATCGGCACACCATCCTCGTCGACGAGCAGCGGGCGGCCTGTCTTGGCGTCGAGGGCCGGCATCCCAACGAGCGTTGCGTGCCGCCGACCGGCCGAGTTCGCCTCGAGCGACTCGGCGACCTGTTGCGGCGTGAAGTGCGGCGACAGGAACGGGTAGTCGGGCAGTTCGCTTCCCTCGCCCAACGCCCCCGGCCGGAACGCCACGTCCCAGCGGTCCATCTCGAACGTGTGGCAGCCGCGGCAATTGAACTGCTCTGCCACGACCAGACCGTCAAGCCTCGCCTGTTCACGCGGTGCCGGGTTGTGGACGAATTGCGGTGCCGGCGGCTCAGCCACGAGGCCGAGCACAAAGGTCATGACGGCCTCACGCTGGGCGTCGTCAAAGGGGAACTGCGGCATCCGATACCGCTCGTTGTAGGTCTTGTTTTCCGCCTTCTTGTAGTCGTAGCTGCGGGGTGCCCGCAGCTTCTGCCACAGGAAACCTTCCCGCTCGTGTCCGAGGAGTTTGTCGAGGAAGTAGCCGGTGTCGGGATCGATACTCTTGGGATCAACATGAATGTCTGCGCCGCGAACCACATACGCGAGATCGGTGGCAAACGGTGACCCGGCGACTGCGGTTTCCTCGGGGCCGTGCGGTTCGGCCCCTTCGCCATGCCCAGCAGGCCCAGCAGGCCCGGCATGCCCAGCCGGCATCCCATGGTGGCCGTGCTTATCGGCCAATTGGTGCATCACAAAATGCGACA
>JBBEEF010000036.1:29214-43715 GCA_040880915.1 Pirellulales bacterium
GGCATCCCATGGTGGCCGTGCTTATCGGCCAATTGGTGCATCACAAAATGCGACACCTGCTCGAAGGCGATCCGCGAGGCATCCTTCCGCCCCCAGTCGGCGAGGGCCGCTCCGGCGGGCTTGGCATCCTCGAAGCCGGGGATGTCGTGGCAGGAATAACAGGCGAGCTTGCTCAGCGTCTTCTTGCCGACATAGGTCAGAAGCGTGCTGTCACGGCCGGGGCCTTCGAGCCCAACGAGCATCTGCTCGTCTCCCCGGAGGCCGGCCTGCTCGGCGGAGAGTCCCCGCTCGAGAACAGCCTGGGCACGGGCGGTCGGGAACCGCTCCTTGAGGTAGATGAGCGCCAGTTCGTCGAGTGCCGCCCGCTCTTCGACGGTGAGCGAATCGGCGGCGGGAATGTTTTCGGGCTTCCAGTCCTCGGTCGATTGCATGAGGTAGGCGGTGGCGTCGGCAGCCGGGTCGCTGATCGTGCCATCGGCGAGCTTTTGCGGCTCGAGCAACACGTTGGGCATGATGGTTTTCGGGTGATACCGGGCGGGATCACGCAACCAGCTATACAGCCACTCACGTCCCTGTGGATTGGACGCGGCCTTCGCCCCGATCCGCGAAAGATTCGGGCCGTGCGTGCTTGTCGCCTCGGGGAAGTCGCCATGCTGATGGCAGGCCAGGCAGCCCTTGAGCTGGAAAACCTTCTTGCCGCGGGCCACATCAGGGGCTGCCGTGATCCCGGTGTAGGGCTTGACGGTGTCGAAGGGCTGGCTGGACGTAGCCAGATACCGGATCATCGAGCGGATCTCGATCGGCTCGTACCGCATCGACTCATGGAGGCCCGGGCCCTCGAGGTGATCCCAGAGGCCGAAGAACCGTGGCATCTTGGTGGACGGACGGAAATCCTGCGGGTTGCGGAGCCAGGAATACATCCAGTCAAAACCCACCTTGCTCGCCAGGTGCCTCAGGCTCGGGCCGACCTTGGGGAACGTGCCAGGTGTCTCGGAATCCCTGAGCATGGCGGCCAGTTCGTGCGACCGCGGGGTGAGCTTGCCGTCATCGCCAGCGTCGGCATCGCGAAGGATGGCGTCCCGCAGCCGGTCGCGAGCCATTCGTCCATCGGGGCTCGTGCGAACTTCCTCTGCCCAGCGAACGGCCGTTTCCCCCAGCTCCGAAAGGCCGGGATCATCCTGGATCGCGGCGGCCACCTCGTGGTAGTTGGGAACGAGCCGCATGTCGGGGCCGATCCGCTGATCGGGGCCGGCGTAGCCGCTGATCTCATGGCAGCCATAGCAGCCATACTGCCTAATCAGGTGGTAGCCCTCGACGAGCTTGGGCGCCGGTGGCTCGGGAAACTTCTTGCTGGGCTCGAGATCGACCACCTGGTGATGACACTTCAGGCAGCTCGACTCCTCGAACCGTTCGGGACGCATCGGGAAGATCCAGTGATGGTTATTGAACCAGCCATACTCCTGGTGCCACTCCTTGGCCTGCTTCGGCGAGTTGGGTGAGTGGGAGGCCCACTTGAAGCTCGTCGAACTGCCCTGCCCTTCGTGACAGATCGTGCAGCCAAAATCCTTCATCGGATGGGGGCTTGAGTCGCTCACAAACAGATCGAGCCGCGGGTGGGTCGAATAGGGCTGCGGCGCCCCCCGCTTGACTTTGAGTTCCAGCGGGCTGCCCCACCGGGGTGTTTCGAGCAGGGAATCAAGGGCGACCGACCGGGCCATTGTTCGCCGACCCGCCACCTCGACGATCACGTCTCCAGGCAGAAGACCGGCCGACGCGGCCGCCGCCGCCGGCTCCGGAGCGTCGTCATATTCCGTGGCTGCTGCCGGCAGCACGACATTGACCGTGGGGGCTTCCGCGTCGAACACGCCCCGCTCCGCGAGCCTCAGCCCGTAGAGAGCCTGGAGGGCGTCGTCGTCGCCACTCGCCCGACCGGCGGCCCCGGCCCGCGCCTCGGCAACGAGCCGCGTCGCCTCTTCGGCGGCCGGAGTGCTCAGCGAAACCGTGATCGTCTCTTCGGCGGGATAGGCCGGTTCCTGGGCCGCCCCCGGCAACGACGCGTCCATCCCCCGGTGGCAGGTAATGCACCGGTCAAACCGGGCCACCTCGCGGAAGTTGTTGCTCAGCGTGAGATCGGGCAGCCAGACCTGCTCGATCCTCAGAGGACTATTGAAGGCATCGAGCACCGGCATCTCGAGGGCCGTCTTTCCCCAATTCGATCGACGAAGGTCATAGACCTTCTGCAACTGCACGAGCTTGAAACGGTGGTCCGAGATCGCCTTGGCAGCGACGTCTTCACCAGCTGTGATCCGGCCCAGCAGGCTCTCGAGGTCCTTGCGATAGCTATTGGCCGTCTGAAAGGCGAGCGTCGCCTCGTTCACTTCCTGCCGCTTGGCATCGGCCAGGGAGAGCAGTTCGGCAAGCCGCTCTGCCGGTGCATCATCGGCGATACCCAGCTCGTAGTCGGCACGGTTTTTGTCGAGCCCTGCCTTGCGGAGCTTGAGGGCTCCGGCCAGCAGGTTTTCCCGGAACTTCGCCCGCTTGGCGACGTCCCTCATCCGCTCGAGCAGGTCACCGCGGAGGGCGAAGCGGCGGTCGTTGATGGCGTCGGCGGATTCTTGCTGGTCGGCTTCAGCTCCCAGATCAATCAGCCCTTGGATGTCTTGCTCGAGCAGGGCAGCCGACCGGGCATCGTCGGGCACGCTCCGAACCGCGGCCACGAACTCCTCGGCCAGCAGGTTGTCGAGCGGCGCCCGTCGCGACTCGGCCAGCGACTCCTCGAGTTCAACACCCCGCTGCCGATAGTCGGCCAGGTCCTGCTGCTCGATCCTGGCCTGGGCCGACCAGGTCTCGAGATCGCGATACCCGCGGGCGTACTGCTTCCAGGGACGGTCATGGTCGGCCGCGAGCATCCAAACAGTGGCCCCCAACAGAGCCACCGCAGTGACCGCGAACATGACGTGCAGGGCCTTGAGGTCGTACCATGTCTGTTCTGTTGCTGGCATGATTCGTCTTTTCCGGAAGCGGCTATGGGGCCGCCCGTCGGGGGGCAAGGCTCAGAAGTTAAGGGAGAATTCGGGGATACTCAGGATATACCTCAGGTTGAGCGTCCAGCGAAGGGCCATCTTGAGCGGGAGCGACAGCATTAAGAGCATCAGGTTGGCCATCAGCATGTAGCGGATGAAGCCCATTTTGGCGAAGAATCCGCGAAACAGAGTCACTGCCAGAAGCGGCGGCAGAACGACCAGATAGATGCCCATGACCAGGAGTCCGGGCGCTTCCCGGAGAAGCACGGCGCCCACCTGCGAATACCAGGGGGCCTCAGCTGCTGCCCGAGGAAGCGGCATGTCGAGCAGGTTGATCCAGAACATCTGGTTCAAGTCGACGTTGTTGAGCACCTCGACCTTGTACGGCGTCCAATATTCGAAGGGCCCGTAGAAATTCCAGTTAGGACCGCGGAGGAACGTGCCCAGGATGATCAGGGTGATCCACAGCACGAGGAAGCCAAACTGGTACGTGAGATACGCAAACTTCCGCTCCGCGATCGAGTAGTAACCGTTGCCCTGCTTGTTGAAGTCGAGGTAGGGCATCGCCATCAGCCCCATAACCACGAGGCTGGGCAGGACCACTCCCGCGTACCAGGGATCGAAGTAGACGAGCATCTCCTGGAGCCCGAGGAAGTACCACGGGGCCTTGGACGGGTTCGGTGTCTTGACGCTTGAAGCCGGCTCCTCGAGGGGAGCTTGCAGGCAGATTGCCCAGACGAGCAGAAACGCCGACACGGCCACCATGCAGATCAACTCGGTATAGACGAGGTCAGGCCAGACGAGCACCTTTTCGTCGTTGAGTTTCTCCATCGGGGGCTCGCCGCGTGCGATCCGCTCGTCGTTGACGACAGCCTGCTTCGTTGCCACCCACGTGAAAAACGCGAGCATGAAAACGAGCCCCACGATCGGCACGTTGTCGGGCTTCATCACGATCCGGGCAAAATTCTCGTCGGCCATCGACAGGCCCATGAGGACGAGGGCCCCGTTGAAGATCGACCAGGCCACGACCGGCTGGACGAAGAATTTGCGGAAAATGAAGAGCACCGTGAACAGCGCCACGGTACCAAGCGAATACAGCACGGGACCCGAGAACGCGTTGACAAGCGTTCGCACACTTGTCGGCAAGCTGGGCACAAGCGCCGCTGATCCAGAGAGCGCGAGGCTCGCGAGAACCATCATCAGGCCGGCAAAACAGGTCCAGAAAAACGCCCGCCCCAACTGGCCATACTTCTGCCAGAGAAGGTAGGCAAACACGCCGTTCATCGCCGCGATGAAGGCGTAGTAGCCTCCGAGGAATCCAGCGACATCGGTGAGAAAAAATGGGTCTGAGTGCATGGTGTTCGCCGCGGTCTAGAGCGGGCCGCTGATGCCGCCGTCTTTACGGACCCGCCAGAAGTGGATCGCCGTGAGGAGTGCCGTCGCCAAAGGAATGGCGATGCAGTGGAGCACGTAAAAACGGTTGAGCGTCTCCTCGCCGACGAACCGCGCCCCGAGCAGGCCGAACCGCGCGTCAGAAGCATCGGTAATCATGTCGATGCCTCCGATCGTGAGCAGTTGCGCACCTGGACCCTCGTAGCCGAGCAGCGGCGTAGCCCGGGCCATGTTTGAGCCCACCGTGATCGCCCAGATGGCCAGTTGGTCCCAGGGCAGAAGATAGCCCGTGAAGGAGAGCAGAAGTGTGAGCAACAACAGGATCACCCCGATGACCCAGTTGAACTCCCGCGGCGGCTTATAGCTGCCGGTGAGAAACACCCTGTACATGTGCAGCCAGGTCGTGATCACCATCGCGTGGGCGCCCCAGCGGTGGAGTTCCCGCAGGATCCCCAGGCTCGTGACGTCGCGGAGCGCGAGAATGTCGTTGTAGGCCCACTCGAGCGTGGGCCGGTAATAAAACATCAGGAGCACGCCGGTGACGGTCTCCACCATGAACAGGAAGAACGTTACGCCCCCCATGCACCAGGTGAACGACAGGGCGATGCCCTGCTTCTTGATCGACACCGGGTGGAGGTGGAGAAAGAAGTTCGTGAGCATCACCACGATCCGATTCCGCCGGTCGAGCGGCATCGGGTGGCGGAAGATGCTCTTCCAAACCTGCGAATTACGGATTGTTTCGCCAATGGCCATGGGCTTTACAGACTCCGCGTCTCAAACGTTTACGAATGACTCAGGATCGGCCCACTGGCCAAGTTCTTCCTGATACTGCCGGCTCTTGTCGATCTCAAGCTGACCGTCATCGGCGATCCGGATCGCATACCGCTCGAGCGGACGCGGGGCCGGGCCCTCGAAGTTGATGCCGTCTTTGTAGAAGCCGCTGCCGTGGCAGGGACACTTGAATTTCTGCTCGGCCTCGAGCCAGCTCGGCGTGCACCCAAGGTGCGTACAGATTGTCTGCAGGGCATAGATCTGCTGCTGCCCTTCATATTCGCTGTTGACCACCCAAACGCCGAACTGGGCCACGAACTTGGTCTCGACCTTGCCCGCGGGGAAGCCGTCCTTCGCGCCCACCTTGAACTTGCTCGGCGGCTCGGCGAGCACATTGGGAAACAGGAAGCGAGTGAGCCCGAGTGTGAACAGCCCGCCGGTCACGGAGAGGGCGGTGAACCCAAGGGCAAGCGCTGAACCCGTAGCGATCTGGAGAAAACTCCTGCGGTCCTCCCCGTCCTTCTTGGCCGCGGCTGCGGCTGGCTTGGCGGGACGCGGCGGCACAGCCCGAGCCGCCGGCTTTTCAACGACCGGCTTCGGCTTGGGCGGAGCAGGCCGGGCAGGCGCCTCTGCCTTGCTGACCGGGCCCGGCTTCGCACCTGCCCGGGCCGCGGCAAGGATACTGGCCGTGTCCCGCTCGACACCGGCCCTGCCGCCCGCGGGAGCTGACTTTTCGGCCGCCGGCTTGGCTGCCGCTGCTTTCGGAGTCGGTTTGGCTGCCGGGGCAGGCTTCGTGGCCACGTCGGCAGCAGGCTGTTTATTGGCTCGGGCCAGAGCAAGGATGTCGGCTACGTTCGGCCTACCGCCAGCCGCGGCGGGCTTTGGTGAGGGCGACAGTTTGGGCTTTTCTGTCTGGACATCGGCGGCGGGCGGCTCGCTTGGCGGCCCAGACTCCGCCGGTGCAGAAGCAGCCCCCTTGCCGCTGCCAGCCCGGGCAGCCGCCAGAATCTCCGCGACCGACATTTTCTTGTTGTCTGCCATCGAATTCCTCGCCCGCTACGGGAAGGTTCTCGCCGGGACTGTTTTGAGACCCGCGAAGGCCCGAAAAACTCGTTTCTTCCGCGACTGAGTGAGTTCGTGATTTTTTTCACGAACTCCCTCTAACTGTATCGGCGGGCCCGAAACTGTCAACGTCGGCTGAGACGCCTTCCCAGCTTGCCCGGCCCCTCCGTCCCGGGAACCGGCTCACGCCGCCGTCTCTCCCAGCCGCCTCAGGACCGCGTCAAACCGGGTACAAAGTAGCCCCTGCCGGCGAACCAGCCTTACGGCTCACCGCTTTCACTAGTGTAGCGCGATCCAGGAGTCGAACCTTGAACAAATCCCGGCGGGTGCTCGTCATTGGTGGCGGGGGCCGTGAACACGCCCTCGCCTGGAAACTGGCCCGCGACGGCGCCGAGGTGCTCGTTGCTCCCGGGAACGCCGGCACGGCGGCGGTTGCCGAGAACGTGCCGGTGGCGGCCGACGATATTCCTGGGCTCGTCGAACTCGCCCGATCCCGGAGCGTTGATCTCACGGTTGTTGGCCCCGAGGGACCACTCGTGGCAGGCGTGGTCGACGCCTTCACGGCAGCTGGACTGCGGATCTTCGGCCCCACCGCCAAGGCCGCGCAACTCGAAGGCAGCAAGGTCTTCTGCAAGCAGATCCTCCATCGGGGCGACGTGCCGACGGCGATGTTCCGTGAGTTTCGCTCCGCCACCGCTGCCCGCAGGCATCTCGAAGAGCGGGAGGACATGCCGGTGGTCGTCAAGGCCGACGGTCTGGCCGCCGGCAAAGGGGTGTTCGTGTGCGACGATCGGGCCGCGGCACTCGTAGCGGTCGCGACGCTCGCCGACGATCCGCAGTTTGCGGCGGCGGCCGGCGGCATCCTCATCGAGGAGCGGCTCGACGGGATCGAGGTGAGCGTGATGGCGATCACCGACGGCCGCACGATCGTGACCCTGCCGCCCCTCCAAGACCACAAGGCAGCCCACGACGACGACATCGGCCCGAACACCGGCGGGATGGGTGCCTACTGCCCCACCCCCTTTGTGGACGACAGCCTGCTCAGTGAGATCGAGGCCCGCATCCTCGTGCCAACCGTACACGCGATGCGGCGGTCGAAGGTGCCGTTTCACGGCGTGCTCTATGCCGGGCTCATGCTCACGTCCCAAGGGCCGAAGGTGCTCGAATACAACGCCCGCTTCGGTGACCCGGAATGCCAGGCCCTGCTCGTCCGCCTCGATTCGAGCCTGCTTGACCTGCTCGACGCCGCGACCGACCGGCGGCTCGAGGCCGTCGAGCCGCCCGTGTGGAAGGACGGGGCGAGCGTGGCCGTTGTGATGGCGAGCGAGGGCTACCCTGGTCCGGTCGTCAAGGGCCGGCCGATCCGCGGACTCGCTGCCGCCGCAGCCCTCGAGGGGGTGGAGGTGTTCCAGGCTGCGACCCGCCGGGAAGGCGACGGGATCGTTACCGACGGCGGCCGCGTGCTGGCGGTGACTGCGGTCGACGGCTCGCTGGCTCGGGCCAAGTTGCTCGCCTATACGGGTGTCCGGGCGATCCGCTGGCTGGGTGGCTGGTGCCGGAAGGACATTTCTGACAAAGGGCTGCGGCGGGAACGCGAGCTCTTGGCTGCCGAGGCAGTGACGTCGGGAGAAGCCACGTGAAGCTCCGCGTCGGGATCGTCGGTCTCGGCGAGCACTGGGAGTCGCGGCACCTGCCCGCCCTGCGGGCGCTCGCCGACCGCTTCGAGGTGCGGGGCATTTGCGAGCAGGTGTCGCACCGGGCCCAGCGGGCGGCCGTGCAACTCGGCGCCGTCGCGGTGGATGGCTTTCGGGCGCTCGCCGCGCGGGACGACGTCGATGCCCTGCTCTGCCTTGCCGAGCAGTGGTACGGCATCACCCCCATCCTGGCCGCCTGCGACCATGGCAAGGCGGTCTACTCTGCGATCGCCCTGCCCGTCGACACCACGGATGCCAAGCTGCTCCGCAACCGTGTCGACGAGGCTGGCATCGCCTTCATGGCCGAACTCCCCCGGCGGCACGCCCCCGCGACCGTGCGGCTCAAGGAACTGATCGCCACACGCCTGGGTACACCCCGGATGCTGTTCTGCCATCGTCGCGTGCCCCGGGAGGCGGCGGGACCGGCAGCCCCGCCCCGCACTCCGGCCGACGAGGCCCGCGACATGATGGAGCTCGTCGACTGGTGCCGCTACGTCGCGGGCACCGAGCCGACGAGTGTCATCGCGGTGCGGCATGGCGAGGCATTCGAATCGGAGACCAACGACTACCGGATGATGAGCCTCGATTTCTCACCACCGGGCCGCACCGGAGACGGGGTCATCGCCCAGATCAGTTGCGGCTCCTACATCCCCCGCTGCTGGGAGGAAGCCGTGGGATTCCGCCCGCCGGCCGCGCTTCAGGCGGCCTGTGCCGACGGCATCGCGTTTGTCGATCTCCCGTCCAGTCTTGTGTGGTTCGACACGGCGGGCCGCCATCAGGAGTCGCTCGAGAGCGAGCGGCCGGTCGGTGAGCAGATGCTCGTGCAGTTTCATCGCCGCGTCACGAGCCTCATCCGCAGCATGAGCGGACTCGACGACGCCCTCCAGGCGATCCGGGTCGTGCAGGCCGGCCAGACGAGCCAGGTCGAAGGCCGGCGGGTCTGGCTCTAGGCCAGATCCCTGGCAACGGCTTTCGCGACGAGTTGCTCGAGGGCATGCGGCCGGCCCGGAGCCGAACGCAATCCGCCGGGGATGCCCCTCTGGCCGAGTCAGTTGTTGCTGAAGTCGAGTTGCTTGCCCGACTTCAGGCCGAGCGGGTTCTTCACGAACCGTTGCCGGCAGGCGTCACAGAGGTCGAACCTCAGCGACTGCGTCGCATCCTGGGCTATCCGTGGGTCATCGGAGTCGTCGAGCTGCTCGAGCAGGTCCTGCATCTCCTCGAGGTGATCGCTCTCTGCCCGCAGGTCGTCGAGGTCGTCACACCCGCAGGATTCATCCTCGACCGCCGGAAAGATCTCGATCCGAACAACGTGCCGCACGTCGGCCTGGGGATGGATCGGCCGTTTGCAGGCGTCACACGAGTAATGAAGCATTGGGCACTCCGGACCGGGGATGTTTGTAGGCGGCGGTCGTGACAACTGTCACGATCACCCCAAGAACAAAGTGTGACGTCCTCGAACGGGCGAGGCAAGCCTCCGGACGCCGCGGAATCCACATTCCTTCCTGACTTGGCGACGGCTTGCGATCCGGGGTAAACTACGTCGTCGTGGCAGGGACCACCGGCCATCTGGATTTCGAGAGCATGACCGCGTATGCCGTGCCCGGCCCAGCCCTCGCTCTGAGCGTGTTGGTACTCAATCGCTCCTTCGTGGCGGTGCATGTGACCAACGTGCGCCGGGCGATCACGCTCTTGTTTCGCGACCTGGCCGAGGTGGTCGACGTCGAAGAAGGCCACTACGGGGCCTATTCGTTTGAGTCGTGGCGGGAACTCTCAGCCCTCCAGTCGGCCCTCGAGCATCCCGATCACGACTGGATCCGCGGGGTGGGGTTCAATTTGCGGGCACCCCGGGTGATCCGTCTGCTGGGCTGTGATCGGGGGCCCCGGCAGGGCCTGCGATTCAATCGGCGAAACGTCTTCGCTCGGGACGGCAACCAGTGCCAGTACTGCGGCCACCATTTCCCGATGAGCGAACTCTCGCTCGATCACGTGGTGCCCCGCAGTCGCGGCGGCATGACCAGCTGGGAAAATATCGTGTGTGCCTGCGTGGCCTGTAACGTCAGCAAGGGGGGCCGCACGCCGCAGGAGGCGAGGCTGAACCTCATCCGGCTACCGGTCAAACCCAAACGGAGCCCGCTTCTATCGCTCAAGCTGGTCAACCCGAAGTACGCCAGCTGGAAGAGCTTCGTCGATCGCGCCTACTGGACCGTCGACCTGAAGTAGCCGCGGGCAAGGCCCCCGCCGCCTGTGGCGAGCCTTACTCGCCTCAGCAGAGGGGATCTTTTTTCTCGGTGATCACCGGCAACTGCGTACACATCTCGGCGTTGAGCGCTGTAAAGTCCTTCCATTCCGACGGCAGGTTGTCTTCGTGGAAGATCGCCTCCACCGGGCACTCCGGCACGCAGGCCTCGCAGTCGATGCACTCATCGGGATGGATATAGATCATTTTATCCCCCTCGTAGAAGCACTCGACGGGGCAGACCACCACGCAGTCGGTGTACTTGCAGGCGAAACAAGGCTCGGCGACGACGTGGGTCATGACCATCGACTCCTGGGAGGAACTTCCGCGTGAGACAGAGAAACCAGCGGCGTACCGAGTTTTTCCATCGGCTGCGCGGCATCGTAGGGGTGTCGGCTGACCCTGTCAACGATTCAGGAATCGGCACCGGCCAGGGTTTTCGTGAGCCGATCCCGCTGCCGTTGGAGGGCTTTCCTGGCGGCCCCTATGATTGACGCGGAGCGGACGTTGTCTCCGCCCTGCCTGAGGGCTTTTTACCCGTGCCGCCCAACCCCGACACCCGCCCTGCGGAGTCTCCCGCGGACGACCGATGCCTCGTGGAGGCCTGCCTGTCCAACGCCCCTGGGGCCTGGGAGGCCTTCGTGGGGCGGTTTGCCGGCCTTTTTGTCCACGTGGCCCGGCGCACGGCCGAGCGGCGCGGCACTCCGCTGCCGCCGAATGACCGAGACGACGCGGTCGCAGAAATCGTACTTGAGTGCCTGCGAAACAATGCCGGTGTGCTCCGGTCGTTTGCGGGCCGGTCGAGCCTGCCGACCTACCTGACCGTAATCGCCCGCCGCGTCACGGCCCGACACCTGCTGCGAAATCTGGCTGCTTTTCGGGGCTCGGCGGCCCCGGGCGGGTCGACCGACCAGGTCGCCAATAACGGCGACACACCCGCCAGGATCGAGGATCGCGAGCAGGTGAAGGGCCTGCTTGACCAACTCGATCCCGAGGAGGCTCGGCTTGTCCGGCTCCACCACCTCGAATCGCGGAGCTACGGTGAGATCAGCCGCCTGACCGGCTTGCCGCTCGGCTCGATCGGCCCGGCCCTCTCCCGGGCCCGCACGAAGCTTCGCTCGATGATGGGACAGGGGCCGGAATAACCGGCCGCCCCGCTCTCCTGGCTCGAGGTCTACCCCGCTGATCGAGGCGCCCGCCGGGCCACACATCCGGTCAGGGAGCGACGGGGAGCTGCTGCTCGGCCAGGTCGATCGGTTCGTAGCCAGGATATGCCGGCATCTGCCAGAGCTGTACCGGGTCGAGGCTCGCACCATTGACCGAGATGGCGGTTAGCTCCAGCTTGAAGTCGACCCCCGACGCCGGCCACGACACCTCCACGACGTGCGGCAGCGCCGCGCCCGAGGCAGGATCGACGCGATACCTCGTCGTGCGGACGCTCGCCAGCCGCTCGCCTGCCGGCGTGAACAGGTGCTGCTCCGCGACGAGGCCCGTTGTGCCGTCGAGAATCGTCGACTTCAAGAGCTCATCGTCATCGGCCTTGAGCCGGGTGCGGATCTCGAGGCGGCCGTCCGGCAACGGGTAGGGCCCGTCATGGGAATCTTCGGTTCGGAAGTTGACCAAGCCCAGGAGTTCCGGCATCCAGTCGGCCCGGATCGGCAGGAGGTTGCGGGCCTCTGACCGGGCGTAGCGGTCGTGCCGGCAGAAGGCGGTGATCGGCGGCTGGTGCTGCCGCAGCCAGATCCAGAACAGGTCGTCGTTGCTGCCGATGTCGAGCTCGGGCCCTGTGAGCGAGGTCTGCGCCTGGAGCCGGAACCGCCGCGGGGGTTCGCAGGCCACGCGGGCCGAGAGCCGCGGCACACCGGGCACGACCAGGACCGCCTGCGTGGAGGTGAGGCTGCGGACCCGCTGGGTGTTGTCGTGTACGGCGGCGAGCACCTGCTCGAGTGATGGCTGCGGAGGCAGCGCGCGAGGCAGTGGCATCGTCCCCACCTGGTAGCCGCGGAGCAGCTGCGGGCAGGAAGCGCCACTGGAGGCGGCCACCGCCACCACGAGCAGCAGCGTAAGCCAGCGGGAGACGGTCCCGGTTTGGCCGGCAACGCTCTTCATGCAGCATCTCCCGACCAGAGCAGGGCCTCGAGCCGTGAGGCCACCGCCGGATCGGTCATGGCCGCCGCGTCGACGGCCGACACACGGTATTCCCGCCCGCGGCGACGGCAGGCCAGCCGGAGCCCGCCGTCCTCATCCTCACCAGCCGGCTGATCCTCGATCCTGAGCACCCGCCGGCGGACAAGCTGCAACGCCAGCAGGTAGCGGAGCGGCTCGGCTGCAGGGTCTTCCTCGAGGGCCTCGAGCGCGTCGAGCAGCACGTCGACCGGCGCGAGACTCGGGCCGGCCTGACCGGCGGCCGGGAATCGCGATCGCCACCAAGCGATTGTGTGTGGAGGCGGTCCCTCCCAGGCCTCGGCCGCAACGTCGATCCGGGTGAGCCCGTTGCCTCCCCGCACAAGTGCCGAAACGATCGGCTCGCCCGCCGCGAGGCCACGGCCGGTGCGGCTGCAGGCAGACTGTGGGCGATGGAGCCTGATGTCCATGGCGGGGATGCCGGGGAGCGGGGGCCGGGAAGATCGGCGGGCAGACGGTAGGGACCGGGCCGCCGCAGCACAAGCCGCCTCGGGCGAGTGGCTTCAGACCCGCTCCGGAGGCGGGGCAGGCTGGGAAAGCCCGGCGAGCACAAGGTCCACCACGTCCGCGATCCCGGAGCCGTCGTGGGTGCCCACCACCCTGTCGGCGACCGCCTGCAATTCGTCCCGGGCGTTGCCCATGGCGATGCCCAGCCCGGCCGCGCGAACCATCGGCAGGTCGTTGAGGTCGTCGCCAACGGTGCAGATCTCGGCCGCGGCGATCCCCGCGACCGCGGCAACCGCCGCCACCCCCGACCACTTGGTGACACCGGCCGGAGCGATCTCGCACATCCACTGCGAATACCGCGGGCTGCGGATCGTGTGGAGCGAGAGGCTCTCCGCGAACCGGTCTCGCAGCCGCTTCTCGAGCGCCTCCATCGGCTCCCGCCCGCCCATCACGAATCCCGCGAAGGCGTCTGGGGGGGGCTCGCGGTGGAGGTCGGGCTCGACCCGGGCCAGCCCCCGATTGAAGCCAAGGTATTCGGCAAAGCCGCCGCCGGCCGGCAATGCCGCGGCACTCTCGAGACTGCGGCAGTGGAAGTCGAACCCGTCCGCAAAGCTGTCGGTGTAGACCACCGGCTCGTGCCCGGCCGCGACCACGAGGTCGAGAACGGCCGGCAGCACGCCCGCCGCGAAGGCCGCCCGGTGGAGCGTGGCATGGTCGCCCGGTCGCTTGACGAGCGCTCCTGAGGCGGTGACCAGCGGCTCGATGATCCCCAGCCGCTCGACAACCGGCAGGGCGTCGCGGTAGCGGCGGCCGGTGGCGAGCATCACCCGCACGCCTGCGGCTCGCACCCTCGCGATCGCTCGGCAGGTCGCGTCACTCACTTCGTGGCGGCTGTTGGTGAGCGTGCCGTCGATGTCGAGGACCAGGAGCCGGATCCCGGCGGGGGGAGGTGTGTCGTCCATGATGGGTATGGTACACCTGAACTCACCATGATTGGCGACTCGCCGAGCGACGAAGTTTCCTACACGGCAGTGGCTCGCACCGGCGGGATCCCGGCGGGTGAAGGCCGCACCTTTGAAGTGGCCGGCCGGCTCGTGGCGGTGTTCTTCGACGGCACTGCCTACCACGCCCTCGACGACCTCTGCCCCCACATGGGCGCCTCCCTCGGCTCGGGGCCATTCGTGGATGGCGTCGTGACCTGCCCCTGGCACGCCTGGCGGTTCCGCACCTGCGACGGCGCCTGGTGCGATAACGAGAAGCTCAAGGTCGAGGTCTTCCCGATCCGCGTCGTCGGCGACACGATCGAGGTCGCGGTGGGCTGAGCAACGGGCTTTTGAATTGGGCGTAAGTCGCACATCTCTATGCCGCAGCCTTGCCAGAGAGCCTGTCTTGCACGAGGTAGTCCAAGCTTTCGACGGCCTCGGGCCGCTCGGCGAGGAACCACCGCAGTCGCTTTGGCATGGAGATGACCCATTGCCGGACCGGCACCGATGGGATGACGTGATCGACTTTGGTGTGCGGCGGTCTGTGCCATGCGTCGTCCGCTGCAAGACGGACAGACTCCCCGTCCCTTGCACGGCTTTTTGTCGTCGCCGCGAGCCGCGGACGGAGCGGAGCGCACGCTAGCCGAGGGTGGCGTCAAGGGAGAAGCGGTTCACTTCTCGAACATTCGTGGATCGAAGTGAAACGGCT
>JBBEEF010000037.1:0-9194 GCA_040880915.1 Pirellulales bacterium
GTCGATCCGCAACTGCAACTCTATGCCCGGCCGCTGCCGCTCATCGAGCCGCTCGTGCGGAGTGGCGACCGGTCGCGGCGGCTGTGGCTCGTGCAGGCCTACTGGAAGACCGCGACGGGATATGCGCTGCTTCGATCGGCCGCCGAGGCCCTCGAGCGGCTCGCGATGGTGGCGCCCGGCGGCGACCCCTACGACCTGGCTACGCTCGACGTGGCCACGGCGGCCGCCCGCGCCGACCTTGCCGATGCGAAGGCCCGACTGGGCGCGGCTCAACAGGAACTCGTAGACCTGGCCCGGCTCCCTCTCGGTGAGCCACTGCCTTGGCCGGTCGATCGGCCGCTGGCCGATCCATACCAGACGCACTTCGAGGCGATCTTTGCCAATCGGATCGCTACCGGCCGCATCCGGGCGATCGTCCGCAGCCTGCCGGTGCGGCATGAGGCGGTTGCGAGCCGGGCGGCGGCGGTGACCGCAGCTGCCAAGGCCACAGAAATGGCCGAGGCCGACCACGCTCGGGGCAAGCGGCCGATCGAAGCGGTCCTTGCGGCCCATGCCGCGCTCGTGAGTCAGCGAGCCGCCTTCCTGGACGCGGTTCGAACCTACAATCTCGAAATCGCCGAATACGCGATGGCCGTCGCCGATCTCTCGCTGCCCGACGAGCAGTTCGTCTCGATGCTCATCGCCGCCCCGATCCCCTGGCGGCTCGAGCGTATCGAGCCGGTCTCGGCCACCGCGTTGCCGCCGTTGGCTCCGCCGACCGGTCTGCCGCAGGCCGTCGCCCTGCCCCCGCCTCTACGGCCGCCGCCAGGCTTCGCCGTTCCGATCGAGTGAGCGGGCCCGCCAGTGCTGGCGCTGGTACCATCCCGGGCATGATTGTCGCCGCTCCCGTCTCCTCCTTCACGCCCGCCCTTCCCGCGGTCCGGCCGCTCAAGATCGGGCCGGTTGTCGTCGATCCGCCGGTGCTCCAGGCACCGATGGCCGGCTACACGAACTTCGCCTATCGGCAGGTCGTCCGCGAGTTCGGCGGGGCGGGATTACTGGCCACCGAGATGATCGCCGCCCGCAGCGCGATCTGGCTGGAGACCGCCCGCGGGGAGCATCCTGACCGGCTGTGGGGCATCCGCGACGAGCCGCGGCCGCTGGCGGTACAGATGTGGGACAACGATCCCGACAACCTCGCGGCCGTCGGCCGGCGGCTGGCCCACGACTTCCGCGTGAGCGTCGTCGACCTCAACTTCGGCTGCCCCGTCCGCCAGGTCACCGAGAAGGCCCACAGCGGCTCCTGGCTCCTGCGGGATCCCGAACGGGTGGCCGCGATCGTGCGACGGGTGGTCGAGGCCTGCGGCGACGTTCCGGTCACCGCCAAGATCCGGCTTGGCTGCTCCGACACCTGCCGCACCGCGATCGAGGTCGCCCAGCGGATCGAGGAGGCGGGCGCTGCCTGCCTGACCGTTCACGGCCGTGTTGCCGCTGATTTCTTCAACGGGCAGGCCGACTGGGAGGCGATCGCCGCGGTGAAGCGGAGCGTGTCGCGGCTGCCGGTTGTCGGCAACGGTGACATCGACTCGGCCGAGACGGCCGTCCGGCGGCTCCGCGAGAGCGGCGTTGACGGCGTGATGATCGCCCGCGAGGCGCTCGCCCGCCCCTGGATCTTCGCTCAGGCTGCGGCTCTGCTCCGCGGTGAGCCGCTGCCGGCCGACCCGTCGCTCGACGAGCAGCGGGAGATCGTGCTCCATCATCACGACCTCGTCTGCCGCCGGTTCGGCGTTGAGCGGGGCACGCTCCTGATGCGGAAGTTTGCCTGTGTGTACGCGCAAGGGATTCCGGGAGCCCGCGAGTTTCGTGGCCGCGTCTCGCGGGTGATCACGCGCGAGGAATTCCTCGAAGTTGTCCGCGCTCACTTCCCGCGGGAGTGACCACACCGCGGGATGGCAATCGGCCGTACCGATCGAGGCAGCCGCGCGTGAAGACGCGAAGGGTGCCCGGAGCCTGCCCCCGGCAAAGGGGCGCCGGGCAAAGAGGCTTGTCTGCGTCAGACCATGCCCGGCCACCGGGCCTGGACGTCGCGGCCCGCGTACAAGGCCCCGTCGCCAAGCGACTCCTGAATCCGCAGGAGCTGGTTGTATTTCGCGACCCGGTCGCTCCGCGATGCGCTGCCGGTCTTGATCTGACCCGTTGAAAGCCCCACGGCCAGGTCGGCAATCGTGGCGTCTTCCGTCTCCCCGCTGCGGTGGCTGGCGATCGAGGTGTATCCGGCCCGATGGGCGAGTTGCACCGCGGCGATCGTCTCGGTGAGCGTGCCGATCTGGTTCACTTTCACGAGGATGCTATTGGCGATCCCCTCGACGATCCCCCGGGAAAGCCGCTCGGAGTTTGTGACAAAGAGGTCGTCGCCGACGAGCTGCACGCGGTCGCCGAGCCGCTGGCTGATGAGCTTCCAGCCGGCCCAGTCGTCTTCGGAGCAGCCGTCCTCGATCGAAACGATCGGGTACTTGCCGGCGAGGTCGGCCAGGAAGTCCACCATGCCGGCCGGATCGAGCGACTTTCCCTCGATCGCGTAGGTATTGCTCTTGGCGTCGTAAAACTCGGTGGCCGCCACGTCGAGGCCAATCGCGATCTCATCGCCGGCCTTGTAGCCGGCGTTGCCGATCGCCGCCAGGATCACCTCGAGGGCCTCCGCCGAGGAGCCGATGTGGGGAGCGAAGCCCCCCTCGTCGCCCACGCTCGTGGCGAGTCCCTTGTCTTTGAGCACTTTTTTAAGGGCGTGGAACGTCTCCACCCCGGCCCGCAGAGCGGCGTCGAAGGTGTCGAATCCCAGTGGCATGACCATGAACTCCTGCACGTCGAGCGGATTGTCGGCGTGGGCCCCGCCGTTGATGATGTTCATCATCGGGGCGGGGAGGAGGCGGGCGGTGGCCCCGCCGAGGTAGCGGTAGAGCGGCAGCCCGCAGTGCTCGGCGGCGGCATGGGCCACCGCCATCGAGACACCGAGGATCGCGTTGGCGCCGAGCTCTTTCTTGGTGGGCGTGCCGTCGAGCTCGAGCATGAGTTCGTCGCACGTGGTCTGGTCGAGGGCGTCACAGCCCTCGAGTTCCTCGGCGATCCGCGTATTCACATTCTCGACGGCGGCCATCACGCCCTTGCCCAGGTAGATGCCCTTGTCGCCATCTCGCTTCTCCCAGGCCTCGTGGGCGCCGGTGCTCGCGCCGGAGGGCACCGCCGCCCGGCCAAATGCCCCGTCGGCGAGCGTCACGTCGACCTCGAGCGTGGGATTGCCGCGGCTGTCGAGGATCTGGCGGGCGTGGATGTCGACGATCGTGGACATGGAACCTCCGAGAGCGGAAAACGAAATGCCTGAAGACGAAAAAGACGAAACGCCAGGCCGGATCAGAGGGCGAAAGCCGAAATCCAGCAGCGTGGCGTCGCTGATTGTGACCGTGCGGGGACGGTATGCAAGTGCTTTCCCGGTCGGGGCATGGCCGCGGGGAAAACCGGGGGTATTCTGCAACGGCCCGATCCGCGAGCAGCCGTGCCTGGCTGCGGGAGGTCCGGTTCCCTTGTGTTCGTTCTGCGTGGCGCCAGCATGTTTACCGGTCTTGTTGAATCGTTTGGAACCGTTGTCGCGGTCATCGATGAGCCGCCGGGCGTCCGGCTCGTCGTCGAAGCAGGCCCCGTGGCAGCCAACGCCTCTCTCGGCGAGAGCATCTGCGTCAGCGGCTGCTGTCTGTCGGTCGTGGCGATGGACGCCGGAAAACTCGCCTTCGAACTCGGGCCCGAGACACTCGCCCGGACGACCTTCTCCCGCCTCGCCCCGGGTGGCCGCGTGAACCTGGAACGGTCGCTCACGCTCTCCGATCGCCTCGGCGGCCATCTGGTCACCGGCCATGTCGACGGCCTGGGGTGGCTCGCCTCACGCCACGACGACGGGGAGTGGAGCACCTGCCGGTTTGCCGCCCCCGCCTCCCTGCTCGCCCAGATGGCGGCGAAGGGATCGGTGGCGATCGACGGCGTGAGCCTCACGGTCGTAGACGTGGATGCCACGAGCTTCAGCGTGGCCCTCATCCCGCACACACTCGCCCACACAACGCTCGGGGGCCTCGCCGCCGGAGACTCCGTCAACCTCGAGACCGACCTCGTCTTCAAGTACGTTGCCCGCTGGCTGGTCGGCCGCGAAGCGGGGGCGTCATGAGCCGAGAGCCATCCCTGCCGCCGCAGCGGCAAACCACCGCCTACCTCAAGCGGCTGTTCGCGGAGGTGGGCTTCACGATCAACGCCCGCCGCGGCCAGAACTTCCTCGTCGACCTCAACCTGCTCGACATCCTCGAGCGTTCGGCCGAGATCAAGGCCGCCGACGTCGTGCTCGAGGTTGGCTCCGGGACGGGCGCTCTGACGGAGCGGCTGGCAACCCATGCGGGCCGCGTCGTGACTGCGGAGATCGACCCGCGGCTTGCGCAATTGGCCCGCGACCGCTTGATCGAGTGCGACACCGTCACCCTCATCGAGGGAGACGTGCTCGCCGGCAAGCACCGCTTCGCCCCGGCGGTGCTCGAGGCGGTCGCCACGGCGCTCGCGGCCTCCCCCGGCGGCCGGCTCCTGCTCGTGGCCAATCTCCCCTACTGCGTGGCGACGCCTGTGATCTCGAACCTCTTGGCCCTTCCGCGGCCGTTCGACACGGCCGTGGTCACGGTCCAGCGGGAGATGGCCGAACGGATGGTCGCCGCGGCCGGTTCCTCCTCGTACAACGGTCTTTCGGTCTGGGTTGGATCGCAGTGCCGCGGCGAGATCCTGCGGATCCTTCCGCCGAGTGTGTTCTGGCCGCGGCCCAAGGTCGAGTCGGCCATCGTGCGGATCGACCTCGAGCCCGCCCGCCGGGCCGCGATCACCGACCTCGGCCGCTTTCATGCGTTTGTCCGCGAGGTCTTCTGCCACCGCCGCAAGGTTTTACGGGGCATCCTCCTCCGAATGGCGGGGGGCAAGGGGAGCGACGCCGCAAAAGCGCGGGTGGCGGCCACATTCGAGGCGGTCGGACTTGGGCCGGACGCCCGGGCCGAGGAGATCGATCCAGACCGCTTTGTGAAGCTCGAGCGGGCCTTTTACGCCCTCTGACGCCCCGCCTTGGCCTGGGGAAATTCGCTTTTTCCGAAACTTCCGATTGTCTGGTCCGGAGGAGTAAACTCTGGCCGACCGGGGAGTTTTCTGCCGAATCTCCCCGACGGAACCGCCCGTCCTGAAACGGAGCGGCAGGGAGGTCGGAGGCAATGCCAGCGTGATCCCAAATCCGACTACCGAAGCTTCGTTCGCCCCGACGATCGTCGATCTCCTGAGGCAGCGTGCCGCCTACCGGCCGCATGACCGCGCCTTCACGTTTCTCGTGGACGGCGAGCACGAAGAACTCAACATCACCTACGCGGAGCTCGACCGGAAGGCGCGGGCGGTTGGCGCCTGGCTGATGGACCGGGGGATGACGGGCAAGCGGGCTCTCCTGCTCTACCCATCGGGCCTCGACTTCACCGCCGCCTTCATGGGCTGCCTCTACGGTGGCGCGATCGCGGTGCCGGCCTATCCGCCCCGCAAGAACCGCTCGATCGAGCGAATCGAGGCGATCGCGGCCGACGCCGATGCCGCAGTAGCGCTCACCACGCGGGACGTGGTCGACCGCCTCAACAACCTGGAAACCACGGCGCCAAGTCTCGGACACATCACCTGGCAGGTTGACTCCGAACTCGAGCCGGCCTGGGCCGATCGCTGGGACCGCCCCGACATCGACGGCGACACACTCGCCTTCCTCCAGTACACGAGCGGCTCAACCGGCACGCCCAAGGGAGTGATGCTCTCCCACGAGAACCTGCTCCACAACTCATTGCGGATCATGCAGGCCTTTGAAATCACCCGCAGCCAATCTGGCGTCTTCTGGCTGCCGAGCTTCCACGACATGGGGCTCGTCGGGGGCATTCTCGTGCCGCTCTACGGCGGCAAATTCAACGTTCTCATGTCGCCCGTGGCCTTTCTGCAGAAACCGCTGCGGTGGCTGCAGGCGATCAGCCGCTACCGGGCCACGATCAGCGGCGGGCCCAACTTTGCCTACGAACTGTGCGTCCGCAAGACAACGCCGGAGCAGCGGGCGGCCCTCGACCTCTCGAGCTGGTCACTAGCCTTCAACGGGGCCGAGCCGGTGCGGGCCGAGACGATCAACGCCTTCTGCGAGGCCTTCGCCGTGAGCGGTTTCAGGCGGGAGGCCTTCTATCCCTGCTACGGTCTCGCCGAGAGCACGCTCATGGTGACCGGCGGGATGAAGTTTGAGCCGCCTGTGATCCGCTCCTTCGACGCCGTCTCGATCGAGACCGGTGGCGCCGTCGCCCGACCAGACAACGCCTCGGGGGCCCGCCGGCTGGTGGGCAGCGGCCGCGAACTCGACGGCCAGGATGTGCTCATCGTCGATCCCCAGACCCGCGACCCGCTGCCGCCGGGCCGCGTGGGGGAGATCTGGGTGAGTGGCCCGAGCGTGGCCCAGGGCTACTGGCACCGGGCCGAGGAGACGCTCGCCACGTTCAGTGCCATGCTCGCCGAGCCCGATCCGCACGGCCCGTCCCAGGTGGTGGCCAAATGGCGGCCCAACCCCGGCCCCTACCTCCGCACCGGCGACCTCGGCTTCTTTGACAACGGCGAGCTGTTTGTTACCGGCCGACTCAAAGACCTCATCATCATCCGCGGCCGCAACCACTATCCGCAGGATCTCGAACTCTCCGTGGAGCAGGCCACGCCGCTGGTGCGGGCCGGGTCGCTCGCCGCCTTTGCCGTCGATCACGACGGCCGCGAGCGGGTCGTGATCGTGGCGGAACTCGAGCGGGGCCGCCGCGACCGCTCCGAAATCACCGCCATCTTCGAAACGATCCGCAGCCGTCTGGCCCGGGAACACGAGGTGGCCGCCGAGGCGATTGTGTTTGTCCGGCCCAACAGCGTGCCCAAGACGTCGAGCGGGAAGATCCAGCGGCATGCCTGCCGGCGTCAGTTTCTCGACGGCACGCTTGACGTGGTCGAGCAGCATGTGGGCTGGCTCGAACCGGTGGCGGCCCCGGCTCCGGCCGCGATCCAGCCGAGCCCCGAACTGCCGCGGCTGGCCCGCCAGCGACCGCTCGGCGAGGCCGCCCGAGCCCACCGCCCCGACCGCGAGCTGCCCCAAGAAATCATCCAGACCGTCTTCGACCACGTCCGCCGGATCGCCAAGGATCGGGCGGGCCATCTCACGCTCGACACCAACATCGTCGAACTCGGCCTCGACTCGCTTGAACGGATGGAGATCGTGGCCAGCCTCGAGGAGGCCTTCGGTGCACGGTTCCCCGAGCAGGTGCTGCCGCTGATCGAGACCTGCCGCGAGGTGACCGAGGCGATCATCGATCACATGCCGGCCGAAAGCCGGGAGAAGGTGCAGACGGCCCGCACAACGCTCGAGGTGCCGCCCGATGCCTGGCGGATCGAGGAGTTTCCCGAGGTCAGGGCGCTCGAGCAAAACTTCGCCGCCGTCCGGGCCGCCGGCCTGGAAAATCCCTACTTCAGCGTTCACGAGGGGCTGACAAACGACCGGACGCTGATCGGTGGCCGGGAACTTGTCAGCTGGGCCACCTACAACTACCTCGGCATGTCGGGCGAGCCGGAGGTAACCGCCGCAGCGAAGGCGGCCCTCGACCGCTACGGCACGAGCGTTTCGGCGAGCCGGCTCGTTTCCGGCGAGAAGACAATCCATCAGGAACTCGAGCGGGAGATCGCCCGCATCGTCGGTACCGAAGACGCCGTCACCTTCGTGGGGGGCCACGCCACGAACGAAACGGTGATCGGCCATGTTGTTGGCCCCGGCGACCTCGTGCTGCATGACTCCCTGGCCCACAACAGCCTCCTGCAGGGAGCCATTCTCTCGGGCGCCCGCCGCCGCCCCTTCCCTCACAACGACTACGACGCCGCCGAGAAGCTCCTCGACCAGATGCGGGGGCAATACCGCCGCGTGCTCGTGGTCATCGAGGGCATCTACAGCATGGACGGCGACTTCTCCGACCTGCCGAAGTTTGTCTCGCTGGCCAAGCGGCATCGGGCCCTGCTGATGGTGGACGAGGCCCACTCGATCGGCGTGATGGGCCGCCGAGGCCGGGGCATCGGCGAGCACTTCGGCGTCAATCCGACCGACGTCGACATCTGGATGGGAACGCTCTCGAAGGCGCTGGGCAGCTGCGGGGGCTACATCGCCGGTTCGGCCACGCTCGTCCGCTGGCTGAAGTACACGGTGCCGGGCTTCGTCTACAGCGTGGGGCTGCCGCCCGCAGCCGCTGGCGCGGCGCTCGGGGCCATCCGGCTCTTAGAGCGGGAGCCGCAGCGGGTGGCCCGGCTCCATGACAACGCTCGGCTCTTCCTCAGGCTGGCCGCCGAGGCGGGCCTCGACACCGGCCCCTCGGGGGGTTCGGCGATCGTGCCTGTGATCCTCGGCAATTCGATGAACGCCCTGCGGCTCTCCCGAGCGCTCTTCGCTCGGGGCATCAACGTCCAGCCGATCCTCTACCCTGCGGTCGAGGAGCGGGCGGCGCGGCTGCGGTTCTTCATCACCTCCCGCCACACGCCCGAGCAGATCGAGCGTACGGTCGAGGCGATGCAGGAGGAACTCGCCACGATCGACCCCGGCTATGCCCGGCGGGCGGGATAGCCGGGGACTGTCCCCCTTTGGCCTTTCCCTCTATAACGCGGCCCATGGCCGCCACTGAAACGACTTCCCACCGGCTCGTGCTGCCGGCCGATGCCAACCATCACGGCACCCTCTATGCGGGCAGCCTGCTCCGCTATGCCCTCGAGAGCGGGTACGCAACCGCCTGTCGGGCGGCCGGCCCCGAGGGCAACCTCATGCTTCGCCGGGTGCTCTCGCTCGAATGCCGCCGCAGCGTGCCGGTGGGCTCGCTCGTGGAGATCCGCGGCGGGGTGCTCCAGGCGAAGCGGGGCTATCTCGTGGCCGGCGTTGTGGGGATGCCGCTCGACGGCCACACGCTCCCCTGGATGGACGGCCTTCTGGGATTCGCCCAGGTGGATGCCGCGGGGCTTCCGGCGGCCCTGCCGCGGCCCGTGGAGGAGTTGGCCACCGGCCCCTTGTGGCAGCCGCTGATCGCCCGGCTCGAGAAGCTCGCCGCAATCCGTGGGGCAACGGCCGACTGGATCGCGGC
>JBBEEF010000037.1:9294-24252 GCA_040880915.1 Pirellulales bacterium
TATCTGACCTCGACGCCGAAGTCGACACCGTTGGTAAACACGTACTCATTGCCACCGCTGATCGGCTCGATTTGATTGAAGGCCGCTAGACCCGTGGTGACGTACGAGTAATCGGGCGGCACCTCCCGCAGGCCGGGCCCAGGACCAGGCTGCGGAATACCGGCCGGATTGATGAAGATCGTCTGGCCGGTGGTGTTGCGAGCCACCTCCTGCTTTGGTCGCAGCTCCGTGACGTAGCCGGTGTTCGACGAGGCCCGGGCGATCTGGGAGAGCCACATCCCGGTGTATCCGACGTTGAGGCTGATCGCCTGGCTGACCTTGAACTGGGCCCCGAGTCGCCACTCGCCAATCGGCGAAAACACAAACCGATGTTCCGCCGCGTTGGTGGTGTTGATCTGGCCGGTTGGAAAGATCTGGTTGATAAGTGGTGAGTTTGGCACCTCGACCACGGTCGTGGAGGCCCCTCCCACGAGGCCCTGGGTGACGTTGATGGTCGTCAGGCCGCCACCCGCGAAGTTTGTCCGCAGATAGTCGGCACCCGTCGCCTCGGCGAAGTTCGATCCCTTGTAGATGTTGTTCTGCCAGTTGAAGCCCGCGGTGAACTTACCGCCGATCTGCCACGACCAGCGACCTCGTTGCCCCTCAAACATCATGCCGAACTCCGGCCCCACCAGATTGTTTGAGGTGTAGGTCTCCCAGTCGCCAACCTGAAACAGCGAGCCTGGCCCCACCCCGGTGATCGTCGAGGCAAAGTCAGTTGTGATGATGCCTAGCTGGCCGCTCCCACCCCCGATCACCTGATTGTCGACCTCTCCACCGGGGCCAAATCCCGGTTCCCCGCCCGCCGGAACGTTGAACTCATTCTGAAAACTGGTGTACGCCAACTGGTAACGCTCGGCGAACTGGATGAACCTCGGCCCAAGCGAAAACGTCATGTCGCTGTCGCCCTGCTGCCGCCCGAGGGAGCGATTGATCGTGACGGCCACGCCGGCGCTCTGGATTTCGGTGTCGTTCTTTTGCACCAAGGTCTGGGTGATGAGATGATCCGGTGGCGGGCTTTCCGACGTGGTCTCAATCGTCACCGATGCGATCGTCGAGCCGCCGCCGTTGTTGTCGCCGCCGCCGCCGCCGCCACCACCACCGCCGACGCTGCCAAACTCTATCGTAACTTCTTGCGTCGGCGAACTCGCGGCAAACTCGCTGGCCGACTTGAATTCCTGAGACTGAGCACCGAGCTGGAAGTAGGAAAGATTGACACCGCGATCGTTGTAAGACCAGCCGCCTTCATAACGATTGCCCCATGTCATCTTGGTCCGCATCCAGCTGGTGTTGAGATCAAACTCGGTCGGCTCGGCCCCGATTTCAAAGTAGGTGACACCGGGGGCCGCCTGTGGAATCTGCTCGCTTGTTCCCGGAATCGAGGTGATCACGATCGGAAACTCTTGGGCATAAGCGAGGTAGTCGTTGTTAAGTTGGACGATGGTTTGCGGGGAAACCGGATTGGTGGGAATAATCGAGAAGCCATCCTGAGTCCGAGCGGTCTGGGTCACTCGGGGAACCGTGATGCCCCAGTACAACCGGTCGTACTGGAAATAAATTCCATCTCGGTTTTGCTTATAGATGTTGTAGTCGCCAAGGTCCGGAGGCGCGAACAACTGGAAGTCGTAAAAGTCCTGGTCGGGCAGGAGCGGCATCCAGTCGCCCGCCGCCGCGGGGCCCGCCGTCGCCAGGGCCGTAGCCGTGAGGAACGCCGCCAGGAACCGCTTCAAACCCAGTGTCGTAGCCATCTCGTTTCGCCCTGTGGTGCAGGAGCCATTCCATCCGCCCGTGCGGATTGCTCAATTCGTATCGGTCGTGCCGGTCGATTGGGTTGACGAATCTTGGCAAACCCTGCGGGATTGGCTGACTCGAGGGCAGCCGGAAAGTGGTTTCGGGGCCGCAGTCGGGTATTCTGCCATGAGAGGGCCTTGAGGCCCCGCACCCTCCGGAGGCAGCCCGATGCCCCGCTCTGTTCTCACCGTCGCCCTCCTTGCCCTGTTTGCCGGCCCCGCGTCATCGCCGCCAGTGGCCGCGGTCGAGCGCCCGGTTCGCGAGCCTGCCGGAGCCGCTGTGGCCGACCGGGCAGAGTTTCTCCGCCTCTCCCGAGACGGGGATGGCCGCCTCGCTTCGCTCGACACCTCGATCGTTGAATACCGTGAGGATCCGCGGGATGCCGCCCGCGCCGGACGGAAGCCGATTCAGGTGGATCTCGTCGCCGCGGTGCACCTCGGCGGCGGTGGCTACTATGACACCCTCGATCGGCTCTTTGCCGACTACGACGCTGTCCTGTACGAACTTGTGGCCCCGCCCAACGCCCGCATCCCAGCGCCCGGCCGCAAGCCGTCTGGGGCAATCGGCTCGGCCCAACAAGGACTCACCCGCCTCTTGGGCCTCGAGTTCCAACTCGAGAGCATCGATTACGCAGCGGCTAATTTTGTCCACGCCGACCTCTCCCCGAAGGAATTCGACGCCGCGATGCAGAAGCGGGGGGAGAGCTGGTGGAGCATGTTCACGAAGCTCATGCGGGAGAGCATGGCCCGCGCGGAACGGGGCGATGCCGGACCGGCGGCCGACATGAGCATGGGGGAGGTTTTCGGATTGTTGTTCGGGTCTGGCCCCGACCGCCAGGTCAAGCTGCGGCGGCTGATGGCCGAGCAGTTCACCGACATGGACGTCCTCACGGCAACCTTTGGCGGCGAGGAGGGCTCGACTCTGATCACCGACCGCAACGCCGCGGCCCTCGACGTGCTCCGACGTCAGATCGCCAAGGGCAGCAGCCGAATCGCCATCTTCTACGGGGCCGCCCACATGGACGACTTCGATTGCCGCCTGCGTGAGGACTTCGACCTTCAGCCGGGCGAGACGGTGTGGCTCGAGGCATGGGACCTGCGTGAGCCCGCCCCGCGGAAGTGACCGCTTCCGAGATGCGGCCGCGGCAGTTCGACCGGTTGCGATAGCCCCGCCGCCAGCCGACCTGACCAGTCAGCGGCGACCCGCCTCGTTTCCGCGAGCACGGCATCGTAGCCGAGTCCCTCGACCGCTTCGCCGATCGGATCAAACTCGACATCTCCCGAAAATCCTGCTTCCAGGAGATCGGCCACGATCTCCTCAAGCGGCAGCGTTCCGTGCCCCGGTGGCAGCCGATCACCGCCGGTGGCCGGAGGCCCGACCCGATCGGCCACCTGCACCACCGCGGCGGCCTCGGCGACCCGCGGCAGCAGCGATCGCAGCTGGGGGTCGTCGCCCCACTGCCAGAGGTCAACAGCCAGCCGAACCGCGGGAACGTCGAGCCGTTCAACAAGTTCGAGGCCTTCGGCCAATCGGGTAACAAAGCTGCATCCCGCGGCGGAAGTCGGATGCATGGGCTTGAGCGCCAGCGTCACGCCAGCCCGTTCCGCCCGGGGAGCAAGCATTTCGAGGGCCTGCCACAGGAGCCGGGCCGCGTGCGAACGGGTGTGGCCCCCCCGGCAGCCGCTGTGCACCACAACGACCGGTGCGGCGAGCCCTTCGGCCATCTCGATGGCGTCGAGGGCGTCGTCGATGCTCTCGTCGAACGAACGGCCATCTCCTCCCGTGAAGCCGCCGGTCCACTGCAGACTCGACACCCGCACGCCGGCGGCGGCGACCGTGGCGGCAGCGGCGGCAACGCCCAGATCGGAGACCTTCGGCCGCCAGGCGGCGATCGCGTCGAAGCCGTGCTCGACAATTCGGGACACCTCAACAGGCAGTTCCCAGCGGGATGTCGTCATCTGGCTGATCGCAAAGTCGAACATACTTTCTCATGCTCCTGGGGAGACGCCGCGGAAGCCGCGGCGGTGGTCGCCCGCCTCGAAGGGGGAGAGTATGGAACCGTCGCTTCAGGACTGTCCAGAGAAGTGGCCAGACCAGCGCAAACAGGCCGCTACGGTGATCCCACCACGACCCGGCGACGATGCCAGCATGTCGGCCCGTTCGGTCTTGACAAACTTTTGCTGGCGTTAACGCATGGCTACTGAACAGTGAACAGGTGGGCCACGTCACAGTCCCCCGGCTCGCGCCGGGGGCTTTTATGCCGCACACTCCATGCAAGCTTCGCTTCGGCATCCTTCGCTGCGCTCGCTTGCAAGGCCGGCGAGATGACACGGGCAACCCCTCCCCCTGACCCATACAAGCCCCGGGCGCGAGCCCGGGGACTGCGGGAGCAAACGCCACCCCGCCTGCCACTCCGCGGTGTGATCCACTCCGCCCATGCCACACCGGCTAGACGACATCGCTCAGCCTGGCTTTCTCCAACTGGTGGGCCACGTCACAGTCCCCCGGCTCGCGCCGGGGGCTTCTATGCCGCACACTCCGTGCCGACAGGATCACGATCCTCGACAGGCGACACAGACCCATGAAAATCCAGGAAGAAACCCGCCCGAAGCCGCCGGTGACGGATCACGTGCGGACCGACCATACTTTTCTCCTGGAGAGCCCTGCATGCCCCGTCCCCGAAATATCGTCGTCGACGCCGCCGGGCGGCGGATCGTGATTCCTGCCGGGAGTCTCGAGTGGCAGTTTGCCCGCTCGGCCGGCCCCGGCGGCCAGCATGTCAACCGCACAAGCAGCAAAGCCATGCTGCGGTTTGATGCGGTCGGCTGCCCACACCTGCCTGATGACGTGCGAGAGCGGCTGCTCGCCCGCGAGCGATCGCGGCTGACCACCGATGGTGCCCTGGTGATCTCGAGCCAGCGGCACCGGGAACAGGGCCGCAACGTCGCCGACTGCCTCGCGAAACTGTCGGCCATGATTGAGCGGGTGATCCGCCCGCCGACGCGGCGGCGGCCCACCCGCGTGCCCCGGGCGCAGCGGGTCGCACGGCTCGAGACGAAGAAAAGACGCGGCTCCACGAAGCGGCTCCGACGGGACATGGGCGAGTGAGCAAACCGCCGGGGCCGACGCTGGTATAATCGTTCCGCCGGGCACCGACGCCCGGTATTTCCCCGGCGAAGGACCATCCCATGCCGAGCCCCCGCAACATCGACACCCTCCTCAAGCACTGGGCGTTTCGCCCGGGAGAGGTGACGGCCCGGACCGTCAAAGCCAGGAATGGCCGAGAGGTGCTTCAGATGCGGATCGACATGGGCATCGTGCAGATGGAGACACTCCTGCGACCCGACGGACAGCGGCCGGGGGGCGCCGAGACCTACTACGACTACCTCGTTGGCGAAGCGGTGCGGGAGGGAGACGATTTCCGGCTCAACCAGGAGCAGTGTGCCGAGGCCGATCGCGAGTTCGTGCAGTATTACCAGCGTCGGCTCTGCTGGCTCTCCCTTCGGGAGTATCGCCGGGCGGCCCAGGATGCAGACCATAGCCTCGCCTTCATGGACTTCGTCCACCGCCACTCCCCCGACGAGGAGTGGACACTCTCACATGAGCAGTATCGCCCCTTCGTCCTCTTCCACCGGGTGCAGGCGGGGGCCCTGGCGGCCCTCCAAGAAAATGGTCCTGAGACCGCGATCAGCGAAATCAACACGGGCCTGGCGAGGTTCCGGGATCTCTTCGCCCGCTATGACGCCGTCGAGCAATATGCCGACGACGAACTTGTGAAGCGGCTCGAGGAGATGCGGGAGAGTGTCCGGGAACGCTACGAAGTGGGTAGGACGCTCGACGAACAGCTGGCGGAGGCCGTGCGGGCGGAGAACTTCGAGCTCGCGGCCCGCATCCGCGACCAGTTACGGGGACGGGCTCGGTCCGGCGGTGCAGGCGGCGGCTCTGCCGCCGGGCAACCGACGTTGGACTCGGGAACTGGCGGCGATTCGGCAACCCGCTGAACCGTGGATTGCTGAAACTTTTTCAATCACCGCAAAACCTGGCCAGCCTCCGCGGTCTGTGCAACCGCTCCATCCGGCTCAGCCGCGGTTCGGTTTGCGGAAGATGGGTGCCTCTGGAGGGGCTTGAAACAAGGGCCAAAGCCCCGGCGGCGTTTGGCACGCCACGTGCAGTGAGATAGAGCGTTGGCGGTTATGCCGTCGACATACCGCCCCGGGAGATCACGCCATGCCCACTGTTGCCAGCCCCGTCGAGTCGTTCGTGCCCGCCCGCTACCGGATGACGGTCGGGGATGTCGAGTGCGTGGTCCGCGCCGCCACGGTCTGGCCGATCCCGGAAGTGCTTGACCTCGACGGCCAGTTCGAACCGGGTCGTGACGCCGTCGACGACATCATCGACGACGACCTGCTCGCCGACCTGCTCGCCTCGCGGATGATCGCCCCGCCGCGGCCCCGCCGCCGCCGTGAGCGTTCGGTGAGTTCGCGGGCGGTCTTCTTCTCCGCCGCCAGTAACGACTGAGCCCGCTCGCCGACCTGGCCGAGGCTGGTAGACTCGCGGGCCCCGGAGACATTCCGTCCGCGATGAACGGCACCGCCCCCCTGCTCGACCCGAATTCCTGCCGCACCCGGCAGGCCCGGCTCCGCGACGCGATGGCCCAGCAGCGGCTCGACGCCGTGGTGGCCGTTTTGCCAGAGCACGTCGAGTATCTCACCGGCCATCGGTGGGACCACCGCTTCTCGCCGCTCGTCGCCCTCGCCGCCGACGGCCCGTGTCTGCTCGTCTGTCCAGACAAGCCCGCGCTGGATTCGGCCGCCGACGACGTGCGGACCTACGAGGCCAAGTGGAAATCCACGCTGCGAAACGACCAGCGGCACTCGTCTGCGGAGGTGCTGGCCGATTGGCTCGCCGGCCGGAGGATCGGCCGCGTCGGCGTCGAGTTCTCTGCCTGCCCGCCCCACCTGACCGGCCGGCTCGGGACCGCGACGCTCGCCGATATTGAGCCGACGCTCCTGGCCATGCGGCGGCGCAAGGATCCCGACGAGGTGGTTCTCATCCGGCGGGCCGTCGCCGCCTGCGGTCGCATGTATGAAGTGGCCCGGGCGATGATCGCCCCGGGCGTCAACGAGCTCGACGTGTTCTCGGCCCTTCAGGCCGCGGCCGTGTCGGCCTGCGGCGAGATGCTCACCGGCACGGGCAACGACTACGCCTGTGGGGTCCGCGGCGGCCCTCCCCGCGACCGCCGCTGCGAAGCAGGAGAGCTCTTCATTCTCGATCTCGGCCCCGCCTACCGGGGCTACTTCGCCGACACGTCCCGAGCGATCGCAGTGGACGGCCAGCCCACCGACCTCCAGCTGGCCGCCTGGGAACGGGTCTGTGGGGCCCTGACAATCGTCGAGCGGGTCGCCCGGCCGGGAGTTCGCTGCCGCGAGATCTACGACGAAGTCTTCGCGTGGCTGGCCGACTCGCCCGTGGGCAGTTGGTCGAGCCACTTGGGCCACGGCATCGGTCTCTTTCCCCATGAGGCCCCCCACCTCAACCCGTCCTGGGACGACGTGCTCGCCGAAGGAGAGGTGATCGCCGTCGAGCCGGCCCTCTACGATCCCGCCCTCCGCTCTGGCCTGCGGCTCGAGAACGACTATCTCGTGACGGCCACGGGCCTCGAGCTCCTGAGCCCGTTTCCGCTCGCGCTTGCGTGATGGGGCGTCGGCTCCGGCTTTAGCCTGCACCCATCCAAGCCCCCGGCGCAAGCCTGCACCCATACAAGCCCCCGGCGCAAGCCTGCACCCATACAAGCCCCCGGCGCGAGCCGGGGGACTGCGACCAAGTGCACTGAGTGATTGGGCTGGACCGGTTGCCGTGGTGAACGTCGGACGAAATTGAAAACGGGCTCGCCCAACCACCCGCCGTCCCCGGGCTCGCGCCCGGGGCTTGTATGGGAACAGCACCCATCCAACGGGAGATCCGCCGGCCTCGTCTGCGGGGTGCCTAAACGGTCGGGTATCGCCTACATTATTGACGACTTCACCCCACTCCCCGGCCGCCCCCCAAGGCTCTCCTGATGCACCACGCCCCTCCATCCACCGCCAGCCGCTGGCACGTCCTCGCTGACCGCGTGCTTGCCGGCGGCGAGATCGACCGCCACGAGGCGTTGGCAGTCCTCGAATCGCCCGACGAGGAACTCCTCGACCTCTTGGCCGCGGCCTACCGGGTTCGCCATCGGGCCTTCGGCAACACCGTGCAACTCTTCTTCCTCATGAATGCCAAGAGCGGGCTCTGCCCAGAGGACTGCGGCTACTGCTCGCAGTCGAAGGTCTCGGAGGCCGAAATCCCCCGCTACAACCTCCTCTCCGCCCCGAAGCTCATGGAGGCGGCTCGACTGGCCGCAGAACGGCAGTCGAAGACCTTCTGCATCGTGATCTCGGCCCGTGGCCCGACAGAGCGGGAGATCGACTTTGTCTGCGAGATCACCCCGCGGATCAAGGCGGAGTATGGCCTCAACGTCTGCGCCTGCCTCGGCCTGCTCACGCCCGACGAGGCCCGGCGGCTCGCCGCCGCGGGCGTGGACAAGGTCAACCACAACCTCAACACGAGCGAGCGATACTACGACGAGATCTGTTCGACCCACACCTACGCCGACCGGATGGCCACCCTTGCCGCCTGCCGGGCCGCCGGCCTGGCCCTCTGCAGTGGCGGGATCATGGGCATGGGGGAGTCTTCCGCCGACCTCGTCGACATGGCTTTTGAACTTCGGGCCCTGCAGGTCGAGTCGATCCCACTCAACTTCCTGAATTCCATCGACGGCACGCCGCTAGAAGGCGTCGACCGGGTCAATCCCCGCGACTGCCTCAGAGGCCTGGCCATGATGCGGCTGGTGAATCCTACCGCCGAGATTCGAATCGCCGGCGGCCGCGAGATTCACCTCGCCAGTCTCCAGCCGCTGGGACTCTACGCGGCCAACTCGATGTTTGTGGGCGACTATCTGACCACGAAGGGCCAACTCCCCGAGGCCGACTACAAGATGATCGAGGACTTGGGATTCACGATCACCCGTGGCGCCGAAGCCGCCGAGCCCGCGCCCGTGATGGGATAGGCGGGCCGAGAGGCCGGGGGCTTCCCTGCCGACATCCGCACCTGATCGGGGCCTGTCAGCTGCTGCCCAGGCTCATCAGCAATTCCGCCATCTCACCGGCGGCATGCGTGTTGCCTTGCCCGCGGGCGGCCTCGATGCCCTCGCGGAGGGCGCGACGGGCGTCCTCGACCTGTCCGCGAGCCGCCAGGAATTGCCCGGCCATCTGCAGGGCCGGCACGTACGGGGGCGTGCCACGGCCGAGATCCTCGAGAATCCCCAGGCCGGCCTCCCACTCACCGGCTGATTCCAGTTCGAGCGCCAGGCTATAGCGAAGGAAGACGTCGCCGGGATCGTCTCGGAGCAAGGCCTCGATCTTCTCGCGTCGTGTCGTGCTCAAGGTGCGGTTCCTTTCCCGGTCGCCTGGTTCGGTGTCGTCGTGATGGTCGGATCGATCCGCATGAGCCGCCGGGGGCCGCCGCCGGAAGCAACCACGAGCGTCCGCTCCGACGCCGCCGCCACGTCGCGGGCCGCGGCGACTGCCGCCACCAGCGTTGGGCGGATTTCCTGCTTCCCCTCGCGCTCAACCGCATCGAGCCGCCACAGGCCGGCCCGGCCATCAGCCCCCCCGGTCGCCGCCGCCCAGAGCAGGCCGTCACCCCGGCCGAAGGCGATTCCACCGATGCCCTTCACGCCGGCGGCGAGTCGCAGCAGTTCGTGGCCTGCCGCGTCGTAGAAGGCGATCTGCTCGTCATCCGCCGAGCCGCGGAGGGCGAGCACGATCTCGTCGCTCGGGCTCACCGCGGCAGCGATCGGCCGCAGCCCTTCGGGCAATCGCGGACAGGAGCGATCCGTCAGCGGCCCGAGCCTGACGCCCGCCACGGCGGCCCGCAGCACCGGCACAAGCGGCGGAGGCAGGCCCGCGACCGCCAGCCACCCCCGGGCGTGGCTCACCGCGATGCTCACCTCGGCCGTCGACCCGGAGGCCGTGCCGATGCGGATCAACTGGATCGGTTCGGCCGGATCGGCGGCCCCCTCGGGCTCCGTGCGATAGGTTCGCAGCGACCATTCGTCTCCCGCTCGGCAGACCACCGCCACAACGTCGCCCGGGAGGCAGCCGACGGCTACCGGACGAGGCAAGGCCGGATTGGCCGGCGCTACGAGATCCCGACCCTTCTCCGGGCGGAGCGGATCGAAGGCCACGATCGCCCGCCGTCCTTCATCGACACACACCACGGTCTGGCCATTGGCGGTGACCGCGAGTCGGCCGGCTGCCAGCTCGGGGCCCAGGGGCACGACCTCAGCCGCGGCACCGACCCGGGCGGCGGTGCCGAGCGAGGCCGCGATCGCGATCAGGGCAAACGCCGTTCCGCGGCGCATGGGCATCACCCCGCGGCCGCCGGCAGACCGTGGGCGACCTCCCAGACGGCGATGGCGTCGACGTGCCGCAACGAGAGGGCGATGTCGTCGAGCCCCTCGAGCAGGCACTGCCGGCGAAAGGGATCGACGGTGAAGGTCCGCTCAAACCCGGCGTCGTCCTTGATGGTGCAGGCCCGCAGGTCGACGTGGAGCCGGTACAACCCGCCCGCGGCCATCACCCTCCGGAAGAGTTCGGCCACATCCTCTTCGGAGAGCTTCACCGGCACCATGCCGTTCTGGAAGCAGTTGTTGAAGAAGATGTCGGCGAAGGTGGGAGCGATCACGACGCGGAAGCCGTAGTCGGCCAGAGCCCAGGGGGCATGCTCCCGGCTCGAACCACAGCCGAAGTTCCGCCGGGCCAGAAGGATCGTGGCTCCGGCCGCCTCGGGACGATTGAGCTCGAAGGCGGGATCGAGCGACCCGTCGGGCAGAAACCGCCAGTCGAAGAATAAGAACTGGCCGAAACCGGTCCGCTCGATCCGCTTGAGAAACTGCTTGGGGATGATCTGGTCGGTGTCGACATTCGCCCGGTCGAGGGCCGCAACGGTGCCGGTGTGCGTCGTGAACGGTTCCATGTTCAGCGATACTCCCAGCCACGAATGTCGACAAAGTGGCCCCGCACGGCCGCTGCGGCCGCCATCGCCGGAGAGACAAGGTGGGTCCGCCCGCCCTTGCCCTGCCGTCCCTCGAAGTTGCGGTTGCTCGTCGAGGCACACCGCTCGCCTGGGGCGAGTGTGTCGGGATTCATGCCCAGGCACATGCTGCAGCCGGCTTCACGCCAGTCGAAGCCCGCCTCGACAAACACGCGATCGAGCCCCTCCTCCTCGGCCTGCCGCTTCACGCGGCCACTGCCGGGCACCACCATCGCCTGGACGGCGGGGGCCACGCGATAGCCGCGAACGACGCTCGCCGCCGCCCGCAGGTCCTCGATCCGGCTGTTGGTGCAGGATCCGATAAACACCCGATCGAGCGGAATGCCGACGATCGGCGTGCCACCCGCCAGGCCCATGTATTCAAGGGCCCGCACCGCGCTCGACCGGTCATGGGGATCGGCAAACTCACCCGGGTCGGGCACGCGGCCGTCCACTCCCGTAACCTGCGCCGGATTGGTGCCCCAGGTGACCTGCGGCACCACGTCGGCCGCCGAGAACACCTCCACCCGGTCGTAGACCGCGCCCGGGTCACTCGGCAGTCGCTCCCAGGCCGCCACAGCCCGGTCAAAATCCCGCGGCGCGAAGTCGCGACCTCGCAGGTAGTCAAACGTGATCGCGTCGGGGGCGATCATCCCGGCCCGGGCCCCCGCTTCGATCGACATGTTGCAGACCGTCATCCGCTCCGCCATGCCCAGGGCCCGGATGCAGTCTCCGGTGTACTCAAAGACCGAGCCGGCTCCTCCTTCGGTCGAGAGCCGGCCGATCAGGTGCAAGACGAGATCCTTGGCCGTGACGCCGGCCGCCAGCCGGCCGTTTACCCGGATCTCAAACGACCTCGGCTTCGCCTGGCGAAGCGTCTGCGTGGCCAGTACGTGCTCGACCTCGCTCGTACCGATTCCGAAGGCGAGGGCGCCCAGCGCCCCGTGGGTGGCCGTGTGGCTGTCGCCGCACACGATCGTCATGCCCGGCTGGGTGATCCCGAGTTCGGGACCGATCACGTGGACGATGCCCTGATCGGCGTCGTCGAGGTCGAACAACCGGACCCCGAACTCCCGGCAGTTGGCCCGCAGCGTGTCGATCTGCTGCTTCGAGACCGGGTCGGCGATCGGCAGCCGCCGGTCGGTCGTGGGCACGTTGTGGTCGGGCGTGGCAAAGGTGGCCTCGGGCCGGCGCACCCGTCGACCCGCGAGCCTGAGCCCCTCAAAGGCCTGGGGGCTGGTCACCTCGTGGACGAGGTGCAGATCGATATAGATGAGCGGCAGTTCGCCGGCCGGGAAACAGACGACGTGGTCGTCCCAGATCTTGTCGAGAAGCGTGCGCGGGGATGCCATGGGAGGGGCGAGAGGAGTGGGATTGAAAGAATTTTCCCACTATAGCAGAGCCGATGCCCTCCCGCGGCAGACGCTTCGGGCTCGAGAGAACCGCTCAGCCAACCCGCTTCAGGACCGCGCTTGCCGCCCGCTTCTCGAGGGTTGCCCGCGGCAGAACCTGCCACGGTCCGCTGGCACCGTTTTCCACGAGGACAGTCGTCTCCGCGGACACAAGCCGCTGGATAAAAAACCAGGACCGCTCCAGATACCGCTCGTCATTATCTGCCGAGACGAGCACGAGGTCGAACTGGCCGAGTTGGTTGCAGAGCCGGGCCAGCGACGAATCGACGTTGCCCGGCACGAGCTGCACACGGCCCAGTGCGTGGAGCATGCGATGGGCCTGCTTGAGCGAGACACCCGGCGGGTCGCCGGGATCGCGACCTTCGAAGCGGTCGAGACCGACATACCGAATTTCGCCCTGGGCGGATCGGGTCGCCAGCCGCAGCAACCGCTCGGTTCGCACAAGGGTGCCGAGGCCGAGTTCGAGGATCCGGCGGGGCGTGTGCCGCAGCACGTGCCGGTACACGGCCCGGTCCTCGGCCGGACGCGACAGTCTCGTGAGCAACACCGTTCCCAGCCAGCCGAGCTTCGCCATCGACGTCGTCGCCCCCATCATGCCTCGGGGGTATCAGTCGGCAGCCCGCCCGCGTCGGACCACCACCGCCCCAGAGCGACTCTCATCGGTGGAGTAGGCCTGCTGGCTAGAGCCGGCGATCCGGTCCCCTCAAGCCTTGCCGGACTGTCGCGAGCCGACCCTTGTTGGCGGCGGTCAGGGCGTCGCGTCGATCTTTCGCACGGCCTCCGCGGCCGCGTCCCGCACCAGGCGCGAGGGATCGTCCTCGGCGAGCAGCTCGAGCATCGGGAGGGCGGTCTTGGCCGCCGGCCCGATCTCGCCGAGAGCCACGGCTGCCTCGAGTCGCACGATGTCGCGATCCCGCTGCAGCGCGTGCCTCAGTTTGGGGATCGCCGCGTCGAAAAGCGTCCGGTCCTCGGGCATGATCTTGAGCGCCGCCCAGACGGCGACTGTGGCCATCAGCTCGTCGTCTGATTCGGTGAGGCGGCGGATCAATGGTTCGGCCGGCAGGGCGGCCGGGCCAATCCGGCCGAGGGCGTAGGCGGCGGCGTAGCGAAGCGAAGGCTCCGCGGCGGCGTCTTCGAGCACCTGCTGGAGCGGGCCGATCGCCTCTTCCGCCTCCGGACCGACCGCGGCAATGGCCATGGCCGACTCGGTGCGGTAGTTGTCGTCGGGATCGGAAAGCCCGGCCACGATCTCAGCAAGCGCCGGCCGGGCCGCCGGCCCAATCTCGGCCAGCAGTTCCATCGCGATCGGCCGCAGGGCCGGCTTGGCAAGGGCTCCCTGGAGGGCAGCGGTGGCATCACCCTCGAGCCGGATGAGCGCTCCGCCGGTTGCCATGACGACCTCCGGATCGGGATCGGCCAGCAGGGCGACGAGTGTCGCGGCCAACTCTTCGCGCTGGGGCTTGTCGAAGACGTCGGCCAGCCCTGAGAGCCCTTCCACTGCAGCCCGCCGCAACGCCGGCGACTCGCTCGCCAGACTGGCTTGGAGACGGTCGGTGGCCCGGCCGCGAAGCTCGGCATCGTCGGGGTTAATCCTGGCCCGGGCCCAACTGGCAAGGGTAGCGATAAAGGGATCGTCTGAGTCGGCGGCTCGTGCCAACGGTTCGTCGGCCTCCGCCACCTGAATCTGGCCCAGCGCGTAGGCGGCCACATACTGGAGCGACGCATCGGACGACCCCAGGGCCGCGATGATTTCGGGGCCGGCCACCTTGGCCGGAGCACCAATGCGAGCGAGTGCCAGAATCGATTGCACGCGGTCCTCGATCTCCCCCGAGCCGGCCAGCCTGGCCAAGGGCTCGGCCGCAGCAAAAGCGGCGGGGCCGATCTCGGCGAGCACTACTTCCGCCCAAAACCGGCTCTTGGGGTCGTTGAGCGCCTCGATCAGAAGCGGCACCGCCTCCTCCCCCATGTCGGCGAGGGTGTGGAGAGCAGGCATCACGGCTACCGGATCGGCGTCGCCCAACTGCTGCCGAACCATGGTGAGCAACTGTTGCTTCGACGTGCTGACCTGTCGCAGGGATCGCGCTGCTGCCCGCCGGGCCCGGGGATCGGGATGCACAAGCGTGCCCACCAGCGGTTCAACCGTCGCTTCGTAGATGGCGGCCTCGGCGACCGGGAGTTCGGCTTGAGAATCATCGCCGCGGATGTTGCCGATTGCCGCGGCGGCCTGGGTGACGGTGATCGGATCCTCATCGGCCAAAAGCCCGACGAGTGCCGGGATGGCCGGTGCGGCCTCACGGCCCATCAGCCCGACGGCGCGGGCCGCATGCCAGCGAACCCGCGGCTCCTCATCCGCCATCGCCTTGACCAACGGCTCGAGTGCCTCGATCCCGCCACGCCGCCGGGTCGCGATGGCATCGATCGTGATCACGCGGGTGCGGCTGTCGTTGGTGGTGGTGAGGGTCTCGATGAGTTCGGCCAACTCGTCGGCCTGCACGACGGGAGCCGGCTCGGGCTCGGGCTCGGGCTCGGGCTCAGGCTCGGGCGCCGGCTCGGCTACCGGCTCGGCCGGCTTCGGGACGGGCTTGGTGGCCGACGAGCA
>JBBEEF010000037.1:24352-42942 GCA_040880915.1 Pirellulales bacterium
CCGGCTCGGCTACCGGCTCGGCCGGCTTCGGGACGGGCTTGGTGGCCGACGAGCAGCCGGTGGCAAGGGCGAGCCCGCCGAGCATGGCCAAGAGCAACAGGATGACGGGACGAGCGGGCGATGGCATGATGGGAAGTCGGCTCCGACGAGGCACAAAAACTACCGAACACGCCAAGGGACGAACCTGCCGCTTGCTGTCGTTCAATTGACGAGCCTTTGAGTATACTGAAGAGGTCCGTAGAAGGTCGAAATCACGTTCCTGGCTGGCGTTTGGCCAGGGCTTTTTGCCCGTGAGGTGTGGCATGAATTTCCGGTTCCATCGATCGCTTGTATTGACTGTTGCGAGGTCAGTTCGAGGTTGCCAAGCAGCGATCCTGACCGGGATCGCGGTGGCCCTCACTGCCCTGGCCGCCGAGGCCCAATGGGGGGGAGGGAGAGGGGGTTGGGGCATGAACTGGTCCTCGACCGCTCAGGAGGGAGCCGACAGGGGCCTTGCTGCCGTTGTTCAAGCCAAGGGCTACGCCAACCTTCAAAACTCCGAAGCCGCCAAGAATTGGGAGCAGGCCAAGACGCTCGAGATGCAGAATCGGCTGCGCTGGTCGGAGACCTACTTCGAGATGCGGCAGGTGAATCGGGACAAGCGGGCCGACGAGGCCGGTCCGCGTGTGACGCAGGAGCAGGCGATCCGGCTGGCGAAGATGGCCGCTCAGCCGCGACTGGGATCGACGCAGCTCGATCCGGTCACCGGCCACATCGAGTATCCACTGATTCTCACGCAGGACATCTACAGGGATTACCGCGACCGCCTTGACGGCCTGTTCGCCAACCGGGCCGCCTCGGGGGGCAGCATCCGGTACGACGATTTTCTGGCCATCCAAACGACAGTCTCGCGGTTCGTCGAGACGCTGCAGAAGCATGTCAGCGAATATGCGGCGGGCGACTATGGCAGGGCGCGAAACTTCCTCGACAGCCTCGTTCTCGAGGCCCGCTCGCCCGCCGGCTGAGCGTCAGTCGTGGGTCGCCCGGACGCGGAGCAAAAGCGGCACCGCTGCCGCCCGCAATAGGCACGAGGCGATAAACACCGCGGCATACGCTGTGGTTGTTTCCCCCAGCGCATGAAGGATGAAGCCGCCACAACCGGCCCCCGCCACCGTGGCGATGGCGATTCCGAGGTTGTACACGCCGACCACGTTGCCCCGCTCGCGATCCCCCGCCACCTCGAAGAGCAACAACGCCACTGCCAGCTCGTAGGCCGCCCAGCAGGTGCCCGCCAGGAGTTGCACGGCAACGAGCCAGCTCACGTTGGCGGTCGGCAGCCAGAGGAGCGAGAGCGGCACGATCGCGAGACTCGAGTAACGCAGCAGCCGCCACGGTCCCAGCCGCGATCCGAGCCTGCCGATGGCCGGCAGCAGGACCGCCTTGACGAGGATCCCGGCTGCGATCACCACGAGAAACTGGCCGTAGCTGAAACCGAGCGCATCAAGCATGTAGGGCGTGAAGTAGGGACCGGCGATCTGGAGGCCGAAGATGAAGCAGCAGAGGAAGGCCACGAGGCGACCGGTGCGGCCCGAGGCCGCATCCCGCCAACTCGCCCGCACGCGGGCGATCAAGCCGGCGGCGGAATCCAGGCCGGCGGCGACCAGGGCCTTCCGCCGGGGCCGTTCCCGACAGGCCCAAAGACAAAACGTGGAGACGAACCGGGCCAAGGCCGCGAGGCCAAACAGCAACGCGAAGCCGATCAGCGGCGTGTCGCGGGTATCCTCCGTCTGGAGCAGCAGCGCCGCCGTCACGAAGCCCACGAACACCGCGATCTGCCCGACCCGGTTCCGCTGGGCGAAGTAGGGCGTGCGAAGCCGACCCGGCACAAGCCCCGCCATCCACGCGACCCAGGCTGGCGCTGATGCCATGCCGGCCGACCAGTAAACGCTCGCTGCCGCCAGCAGTTGCCAGGCTTCCGCCCGGCCCCGCATCGCCCACACGATGAACGGCAGGAAACTGGCGGCCTGGACTGCCACGCAGAGGATCACCCACCGTCGGTTGCCACCGACGCGATGCACGACGAACGGGGCCGCCAACTGGACCGTCGCGCCCACCAGAAGCGGCACGCTGGCCACCATCCCCGCCACGATCGGTCCCAGCCCCAGGGCCAGGGCGAAGGCCGGTAGATACGTCTCCCCGCAGCCGACCATCACGCTGTAGGCAGCGGCGTCGATCGTGCTCACAGCGAGGTCGCGGCGAAGTGAGCCGCGTGGCGGAAGCCGGTGGAAAAACAAGGCAGGCGGGAACTGCTCCGATGCCGCGGACGTGCCCCTTGTCTATACTTTCCCTCTCAATCGCTCCAGCGGCCGCGATTCCGCGGGTCGGCCCGGACGAACTACTCCCGGAGTTATTCCATGAAGGCCCTCGTCACGGGCGGAACCGGTTTCGTCGGCACCCGGCTGCTGCGGCTGCTCGACAGCCCGATCGTGCTCTCTCGGAACGTGGAGCGGGCCCGGCGTGCCGTGGGCGGCGCCAGCGGACGGGTGCTTGCCTGGGATCCGCTCGACGGTCCGCCCCCTGCCGAGGCCTTCGACGGCGTGGACGTTGTCTTCCACCTCGCCGGCGAGTCGGTGGCAGAGGGCCGTTGGACCGCTGCCCAGAAGGCCCGCATCCGCGAGAGCCGCGTCTTGGGCACGCGGCACTTGGTGGAGGGCATCTCACGGGCCGAGCGGCGGCCGCGGGTGCTGGTCTCGGCCTCCGCCGTGGGTTATTACGGCGATCGCGGCGACGAGGAACTCACCGAGAGTTCGCCTCCGGCCAGCGACTTTCTAGCCGAGGTCTGCATCGCCTGGGAGAAGGAGGCGCTTGCCGCCGAGGAAGCGGGCGTGCGGGTGGTGACGGCACGAACGGGCATCGTGCTCGGGGCTGGCGGCGGGGCGCTGGGGAAGATGCTCACGCCCTTCAAGCTCGGGGCCGGCGGTCCGCTCGGCAACGGCCGGCAGTGGATGCCCTGGATCCACGTCGACGACCTTGCCCGGCTCTACCTCCACGCCGCCGACACCGACGCGATCCGCGGGCCGATGAATGCCGTCGCCCCCAATCCCGTCACGAACAGCGAGTTCACAAAAGCCCTCGGGCGGGCGGTCCACCGGCCGGCCTTCATGCCAGCCCCCTACTTCGGCCTGCGGCTTCTGTTCGGCGAATTCGCCAAGGTGCTGTTTGCGTCGCAGCGGGTGATCCCAAAGGTCGCCCTCGAGGCCGGCTTCCGATTCGAGTTTCCGGAGATCGGCCCCGCCCTGCAGCAGATCATCGTGGCAGCGGCCGCCTAACAGCCTTTCCCCCCTTGAGGTTCAAGGCCGGGCGGCTTGTCCACGTGCCGCCCGCGTGAGGCGGTCGCAGACCGCCTGCCAGGCTTCCTCCGCCGGGGGCGGGTCGACGACGATCCTGTCGAGCTGCCGCTGATCGAGCGCGTGGAGGGTCGCGAAGAGCTGGCGGGCATAGCCCGCCGGGTCGACCGGCATCGGCACCGCCACGAGATCGCGGGACGCGGCGAGTTCGCGGCTGCGGTCGTCGGCCACCAGGACGAGCCAGCCCACCCGGTGGCCGGCGGCGAGCAGTTGGGCGACTCTGCCGGGCGGGTCTGCCGGCATCTCCAGGGGCGTGGTCGGGGCGTAGTGCCGTGCCTGGAGACCGGGTGAGCGGGCTAGAGCCGCGGCCGGAGCGGCGTCTTCCGGGCGTCGAGCAAGCGGACCGACCACCTTCTCGAGGTCGTCCCGCGACAGGGGGCCGGGCCTCAGGATCCGGGGCGGGCAGGTCGTGCAGTCGACCACGGTTGACTCGATGCCCCGCTCGCAGGGACCAGCGTCGAGGATGAGGTCGATGCGGTTGCCGAGGCTCGCGAGGACGTGGTGGGCTGTCGTGGGGGAAAGCCTCTCGGAGCGATTCCCGCTCGGGGCCGCCAGCGGGATTCCCGCCCGCTCGATGAGCCGGCGGGCGAGCGGATGGCCCGGGCACCGCAGGGCCACCGTGTCGCCTCCGGCGGTGACGATCAGCGGCACACGTTGCTCCCGCGGCACGACGACCGTTACCGGCCCGGGCCACAACTCCCGCGCGATCGCCTCGGCCGCCTGCGGCCAGTCAGCGGCGAGCGATCTGGCCATCTCGGCATCAGCCACGTGAACGATGAGCGGGTTGGTGGCCGGTCGCCCCTTGGCCCGGAAGATCCCCTCGACGGCCAGCTCGTCGAGCGCATTGGCGGCCAGGCCGTAGACCGTCTCCGTCGGGACCGCAACGAGCCCTCCCCGCCGCAACACCTCGGCGGCCCGGTCGAGCGTCGCATCGGTCGCCGCGGGTGGCGCAGGCTGACCCGGAGGCCATTCGATCCGCAGGATCTCGGGAAGCGGGCGGGGCATCAATACACCTTGATTCACCCCGCGGCCGTGAGCAAGATACCCTTGGTTGCGGCCGGGGTTTCCGGTCGGTTCTTTCTGCGCCCAAGGGCGACCCCATCTGGAAAGTGCCTCCCGTGTCCCAGGCGTCTGCTCCCCCGCTCGTCGGCGTCGTGATGGGCAGCCGGTCCGACTGGACAACGCTCCAGCGGGCGGCCGAGGTGCTCGACCAATTCGGCGTGCCGCATGCCTGCGAGGTCGTTTCGGCCCACCGCACGCCCGAGAAGCTCACTGACTACGCGAAGTCGGCGGCCGATCGCGGCCTGCGGGTCATCATCGCCGGTGCTGGCGGCGCCGCCCACCTGCCGGGGATGCTCGCGGCCCAGACCCACCTGCCGGTGCTCGGCGTGCCGGTCGAGTCAGCGGTGCTTCGCGGCATCGACTCGCTCCTCTCGATCGTGCAGATGCCGGCGGGCGTGCCGGTCGGGACGCTCGCCATCGGCCCGGCCGGAGCGGCCAACGCCGCGCTCTTGGCCGTGTCGATCCTGGCACTCGACGACGCGACGCTCCGCGGCAAACTGCTGGCCTACCGTGCCGAGCAGACCGCCCGCGTGCTGCGGGAAGACCTCACTGGCGAATCGACCGCCTGGTCGGAAAAGACATCGGAGCGGTAATCATGCCGACGGCAGGAAGCCCGCGTGCCGACGCCCGGCCGATCCTGCCCGGAGCGACGCTCGGCATTCTCGGCGGCGGCCAACTCGGCAGCATGTTCGCGATGGCCGCCCGGCGGATGGGCTATCGCGTGGAGGCGATTTCCGACGTGGCCGACTGCCCGGCCGCCCGGCACTGCGACCGGCTGCACGTAGGCTGCTACGACGACCCGGCCTTCCTCGCGGCGGCAGCCGCCGGCCTCGACGTTGTCACGTTCGAGTTCGAGAATGTGCCGGCGGCCGCCGGCGAGGCGCTCGCCGCGGTCGTGCTCGTTCGGCCCCACCCGCAGGTCCTGTTCACGACCCAGGACCGGGGCCGCGAGAAGGAGTTTCTCGTGCGGCATGGCTTTGCCTGTGCACCGCACCGCCTCGTCCGCTCGCGGGCGGAACTCGAGGCGGCCGTGGCCGCGATCGGCCTGCCCGCCGTGCTCAAGACGGCCGCCTTCGGCTACGACGGCAAGGGACAGGCGATGCTCGTGACAGCGGGCGACGTTGAGCCAGCCTGGAACACACTGGGTGCTAGCCCCGGCGGACCGCGGGAGTGCGTGCTCGAGGGCTGGGTCGATTTCGACTGCGAGATCTCGGTGGTGGCGGCTCGCGGGCTCGATGGCACGACCGTGGCCTTCGCTCCCTCCCGAAACGCCCACGCCCGCCACATCCTCGACGTCTCGAGCGTGCCGGCCGGCCTGCCGGAACCGGTGCATGCCGCCGCCACCGACATCGCCGCACGAGTCCTCGCGGCCCTCGACGTGGTCGGGGTGGCCTGCGTCGAGTTCTTTGTCACAAAAGATGGCCGCGTGCTCGTCAACGAGATCGCCCCGCGGACCCACAACTCCGGGCACCTCACGATCGAAGCCTGCGAGACGAGCCAGTTTGAGCAGCAGGTTCGGGCCGTGTGCGGCCTGCCACTGGGCTCGACCCGGCAGCTGGCCCCGGCGGCGATGGCAAACCTCCTGGGCGACTGCTGGCACGCCGGGGGTGGCCCGAGCCGCGAGCCCGACTGGGCGGCCGCTCTGGCGGTGCCGGGCGTACGGCTGCACCTCTACGGCAAGAGTGAGCCCAACCCTGGTCGGAAGATGGGCCATGTCACGGCCGTTGCCGATTCGGTCGCCGAGGCCGTCGCACGGGTCACCGCCGCCCGGCGAGCCGCCTGCCGTGCGTGAGCGGCGAGCAACGCGAGCCGGGCAACGCCTGATGGCAATTGTGTTCGGCACGGGATCCGCGGGTCATACAAGCCCCCGGCGCGAGCCGGGGGACTGCGACGTGGCGAATTGTTTGTCGCCGCCACGCCGATCCGCGGCGGCACCCCCGAGCGGCATGGCTAGCGGGATAGCCTTTTCACCCGCCGTCCCCGGGCTCGCGCCCGGGGCTTCTATCGGATTCCGATTGCCAGGCAGGCGTTGGCATTCCTCCGCGGCGGCACCCCCGAGCGGCATGGCTAGCGGGATAGCCTTTTCACCCGCCGTCCCCGGGCTCGCGCCCGGGGCTTCTATCGGATTCCGATTGCCAGGCAGGCGTTGGCATTCCTCCGCGGCGGTAACTCCGAGCGGCATGGCCAGCGGGATAGCCTGTTGACCCGCCGTCCCCGGGCTCGCGCCCGGGGCTTCTATTACGCCGGGATGGCGGTGACGGCACGACAGGAGTGCCCGGCGGGAGCGGCTGGCGCAACGGCCCACGCAACGGGACCCAGAAAAAATCCCTGATGCCTCGGTTTTCGAGCATCACGTGGGGTGCGATTACTGCGGCGCGAGGCTGCGGCCCCGCCAACTGGTCCGCAGGCCGAGCAATTTGCGGGCCAGGGCCACCCACTGAATCACGAGAAACACCGCCACGCCAAGCGGATGAAAAACCGCGCTTGTGAAGCTCTGCCTAAAACGGATCGTGGCGAGGATGCGGGGCAGCCAGGCGAGGCCCGCCCCTGCCAGGGCGACAACGGCTCCGCCGGCAGGCCAGTCAGCGAATCCCGTCGCCAGGCCCTGGCCGGCAAGCACGGCCGGCAAGACCTGGCCGCCGCCGAGCAGGAGCGTGAAGGGGAGGATCGTGGCGGGCGAGCCGATCCCCTCGGTGGCGTTCTTCGACAGGCCCCGCCAGACGTCCTGGCTCGTGGCATACATCCGGCAGCTAGCGACGTCCGTAGCGTCGAAGATGTCGGTCACCAGGCCGGCCCGGCGGTACGCGCGGGGGAGCTTGACGCCGTCGTGAAGCGAGGCGGCGAGCGCCGCATGGCCGCCGGCCCGCTCGTAGTCGGTCCGCCGCGTGACGAATAGCTGCCCGCACCCGGCAGCCAAACTGGGGGCATTCACCTGCCGGGCCCGGGCCAGCGGCAGGAAGCCCACGAGAACAAAGTTGATCAGCGGCAGAAGCAGCCACTCGAGGAAGGAGCCGGTTTCCTGGCGGGGGAATCCGCTCACGAGCGAGGCGGTGCCTGAGTCGAGGAAGGCGACGGCCCGGGCGATGCCGTCACGGGCCGGCACGACATCAACGTCGAGAAACACCCAGGTGTCGTGCCGCGCGGCCCGCGAGAGCTGCCAGCAGGCATGCTGCTTGCCGCACCAGCCGGCCGGCAGTTGCCCGCCACGCACGAGCCGCACTCGCGAGTCGACGGCCGCGGCCTCGTCGACAATCGCGGCCGTGTGGTCGCTGCTGGAGTCGTCGAGGACCACAAGTTCGATTTCCACGCCCCGACTTGCGAGCACGTCACCAAGAAGCCTGCCGATCGCCCCCTCCTCGTTCCGCGCCGGCACGAGCACCGAGACCCGCGGCGTGGGGCCTGCCGCTGGGACCGGAGGCGGCCCCCGAAAGATCCGCAGGTTGGCAAGCGTGAGGAAGGCCGGGATCGCGGCGAGCACGAGCCCCGTCCAGGCGAGCACAAGGAGCACGGTCGTCATGATCGCAGTCACCCGGGCCCGCCCCCTTCCCCGCCGTGCGACAGGTCGATCCGACTTCCCCGCAGCCACGCTCCCGCCCGCCGCACCGCGTCGTATGCCGGGCCGACGCCCACGCGGCCCGTGAGCAGCGTCGTGAAGGCGGCAGGATCGCGGCGGATCGCGGCGGCGGCGAGGCGTTCCTGGGTGGCCTCGAGGGATGCCGCCAGCGTGGCCGTCCACTCCTCGGCCGAGCGACCGGGACAATCGGCAATTCGCACCGCCGGGCCGAAGGCCACCAGCGCCTCAGGACACCGCTCACTCCAGAAGGGATACTCAAGAGCCAAGGGCACGACCACGCCTCCTCGCGCAGCCGCGACGGCGTGTCCTACGCCCGGCCGGATCCGCATCGGCCGCTCCCGTGGATCGGCAAATTCTCCCTGCGCCGTGATCCAGAAGATGACGTCGCTGCGAAGCAAGGCCGCCCGCGCCATCCGCAGGAATCGGGCCGAGCCCCGCCAGGTGCCCGGCTCGATCGGGACGAACCCGATCCGCTCGAGAAATCTGTACTTGCCCAGCGCCGCGGCGTCGATTGGCCCGTAGCTCATCCGCGTGGGATCGAGCAGCGAACCGACGAACAGGAACGAGAGCGGATCCCACCAGCCCGGATGGTTCGCGTACACAAGCAGCGGCTCGCCCGCCACTGCTGGCCAGCCGATCGTGCCATCCTCCGCGGCCAGCAGCCGGACGGCGTGGAAGTGCCGCCGGAGATACCGCCGCACATACCACATGAACCACCCGTTGATGGCGTGTGAAAACGGCGGCAGTTGGTGTTCGTGTTCGGGCTGCCCACGGGTCATGGGCGGCATCCTAGCGGGAACGAGGCGGGGGGAAGGGAGCCCACGGCCCCGGGGGTCCGCGGCCGCAGGTATCGTGCGTGCCGCATGGAGTGTGCCCCGCGTGACTCAAGCGAGCGGGGATTCACACCGCGGCCGCGGCGGCCCGGGCGGGGGCGACGAGTTTGTCTTGGTCAACGCAGTCGGCCGCGATCCAGCCCGACATCAACACCATCGGCATGCCGGGCCCCGGATGGGCCGAGCCACCCGCAAGGTAGAGCCCCTCGATGTCGGGCGAGCGGTTGGCGGGCTTGAAGGCGCCCAAGAACTTGCCGTGGCTCGCCAGACCGTAGATCGCACCGTTGAGCACGTGGTAGCGGTCGTGGATGTCCTGCGGCGTGAGGGCCCGCTCGAAGACGATGTGCTGCTCAAGGTCCTTCATGCCGGCCGTCTCTTCGAGTTTGCGGATGATCCGGTTGCGATACTCCGGCAGCATCTGCGACCAGTCATGGTGCGGTCGGAGATAGGGGGTGTGCACGAGAACGTAGAGCGCCTCGCCACCGGGAGGGGCTACCTCCGGCTCAGTGCCGGCCGGGGCGCAGACGTAGCAGGTTGGGTCGGCAGCGGGCTCGCCGCGGCGGTAGATCGACTCGAACTCCTCGTGCGGATCCTCCGAGAACACGAAGTTGTGATGGATGAGTTGCTCATACCGCCGGTCGAGACCGAGGTAGAGCACGACACCGGAGCAGGCCGGCTCATACTTCCGGCGGCCGAGAAACCGCCGGCCAGGCTCGTCGTCCACGAGTTCCCGATGGGTCCGCACCGAATCGGAGTTGCTCACGACCACGCCGGCGGCGATCCGCTCCCCGCTGGCCGTCTCGACGCCCCGCACCCGGCCGGCCTCCACCAGGATCCGACTCACCGGGCAGTTCGTGCGGATGTCGACGCCCAGATCGACCGCCAGGTTGGCGAGGGCCCGGGGCACGGCGCCGGTGCCCCCACGCGGATACCAGACCCCGTCGTGTGCCTGCATGTGGGCGATGCCGCAGAGCACAGCCGGCGAGGCGTCGGGAGCGCTGCCGACATACTGCGTAAAGTGATCGAGCATTTGCGCGGCCCGCTCATCGGGCACGAACGACCGCACGGTGCCCGCCACGCTGCGGCCCATCCGCATCCCCAGCACGTCCTTGAGCATCCCCACCGACGGCCGCATCCGGGGGTCGAACATGTCCTTCATCCCGCCGACGCTCCGCCAGAAAAAGAAGTCGTCTGAAATCCGGTGCAGCCGCTTGGCGAGCTCCATGAACCGGCCGTAGCCGTCGCCGGAGCCGCTCCCGGGAGCGAACTCCTCGAGCGTGCTTCGCATCGTGTCGATGTCGGCATGCAGGTCGAGCGTGGTGCCGTCGGTGAAGAAGCTCCGCCACTGCGGATCCAGGCGCACAAGATCGAGTGAAGACTCGAGTTCGCGGCCCGCCTCGGCCCAGATCCGCTGCAAGACCCGGGGGATCGTCAGGATCGTGGGACCCATGTCGAACCGAAAGCCACCCTCCTCGAGAACGGCAGCCTTGCCACCCACCCACGGATTCTTGTCGCAGAGCGTCACCGCATAGCCCCGGGCCGCAAGCGTGCACGCCGCCGCGAGCCCTCCCAGGCCGCCGCCGATCACCACCACCCTGTCCGCATCCTGCTGAAGCGTCATCGTGTCCACATCGTGCTCCATCGCTGGTTCAGGGGGGGCGAGTCACACGGCCGCCGGTTCCGGGCCGGCCGCCGGCGTCGCTCGCGGCGGCCGCAGAGGCTTGGCCGGCCGGGAGATATTGAGGTCTTCGAGCATGAGTTTGGTGGTGATCCGAGCCGACGAGTAGATCACGGGCAGGCCGCTGCCGGGGTGCGTGCCGCCACCGACGAGATACATCCGCTCCACATCCTCAAACCGGTTGTGGGGCCGCATGTGCAGCATCTGCCCCAAGTCGTGCGCGAGGTTGAAGGTGGCCCCGCGGTAGATCTCGTAGTTGTCCTGCCAGTCGTCGGGGGTGAGCATCTTCTCGTAGCGGATCCGGTCGCGGACTCCCTTGATCCCCAACCGCTCGATCTGGTCAAGGGCCACCTCGCGATACCTTGGCCCCTCCCGCCGCCAGTCAACATTGGGGTGCCGCTGGGTGACCGGAATCAAGAGGTAGAGGGTGCTCATGCCGGCGGGCGCGAGCGTGGGATCGGTGACGGAGGCGTTTTGGACATACATCGACGGGTCGGCCGAGAGCACGTGCCGCCGCTCGATGTCAATCAGATTCTGTCGGTAATCCTCCGACAGATAGATGGTGTGATGGGAGACGTCGTCGTAGCGGCCCTCGATGCCGAGGTAGAGCATGAACGTCGAGCAGGAAAAACGCCGCGAGGCGATTTTGCGGTCGCTCCAACGACGGCGGAGCGCGTCGGGCACCAGCCGGGTCATGCTGCGACCGAAGTCGGCGTTGACGACGGTGGCGTCGGCCTCGTACCGGCCCTGCGGGGTGCGAGCGGCCGTGATCCGCCGGCCCGCAAACTCGAGCGACTCGACCGGTTCCTCGTAGTGGATTTCGACTCCCATCTCCGATGCGATCCGGGCCATCGCCGCAGAAACAGCACCGCAGCCGCCGATCGGGTGGTAGACCCCGTGCTCGTATTCGAGGAACGAGAGGATGGAAAACAGGCTCGGGCAGCGGAATGGTGACATGCCCAGATACTTCGACTGGAACGTGAAGGCGAGCCGGATTCGCTCATCGCTGAAGAACGTGCCGAGTTCCGCATCGAGGCTCCGCCACGGCTTGAGGAGTGGCACGAGTTTGAGCAGGTCGGGATTGGCGAGGTCACGCCACGACTCGAAGGGCTGCTCGAGGAACGGAGCGAAGCGGGCAAACTTCTCTCGGTTTGACTCCATAAATCTCGTGAACGAGCCGCGATCGGCCGGAGAGAGCCTGACCACAGCCTCTTCCATGCGGGCGATGTCGGGCGTGGCCAAGAGATCGCCCCCCGCTCCAAACACGAGGCGATACTGCGGATCAAGGCGGATCATCTCCACCTCCTGCCGCAGGTCGCGGCCGCAGGTCGCGAAGATTTCCTCGAGCACCCGCGGGTAGAGAAAGAACGTCGGGCCGAGGTCGAACTTGAAGCCCTCGGCCGTCGTGATCGTGCTCGTGCGGCCGCCCGGCACCGGAAGCCGCTCGAGCACGCGGACTCGGACGCCCTCCTGCGCGAGGAGCATGGCGCAAGCGAGGCCGCCTGGGCCAGCTCCGATGATATTGACCGTCCGCGTCATCCGCCGCGTTCCACCGACATCGCGGCCGCCCTGCAAACGAATGCGGGGGGGCCGCTGAAAACTGCCCGTACTATAGGGTGCGACCCCAGTCGGTCAACAAACACCGCTGCGAGATCGGCTGCAGACGGCGGTCGTGGGCCCTGGGAAAACCCGCGAGAACACGGATCCTTTCGCGTCTCAATACGGGATGAAGTAGGCCGTGCGAACCGGCCGCAGGGCCCCGAAGGGACCACGTCGATAGAGCGGCGCCACCATGGCCGGCGTGTAAAACCCGGTGACCGGCGCCGGTTGCATGACCGGCGAGAAGGCGACGACTGGCGTCTGTTGCATGACCGGCGAGAAGGCAACGACCGGCGTCTGCTGCATGACGGGCGAGAAGGCAACAGTCGGGGCGTAAAAAGACGTGACTGGCATGGCTGCCGAGACGGGTGCGTAGGCAGAAGTCACCGCCACCATGCTCGGGTTGGAAACCACCGGTGGTGAGAATGCGGTCACGGCGGCATAGTTGCCGGAGGGCGTGTAGTTGGCGACGTAGGCCGGCCCGGTGGCAATCGGCGCCGCCATCATGACCGGTGCGACCATGACTGGTCGCAAGGTCGAATAATAGACCATTTGGGCGTTGGCCGAGGTCGAGGCCAAGACCACCACAGCAACACTAGCGAGCCCACGGGTGACGGGCGTATTCATCGCGTCCCTTCCTGGATTCGGCCGCCGGCATCGTGCGGGGAAATGTGCCCGCGAGGGGGTCGCTGCCGTAGGCTCGTTCTCCCTGCGAGGATACGCTCGCTTGGCAGTCCGTTCAAACCGCCGGTAAAGTCTGCCACTCCGCCGGTCAAACTGGGCAAGTGACAGGCGAAGCGGGGGCCGATCGCGGCCCTCGAATGCCCCGCCCCTTCGCACTGCTCGACATCGACACCTTGGACACACCCCACGCCGCCGCTTCCCCCACCGCTCCCGCGGACCGAGCAGGATTTCCGGCTCTGCTGGTCGTGCGGGTTTTGACGGTCGCCAACGACAACCTCGCGCGGTGGCTCGTGATCGGGCTGGGCAAGCGAGCGGCAGCTGCCGCCGGCACCGCTCCCGCGGCCGTCCTGGCGATCGGCACAGTGTTTTACGTGCTGCCGTTTATCCTCCTCGCCTGGCTGGCAGGCTGGTTGGCAGACCGGTTCGCCAAGCGGTCGATCGTGGTCCACGGCAAGTTTGCCGAGCTCTTCATTGCCGGCGTGACCGCGGCGATCGTCGGCTGGGGAGCCGCGTCGGGGCCGGTGATCGGGGGCTTGCCGACGGGCCTGTGGCTGCTGCTTGGCACGGTCGGCCTGTTTGCCCTTCAGTCCGCGCTCCTGAACCCGAGCCTGATCGGCACCATCGCCGAGACCATGCCGGCGGGGCGGCTCTCGGCGGCCAACGGCGTCTTCGCCATGGCGTCGCTGGCGGCCACGCTCGTTGGCATGGCCGCGGGCAACTGGATCGCCGACGCGACCTGGATCACCGCCGAGCCCGACCCCGAGCGGCCGCTGCCAGCCTGGCTGGCGGGCCTCTCCTTTGGCCATGCCATGCCGGCGGTTCTGGGCCTCGCGGGCGTGGCCGTGGCCGGCTGGCTCGCCTCGCTCGCCCTGCCGCAGATTGCCGCCGCCGATCCGCGGTCGGCGTTTCCGCGGAACCCGCTCGCTGCCACCTTCCGCGACATCCGCCTCCTGCTCACGGCCCCGAAGCTCGCTGGCGCCGCGGCGGGCATCGTCTATTTCTGGGCGCTGGGCGCGGTTGTGCAGCTCAACGTCGACCAGTTTGCCTTTGAAAGCGGGGCCACGACACAGGGGGAGGTGGTGCCGCTGCTCCTCGCCCTCGTGGGCGGAATTGGGGCCGGCAGCCTCGTCGCCGGGCGGTTCTCGAGGCGGGGCATCGAAGCGGGCTCGAAGGTCGATCTCGGGCTCGTTCCCTTGGGCGGCCTCGTGATGACCGTTGCCTGCGGGGCGCTGGCCATCTCATCGACCGATATCTTTGGCGGCGGGGCCTCAGCCTCCCGGCTCCTGCCGCCGGCCTTCTGGCTGGCGGTGCTTGGGATCGGGGCCGGGATGTTCGACGTGCCGCTCGAGGCCTACCTCCAGGAGCAGAGCCCGCCCGAGCGGCGCGGCACGGTGCTGGCCGCCACGAACCTGCTTGTGTTCGCAGGCATGCTCCTTTCTTCGGTCGCCTACTACGGCCTGCGGGTGCCGGTGGGCCCAGCCGAGTCGGCCGCCCCGCTGCTCTCGGCCCGCGGCATCTTCGTTCTGTTCGCCCTTCTCTCGATCCTCGCGACGGCCGCCGCGATCTGGGCCGCGCCCCGGGCGACGCTGCGATTTGTCGTGGGGGGAATTGTCGGCACGATCTGGCGGTTCCGGATCCGCCAGGAGGAGAACGTGCCGCTGGCCGGCCCCCTGGTGATGGTCGCCAATCACCTCTCCTGGCTCGACGGCTTCCTCCTGCCGCTGGCTGCGCCCCGGCCGGTCCGGATGGTCGTTTACGGGCCGAACATCCGGGGCCGCTTCCTCAACATGCTCGCTGATCAATGGCAATTCATCCTCTTCGATCCCAAACCCAAGTCGATCGGCCGCGCGCTCAAGACGATCCAAGGTGGTCTCGCCGACGGCGACTGCGTCGGCATCTTCTGCGAGGGGGGCATCTCGCGGACCGGTCAGATCCTCGGCTTCAAGCGGGGCCTCGAGTGGCTGCTCGAGAAGGTCGAGTCGCCGCTCCTGCCGGTCTCGATCGACGGCATGTGGGGAAGCCTATTGTCATATTCGGAGGGACGCTTCTTCACCAAGCGGCCCCGCGGCTTCCGCCGCCCGGTCACGCTCACCTTCGGCACTCCCCTGCCCGTCGGCACGTCCACCGACATGGCCCGGCTCGCGCTCCAGGAACTCACGGCGAATGTGATCCGTCGGCGGATGGCGTCCCAGCGGCCGCCGCGGGGATATGCCGGCGACTGGGCCGCAGCCTGTGCCGAGGCGGAGGCCTTCGACGGCGCCTGTCTGGTGCGGCAGACCGACCGGCTCGTCGCCTCGCTCGCCGCCGGCGACCCGCTGCACGACTCGCTCGGGATGCACGGTGGCCGTCTCCTCGGGATCGCCGCCACGGTGCTCGGCGGCGATTCACGTGCGGCAGACGTGGCTCAAGGCCTCGCCGCCGCGCGGGCCACGATCTGGCTGGCCCGCGTCGAGCAGGTTCTAGCCCTGGCCAACGACGCTGCCCCAGCAGCGGGGCTGGCGGGCCATCTCGCCGCGGTCGTGATGCCGATCGCCGCGGCGGCCGATCTTCCTTGGGCTCGGCATGCGGCCGAGCGGTTTCGCGATTCCCACGGCGTCGAACCGGTGGTCGCCTACTGCCCGCGCGAGGCCGGCGGCCTGGTGGCGATGAACACGCCCCCAACGCGATCGGCCGGCAACTTCGAGGCGACGAGCAAGCCCGAGACGCTCGGCCGGGTCTTGAATGGCTGCGTGGTCTGGCCGCGGGCCGTGCTGCGGCCGCCGCTCGGCCTGCCTTCCTTTGCCACGGCGGGCGTTCCCGACGACTCCGACGCCTCGGTCGTGATCGCTGCCATGATTCCTCATGGCTTAGCCACTGACTTTCGAGCCCCGCAGGCCGTCCTCCTCGCCGATGCCCTCGACGTTGACAAGGAGGGCTTCCTGGTGCTGCGAGTGGAGTGAAGCCGGTGGCTGTCCTGCCGACGAGCGGCGGTTTTTCCGATCTCTGTCCGATCTCTGTTGGTCGCAGCCCCCCTGCGCGGTATCTTTTTGGCTTAGCGCACCCCTAGCTCAATTGGATAGAGCATCGGTCTACGGAACCGAAGGTTACTGGTTCGAGCCCAGTGGGGTGTAGTGACCTGCTGCATTGGCCGCCTCGCTCTGCGCGTGATGTACAGCCCAGTTGGCGTGCCGTCCGAGGCGAGGCGTTGATGCCCCCGACTGCTCTTGGGCGAATCGGTGGCCGACCGCTAGGCTCCCGCGATGGAACGTGCGTCCACCATGCACCGCATCGTCGGATTTGATCCCGGCCTCAATATCACCGGCTACGGGATCGTGGAGTGCCACGGCGCGACCGTGCGGCTCGTCGAGGCGGGCACGGTGCGGTCGCGGGGCGAGACGCTCGAAACCCGGCTGGCCTCGATCCACGCCGGAGTGCGGGAGGTGCTCGAGACGTTCACGCCTTCCGCGATGGCGATCGAGCAGGTCTTCTCCCACGCGAAGTTTCCCAAGGCGGCGATCCTGCTGGGCCACGCCCGGGGTGTGATCTGCCTGGCTGGAGCGCAGTCGGGCCTGGACGTTCACCACTATCTCCCCAACCGGGTGAAGGGAACGCTCACCGGCAGCGGCCACGCCGGCAAGGAGCAGGTGCAGGCCGCGGTGCAGCGGGAACTTGGCCTCGCGACAAAACCCGAGCCAGCCGACGCCGCCGACGCCCTGGCTGTGGCGCTGGCCGACTGGCACCTGCGGCTGCGGCCGCTCTTCTTCGGCACGGGCACCGTCCGCATCAGGAGCAGCCGGGCATGATCACGCGGCTTTCCGGAACGCTCGAGCGGGTCGAGCCGACCGCCGTGGAGGTGGCCGTGGGGCCGGTTGTCCACGAGGTGCTCGTCACGGAGCTCGTGCGCCGCAGCCTCCAGGGTAAGCTCGGCCAGCCGGTCGTGCTCCACACGCTTGAGTATCTGGAGGGCAACCCCACCCGGGGCAACCTCGTGCCCCGGGTCGTGGGCTTTCTCTCCGAGGTCGAGCGGGAGTTCTTCGAACTCATCTGCGAGGTTGACGGCGTGGGGGTCCGCAAGGCGCTGCGGGCGATCGTTCGGCCGGTGGGTGAGATCGCCGCGGCCATCGAGGAGCAGGACATCAAAGCCCTGTCCGGCCTGCCCGGTATCGGCGGGGCGACCGCCGAGCGAATGATCGCCAAGCTCCGCCGCCGGATGCCCAAGTTTGCTCTGCTGGTGGCCCGCGAGGCCCCTGGCGAGTCGGGCGGCGTGGCCGACGTGCTCGTCGAAACCTTCGAGGTGCTCAGGTCGCTCGGCCATTCCGACTCCGACGCCCGGCGGCTCGTCGACGCCCTGCGGCAGGAGAAGAAGAAGCCGAAGGATGTGCAGGACGCCCTCGAGGCGATCTACCGGCAGATGCACAGGCCGCGTTGATTCCGGATAGGCTCATGCCATGGAATCCTTCCGCCAACCATCGATCCAGGGGCCCGAAGAGCCGGTGGTCGAGGACCGCGCACTCCGGCCCCAGCGGATGTCTGAGATGGTGGGGCAGCGGGCCGTCTATGAGCGGCTCGAGATCGCCATCGACGCCTCCCGCAAGCGGGGCGAGGCGCTCGGCCACATCCTCCTCGACGGGCCGCCCGGCCTCGGCAAGACGACCTTCGCCACCTGCATCCCCCGCGAGCTCGGCACGACCGTCCAGATTGCCAGCGGCGCCGCGCTCGCCGCCCCCAAAGACCTGCTGCCCTACCTCACCAACGCCGCCGAACGCTCGGTGCTCTTCATCGACGAGATCCATCGGCTGCCCATCGCCGTCGAGGAGTTCCTCTATCCCGCGATGGAAGACTTCCGCATCGACATCACGCTCGGCGACGGGGTGGCCGCCCGCACGATCAACATGCCGCTGCGGCCGTTCACGCTGGTGGGGGCGACGACGCGATCGGGGCTGCTGTCGGCCCCGCTGCGAGACCGGTTCGTGATCCGGGAGCATCTCGACTACTACTCGCCTGAGGAGCTGGCCGAAATCATCCGCCGCTCGGCGGTCAAGCTGGCGATGCCGATGGACGACGCCACAGCCGACGAGATTGCCCACCGCAGCCGGGGCACCCCCCGATTGGCCAACAACCGCCTGCGGTGGATTCGCGACTATTCCACCAGCCGCGCTGATAATCGCCTCGACGTCGACATCGCCCGCGTGGCCCTGGCGATGCAGGGCATCGACAACCTCGGCCTCGACGGCTTCGATCGCCGCTACCTCGAGACGATCCAGCGGGTGTTCGCGGGCGGTCCGGTGGGCATCGAGGCGATCGCCCACACGATGAGTTCCGCTCCCGACACGCTCGAAGACGACGTGGAGCCCTTCCTGCTGCGGTGCGAACTGGTGATCCGCACCCCCCGCGGCCGCAAGCTCACGCCCAAGGGTGAAGACCACCTCGGGGGCATGCCATCCGCCCGCGGCCGGTTGTTTTAGTTTTCCGGCATCGCGGAGTGAGCGGCATAAAAGCCCCCAGCGCGAGCTGGGGGACTGTGACGTAGCGCACCAATTGGCCACAGCCAGGCTCCAAGGAGTAGCGGGCGGGGTGGCTTTTGTTCCCGCAGTCCCCGGGCTCGCGCCCGGGGCTTTTATACGGGCAGTCCCCGGGCTCGCGCCCGGGGCTTTTATACGGATTGAAGGAGGGGTTGCCCGTGCTATCTCGCCGGCCCTGGAAGCGAGCGAGAGGCAGGATGCCGTAGCGAAGCTTGCGTGGAGTGAGCGGCATAAAAGCCCCCAGCGCGAGCTGGGGGACTGTGACGTAGCGCA
>JBBEEF010000038.1:0-7380 GCA_040880915.1 Pirellulales bacterium
AGAGGCAGGATGCCGTAGCGAACGTCCGGCGAGATGGCACGGGCAACCCCGACCCCACTCGATGTGACCCGCGAAAACCCCTGATGAGCCCCTTCTCTGGGCCCGGCTGGTCATCCGCACGGCGGGCTTTTGGCGGCGGCTTGACGGGAGCCTCCATTCTGCGCTACTTTTGAGCGTTGGTGACGAGGCTGGCCCCCGGGACTCCCCCGGGACTTGGGAGGCTCGTTTCAGTGCTGCCGCAAGGCGACGCCAGCGTAGCTTCAATTGGCAGAGCACCGCATTCGTAATGCGGGGGTTGCGGGTTCGACTCCCGCCGCTGGCTCTCACGTTCATTTATCTTGTTTGTCGATTCCTGGAGACCCACCATCGATGGCAGCTACCGCCACCCTGGATATCCGCGATCTTATCACTGGCAACGGCCCGTTTGGCCCCGTCGAGGTCAAGGCGATCGTCGAGTCGCTCGGCGCCGACCCCCAGGCCTATCGCGATCTGCGAGACGCGGTTCGGGAACTCGAGAGCACTCCAGACCGCAGCCCCGCGGCGGCGGTTCGACTCGGCGTTGGGCAGCGGCTGCTGGGGCGGGCACGTGACGCCCTCGAGACCCTTAAAGCCGCCGATGGTGGGGCGCTTGCACTCTTTCATCAAGGGCTCGCCCATGCCGTTGAGGGCCTGCACGACAAGGCCGGCGAGTTGTTTGCGGAGGCCCGGAAGGCGGGGTATGAGGCCGCGGCGTGCGTCGCGGCCACAGCCGAGTCGCTCCGCGCTGCCGGTCGCCACGACGATGCCCGCTCCCATCTCGACTCGCTTGGCGACGATGCGGGCGGGACATCCGCCGACTACTGGGCTGCGAAGGCGGCCGTGCTGGCCGAGACCGGCAGCCCGCCGATGGAGATCGGCGATACCCTCGAGCGGGCACTCACCGCAGACCCCGGCCATGGCCAAGCGTTATTTCTCTCAGGCGTGATGCACGACCGGTTCGGGAACGACGACGAGGCCGTCGAGTGCTACGAGCGTTCGCTGCAGCGGTATCCCGCCTCGCTCGGCAGCCTGATCAACCTCGGCCTGCTGTACGAGGACAGGGATGATTTCACCAAGGCCCAGCGGTGCTACAAGCGGGTGCTCGAGGTGTTTCCAAACCATCCCAGGGCCCGGCTGTTCCTCAAGGACTCCTCGGCCTCGGGCGACCTGAAGCAGGACGAGCAGGCCCTACGGAACCGCGATCGCCTCGACCAGGTGCTCGCCTTGCCGGTCACCGACTTCGAGCTGTCCGTACGAAGCCGCAACTGCCTCCAGAAAATGGGCATTCAAACGCTCGGCGACCTGGCTCGCACGAGCGAGGAGGAAATCCTCGCCAGCAAGAATTTCGGGGAAACAAGCCTTGTCGAAATCAAGGACATGCTCGCCAGCAAGGGCCTCTCGCTCGGGCAGATTGCCGAGGAGACGGTTGCGGTCGAACCCGAGCCGGAACCGGTCGAGCCCACGGCAGACGAGCAGCAGATTTACGGACTCCCGATCGGCGACCTCAACCTCTCCGTGCGGGCGAGGAAATGCACCACGAAACTCGGGATTCACTCGGTGGGCGATCTCGTTCGCCGAACTGCCGAGGATCTGCTCGAGTGCAAGAACTTTGGGGTCACAAGCCTCAACGAAGTGCGGGAAAAACTCACGGAACGCGGCCTGAAGCTACGCGGGGACTGACGCCCCCGGGGGGGCTTTGGGGCTTTGCAATTGAGCGCAAGTGTCCTGCTGGCAAGGCCTTGCGGCCATCGGGAAAGACCCGACTGTTTGCCCGTCTGGTTTTTTCTGGGTAGGCTCAAGGGGCTTGGAAGCCGTCCGGATTGGACCCGTGGGGGGTTCGACGGGGGTCTTCGGCCCCCGGGAACGTGCCCCGCATGACAGCAGCCAGCCTCAGGGAAAAGCCCGTTCGCGACCTCGCTCGTTTGGCGAAGCAGCACGGGGTGCAGGGATGGCATTCCATGCGCAAGGATCAGTTGATCCGGGCGCTTGTTCGCAAGGCGAAGTCGCGGCTTGGCCAACCAGCCGCCGTGCGGGGTGGCCGCGAGGCGGCACGGCATGTTCCCGCTGGCGGGCAGCGTGATCCCGAAGTGGCCCGGCGGATCGCGGAGGTGCGTGATCGCCTCGCGCAGGCGAAGAACCTGGCCACCCGGGCCGAAGGGGGCCGCTCGGGCCGGTCAACTGCCCGCGACCGGATGGTACTCATGGTTCGCGGTCCTCACTGGATTCACGCCTTCTGGGAGATCACGCCCCGCAGCATCACCCGGGCACAGGCGGCCTTGGGACAGGAATGGCATGGTGCCAGGCCCGTCATCCGTCTGCTGCAGATGGAATCAGACCTCCAGGGATCGCCTTCCGAGCGGGTCATCCGCGAGATCATTGTGCACGGCGGTGTCAAGAACTGGTTTATTGACATCCGGGAGCCGCTCCGCTGCCGCGTCGAGATCGGCTACCTGGCCCTCTCCGGCCGCTTCCACGGCCTCACGAGGAGCAATGCGGTGACCACGCCGGCCGCGTCGCAGTGTGACACGCTCGACGCCCACTGGGGGGAGATCGTCGACGACTGCGAGCGGATCTACGCGATGAGCGGGGGGTATTCGCCGGAAAACAACAGCACCGAACTGCAAGAGCTCTTTGAAGAGCGGCTCCAGCGGCCAATGGGGCCACCGGCAGTCCAGGCCTCCGCCCCCGACAACACGCGGGAAGACGAGGCCCCGATCAACTTCCAGCTTGAGGTCGACGCCGAGATGATTGTCTACGGTGCCACCAAGCCCAATTCCTATGTGACGCTCCAAGGCGAGCCAGTCAAGGTCCAGGCAGACGGCACCTTCCGGGTGCGGGTCGAGATGCCCAACAAGCGGCAGGTGATCCCGATCGTGGCCAGCTCCGCCGACGGCTCCGCCCGCCAGACGGTCGTGATGGCCGTGGAGCGGAACACGAAATCAATGGAGCCATACGGTCGCGATTCCGGCGAGTGGTGAGCAGCTCGCTATAATGGATCTATCCTGCGGTGGAGCGCGGGGCGTTAGGTTTTCTGCCATGCTCGTGCTGCCGCCATCCTATGCCGGTGAGCTTTAACGAGGCTCGTTGGGGGCCGGAAGAATGTTTCGGTTGCGTGTCACGCCACGGCCGTCGGGTTCGCCCGCCGGATTCGCGGATCACATGCCCCGGAATCCAAGGCACCCCCGTCTTTTTTTTCAACGAGCTCTCCGCATTCCGTGACGCCACGGCATTGCGGTGGAAAACCTAGCGCCCCGCGCTCCGAGCCGCCCAGGCCGTAAAGGCCTGCTGGGGCGGATTGCGGAAGACCTTCGCGAAGGCTTCGTCGAACGACCCGCCAGCCTCGACCAGGGCGACGAGCTGGGAGATCTTTCCTGCCGTCGCCAGTGACGACACGAACCCGCCCGCGGCTAGGTTCGTTGCAGCCGGATCGGCGTGGCCCCCGAGGAAGTCTTGGGCCGAGCCGAGCCGTCCCACGGCGGCTCCCGCGTCCCGCTTCCATTCCTGGGCCAACGTGGCTTTGGGCACGAGCTTCATCGCGACCGCTCGCCCCGCCCCTGCGGCAAACCAGGGCGGCAGCCCCCGACCGGCCAAGGCCGCCGCGGCGAGCTGCTCCGCCAGCAAAAGCCGCGTGTCGTCTCCGGTCTCGTCGGTGCTCGGTACCACGAACGCACCGTAGACCACGTCTCCAATCGTGCCGGCATGCCCCGACAGGCCGCGAGGACGCTCCCCGTTCATGACGACCTGCCAGAGGCTTGAGTAATCAAACCCGTTTCGAAACGCGTAGATCACCACGCCTCCCTTCAGGAGTGGCTTGAGGAGCGGATCGGCGTCTCCCACGAGTTCCCGGCCGACGCGGCCCGCCATGTCGGCCGCCTGATCCCCCAGGCCGTCGATTCGCGTCTGGGCAAGGTTGCCGACAACATACACCCCGTCGCGAACGGCCCGAATTGGCTGCTCATCGGGAATCATCCGCCCCCAGAGCAGGTCGGCGGCGGAACTACGCAGCTTCGCCAACTGCGGGTCGGTCAGCCGCTGTGAGCGGCCTGCCGCCGCCACCTTGTCGAGTGAATCCCGGGGGGCGAGCAGATCGATGCGGGCTCCCTGGTCGATCCACTTCTCGATCAAGGCGATCTGGGAGTCTTCCAGTGGAGTTCGTCCGAGGGGCATCCGCTGCCCGTCGATGCCAACTCCGCGGAGCTTCTTCACCAGCAGGCTGTCGGCCCCCTTGCCGGGAATCACCGCGGGCCCGCTGCGGCCCCCTTGAACGAGCGACTGGAGGGAAGTCATGCCGAAGTTGTTCTCCGGATCACGGTCCCCGTGGCAGGAGCCGCACTTCTCGAGCAGCAGCGGGACGATCTCCGACGAAAAGGCGACGTCTCCCGGCTTGAGCGGGGCCGGCTTGGCGGCGGGCATGGCCGCAACGGGAACCGGGGCAGGGGCCACGCCGCCCCCCCGGGCCACGAGCTCGAGACCGGTCGCCGGATCGGCATCACACACGGCTCCCGCGTTGATCCAGGCGATGAGCGTGCCAACCTCGTCGGGCGAGACGCGTCCGCCCCCCCGGGGCATGTCGCCCGAAAGGATCACTTCGACGAGTCGGCTCGCATTGCCGACGCCCCGCTGCACCATGCCCGACCGCATGAGTGCCTCGTAGGACGCCATTTGGAAATCTCCCCGCTGACCAGACACATGACAGCCTCCGCACGAACGGACGAGCAGGGGGGCCACTTGCCGGGTGAATGAAACGCCGGCCACCGCAGGGGCTCGGCCCGCGGCCGGGCGGGCGGGGCCGGCAGGCGGAGCTGCCAGGGGAATCTCGAGCGTCGTCACATCGACGCCGGCCTTTTCGAGGGCCTTGCGGGCGGCGACTGCCCGTTCGGCCAGCAGCTTGAATCCCGCCGGTGGCCGCGGCTGGCCCCGCATGGCCTCGAGCCCCGCGATGCCAGCGGCCAGCGACGCCGTCGCCTCGTCCGGCTTGCCGGCGGCGATCAATTTGGCGACCGCGTCGATCCGCTCGCGAACCTCCTTGACGGTCGGTTGAGCAGCTGCCGCCGAAGCTGCGAACAGTGCCAACGCAAGGGCCGCAACCAGGACGCGGGCCGGATGACAAGGGCAGTGCATGGGATGTCTTCCGAGCGGTTGAGGATCACCGGACAGCCTGGATTATAGAAACAGACGGCTGCCGATGTCATTCGGAGCGGCAAAACCGGCCGGGGTCCGGTAATCCAACGACCATTGAGGCCGCTGGCTGTTGTATTCATCTTTCCAAGTGACCGTGAGCCAAGTGACCGTGAGCGACCGGGCTAGCCATCGACCCGCGATTCGTGGTCACCGTAGATCAACTGACGACCACATGGCCGGCAACTCCCCAGTCCACCCGCGGCTCGGCTGGGCTCAAATTCACTGTTCACAGGATACCTCGCCGCCACGGGCTTGACGTGTTTGCATTTTGCAACTATTTTCGACCGGAGTCCTCCGGTGTGCCAATGCATATCATCGCCCGGCCCTCGATCGACGCCGCCGTGCAGCGATACCCGACGGCTCGCTCGTGGCTCGATACGTGGTGGCGGGTCGCGAGCAAATCGAGGTGGACGAGCCTGACTGATGTACGTTGCGCGTACCGCGGTGCCGATGAAGTTGGGCAATGCCTGGTATTTGATGCCTGCGGCAACGAATTTCGTCTCATCTGCCGGATGACGTACGCCAATCGATGGACGGACGGCACGCTGCTGGTGAAGCATTTTCTGACCCATGACGAATACGACAAGAACAAGTGGTGCAAAGACTGTACGCCGCGAAAGGATAAATCATGACCACGGCCACCGAGTACCGCGATTTGCTGGTGCGCTTCCTCCCACATCCGATCCGCTCGAACGCCGATTATCGCCGTTCGTTGGTGCAGCTCGAGCGGCTTATGGTGCCGCGGCCGACCGCGGCCCGAAGCCAGTTCATCGAGGTGCTTGCGACGTTGATCGAGCGTTATGAGTCGCGTGATTATCCGACGCCCGAGTGTGATTCGGCCGATGTGTTGAGGAATCTGCTGGCTGCCAAAGGCGTCTCGCCGGCTGCCGTTGCCAAGGCGACGGGGATCCCTCCCGCGACGATCAGCAACGTCCTGGCCCGTCGTCGAGGCATCAGCAAGGCCAATGCTGTCGTTCTGGGGAAGTATTTCGGCGTGTCGGCAACGGTCTTTCTGGATGCGGCGAATCACCTGACTCGCTGACGCAACGCTCGTCTCCGGAAGGGTTTTACACACCGCCCAACGAAGCCGTTTCAAGGCTACCGCCGGACAAGCGCGTGGAAGGCGGCGGGTCAGCGGGCCGGCCAGGTGGCGTCGATCATCCCGAGGGAGATCATGTCGCGGAGATGCACGCGGTCCTTGTCACGAAAGGCGTTGAGCTTCATGCGTACGAGCGTTTCCAGGGCCACGGTCTGGAGGTCGTTGGTGCGGACCGCGGGCGCGATGTCGGGATTCGGCTCGCCGCTGCGTTCCACCGTGCCGACGAGCAGCACATGCACCGCGTCGCGGGCGGAGCCGTCGTGATCTTCGACGAACATGTCGAGGCCGGAAGTGTTGCGATGATGGAAGCCCGCCGCCGTCATCGCTGCGATCATCGCCGGCAGGTCGGCCGGCCGCACGAGAATGTCCACCTCCTTGGTCGTCCGCATGGCGGCCTCGTCCACCTGGGACACCCACGCGCCGAACGGGGACAGTCCCCTCCGGGTACATGGCGAGCCGGTCGGCAGTTCAAAACGGGCCACCGGGCTGGAGGTCCCGGCCGGGGACATCAGCGCATTGGCCGGTTAGCCGCGCCGACTGACAGTCACGGCTGGTCGGGCAGCCCTCGGTCGGTCTCGCTGTGAAGCATCCCCCGCCGACGGAGCCGCTGGCGGCGACGCCAGCGCTGCGGCTTGTGCCGTGGCCGTGTCTGTGCGGCGAGCGTGACGGCCGCGGATCCCGCGGCAGTAGCTACGACGCTGACAACCCACAGGATGCCAAGCGTTAGCCCCACCCAGCGGCACACCGCCGCTGCGGTCTGATCCCCGACAGCGGCAAGCAAACCGCCGGCCCCCAGCGTGACCGCCAGCGCAATAGGCAGGAGCACCACACTAGCCAGGCTGACAATCAGCCCTCCGCGAAGCGATCGACGATGCATCGGGAGGTGGGTCCTGAGGGCGCAAAGGGACTGGAGCCGGGCTGCGTGGCCGGTCGGCAGATCTGAAGAGTTTCCGACGCCGGGGCAGCCCGCGTCAAGCAAAGGCCGGCCGCACGGCAAATGCGACCGCGGAAACTGCCATTCCCCAGCTCCCCGCCCAGGGCCGCGAGGTTTTTGACCCACGGCACAGGCATTCGCTCGCGTC
>JBBEEF010000039.1:0-7362 GCA_040880915.1 Pirellulales bacterium
GTGGGTCGGGGTTGCCCGTGCCATCTCGCCGGACGTTCGCTCCGGCATCCTGCCTGCGCTCACTCCACGCAAGCTGCGCTTCGGCATCCTGCCTGCGCTTGCTTGCGAGGCCGGCGAGATAGCAGGGGCAACCCCTCCCCCTGACCCTCTCCCTGACTTATAAAAGCCCCAGGGCGCGAGCCCGGGGACTGCGGGAATGAAGGCCACCCCGCCTGCCATGCCACCCATGCCGCACACGCCGCACACGCCTTCCACCGGGCCCCAGCTTCGGCTATCACACTTCTCTCCCACGATTATTTTGTGCCCAACACGCGTGGGGCTGTCCCCTTATGGCTGCTGCTGGCAGGCCGCGTTATGCTGGGCGAACGATGCCTGCAGACGCCTCTCCGCCCCAGCCCACCGTCGTCGAGATCCGGACTCCCGCGCGGCTGCATCTGGGCATGCTCTCCTTCGGTGCGGCCGGCTCCCGGTCGTTCGGCGGCGTGGGTGTGATGGTGGATCGCCCTGGCGTGCTCCTGCGGATGCGGCGGGCCAACCGACTCGAAGCCCGGGGCCCGCTCGCTGAACGGGCCGTGAAGTTTGCCCGGTTGTGCATGCAGGCCTGGGGGCTGGGAGACGTGGGCTGTGGCCTCGACGTCAGCCTGGCGCCCGCGAGCCATGCGGGCCTCGGCAGCGGCACGCAACTCGGGCTGGCAGTGGCCGCGTGCGTGCGACACCTCTTCAAGCGGCCTTCCGAGGAGGCACCGGCCGCGGTTCCCCATCCGTCCGACACCCCCCTCGACCCCTCCCGGCACGAGTGGCTCTTTGACGTGCCCGACGCGCTCGAACTTGCACGGGTAACGGGCCGGGGGCGTCGGTCGTGTGTGGGCGTGTACGGATTCAGTCGCGGCGGCCTGATCGTGGAGGCTGGCCGGCTCGTGGCCGACAAGGCCGAGGACGACGCGACGCGGGAGTTTTCCCCGATGATCGCCCGGGCGCGGCTGCCGGCCGCCTGGCGGTGTGTGGTGATCGCGGCTCGCGACTCGCTCGGCCTGCACGGCGACGCCGAGCGCTCGGCCTTCGCCCGGCTGCCCCCCGTGCCCGCCGAAATCACGGCGGAACTCGCCCGGGTGGCACTCCTGGAACTGTTGCCGGCGGCCGTCGAGGGCAAGTTTGGCGAGTTCACCGCCGCGGTGCGGAGGTATGGCGAATTGGCGGGGAGACCGTTCGCCCAGGAGTCGGCCCGGCTGCCGTATGCGGCTGCCACGGCGCACCTCCTCGAACTGCTTGGCGAACTGGGAATCCAAGGTGCCGCCCAGAGCAGCTGGGGGCCGACCGTGATGGCCTGCTGCCCATCGCTCGAGGCCGCCGGCGCCCTCACCGAGACGCTCGACCGCCTCGGGCTCGCCAAGCACCACGACATCGTGATCGCCCGGTTCGACGCTCAGGGGGCGGTGCTCCGCGAACTCGAGTAACGCCAGCCGCACGGCCAAGCCGGCCTCGGATACGCGACGCCGCTTGAGCCTGGCTCTTGTCCAATTGGTGTGCCACGTCACAGTCCCCCAGCTCGCGCAGGGGGCTTGTATGGCGAGCTGTACGCCTGCCGTACGAAACGAAACACCCGCGTCGATCAGGCGGGCCGGGTGGTCAGACCGTGGTCGGCCAGCACGTTCTGGAGCTTCGCGGCGAGGTCGGCCTCGAGCGGCACCAGCGGCAGGCGAACCTCGCCCGTGTCGCGGCCGATCATCGCCAGGGCGGCCTTGATCGGGATCGGGTTAGTCGCCAGGCCGAGCAGTTCACGGCAGAGGGTGAAGAGCTTGAGGTGCAGGGCTCGCGCCTTCGCCAGATCACCCGCATCGAAGGCGTCGCAGAGGGCCTTCATGTCGGCGGGTACGAGATTGCCCACTACCGAGATCACGCCCCGACCACCGATAGACATGAGCGGCAGCGTCATGCTGTCGTCACCCGAGAGGAGGGTGAGGTCGGTGGCGGCGAGCACCTGCGAGGCCTGATCGAGCGACCCGGTAGCTTCTTTGACCATCGCGATGCCGGGGAGTTCCGCCAGGCGGATGATTGTTTCGGGCTCGATGTTGCGGCCCGTACGGGACGGGATGTTGTAGACGCAGATCGGGATGTCGACGCTCTCGGCGAGGGCCTTGAAGTGCTCCTCGATGCCCCGCTGCGTGGGACGGTTGTAGTAGGGGCCCACGACGAGCGCGGCGTCGGCACCGGCCCGGGCGGCGAACTTCGTCAGGCGGACGGCCTCCGCCGTGGAGTTGGACCCGGTGCCAGGCATCACGAGCATCCGGCCGGCCGCCGCCTGAACGCTTTCGGCGATAACCCGCTCGTGCTCGTCGTGCGAGAGCGTGGGAGACTCGCCGGTGGTGCCCACCGGGCAGATGCAGGTCGTGCCCGCGGCAGCCTGGAAGTCGATCTGCTCGGTCAGTCGCGCCGTATCGAGGATGCCGTCGCGAAAGGGAGTGACCAGGGCAACTGACAGGCCGGCGAATCGTTCGGCGCGGGTGGGCATAAGTGAGACAGTCTCCAGGAAACGGTGGGCGGAGGATATGATTTTCGGGGCGAGCCGGCAAATGCCGGGGCCGGTATGGGCAGGCTAGGGAGCCGGCCGCGGAGGCCGGGGCCGGCAGACTGGGTGTTCGAAGCACAGCGTGAGCGAGCCGCGATGCGGGAATTGCAGGACTTGGCAGCGGATCTCGAACGGCCCGTGCTCCGGCGATGCCGGCCGCGGCGGGAAGCCTTCGAGGCGGCGGCAGCGGTCGTGGCGGCCGGCGGTACGCGGGCGGCGATCGGTGTGGTGCTCGGCACCGGCATGGGCGGGCTCGTGGACCGGCTCGACGGAGCCTGGACGATGTCCGGCGTGGAGACCGGCTGGCTCGCCCGTTCAACGGCCACGGGCCACGCCGGCCGGATCGCCTGCGGCACCATTGCCGGCGTCCCGGTGGCGATGCTTCAAGGCCGCGTCCATGGCTACGAGGGCTTTCCGCCCGAGATGCTCTCGCGGGGCGTGGAACTGCTCGCGGCACTCGGCGCGCGGCGGTTCCTCCTGACGAATGCCTCCGGCGGGCTGCGGCCCGACATGATCAGCGGCGAGCTGGTTATCCTGACTGATCATATTGATCTTGTGCGCTGGCCGTGGGGGGAAGCTCTCGACCCGGCAGGCGATGGCGGCGGGCCAGGTGCCGACGTGCACGCCTCGTATTACGACGAGCGTCTTGTGGATCGGGCGCTGGCCGCCACGCGCCGGGCCGGGGTGATCGCTCGACGGGGTTCCTACGCCCTGCTGTCCGGCCCGAGCTACGAGACACGGGCCGAATACCGGATGCTGCGGACGCTCGGGGCCGACGTGGTCGGGATGTCGACGGTGCCGGAGGTGGTGGCGGTCCGACGGATGGGTCTCGAGGTGGTCGTCTGCTCGGTGGTGACCAACGTCGCCCGGCCCGACGCCCCGGAGCACACCGACGCCGAGGATGTCTGCCGGCTGGCGGCCGACGCGGCCGACGGCGTGTGGGAGATCCTGAAGGAATTAGCCCACGACGTGGAGCCACCGGCCGGATGACGATCAAGATTCTGCTCACGAACGACGACGGGATCGACGCACCCGGCCTCGAGGCCCTGGCGGTTGCGGCCGCCTGTCTCGGTGGAGAGGCGGTGGTCGTGGCTCCCGCCGAACCCCACTCGGGCTGCGGCCACCGGGTAACAACCGGCCGGCCCCTCCGGGTAGACGAGCTGGCCCCGGGACGGTTTTGCGTGCACGGCACGCCGGCCGACTGCGTCCGGCTGGCGCTCGCACGGCTCGCGCCCGACATTGGGCTCGTGCTCGCGGGCATCAACGCGGGAGGCAATCTCGGGGCCGACATCCACCACTCCGGCACCGTCGCGGCGGCACGCGAGGCGGCCCTGCACGGCCGCGTGGCGGTGGCCGCTTCGCACTACCATCGCCGGGGCACCGAGATCGACTGGCGGCGGGCGGCGGCATGGCTTGCCGGAGTGCTCGCGGAGCTCGAGGGCCGACCGACGGCGGAGGGCGAATTCTGGAATGTGAACCTGCCGGACGTCCCGATCGACGCGCCGCCGCCGGCCGTGGTCGAGTGTCGGATTGATCCCTCCCCCTTCGCTCTCGGCTACCGGCTCGCCGATGGCGGCTGGCACTACGACGCGAGTTACCACGAGCGGCCGCGGGTGGCAGGTGGCGACGTGGATGTCTGCTTCTCGGGCGGCATCGCGGTGTCGCGGCTGCGGGTGGTGTGACGGAGCGGCCGCGGCGATCCAAGCCCAATGGCTTACGCCGGCGTGACGGTCGCGAGGTCGGCATCGAACACGCGAACCTTGCTCCAGGTCGGAGCGTGGTCCGCGATAAACCGCTCGTGCCGCGGGGCGGACTGGTAGGTGTCGTGGGCCGCGTGCGACTCAAACACAATCGTGAGGGCAACGTCCCAGTCGCGGTCGTTGACATGCCGGTCATAGGCCGCGCAGGTGCCGAGAGAAAAGCTCACCTCGCCGGTGTGGCCGGTGAGATGCTCGCGGCAGGCAGCCACGAGCGCGGCGGTGGCTGCGGGGGTGCGGTCTTTGAGCGTGAAGTAGACGGAGTGAGAGAGCATCGGCATCGGATGGCCTAGAGGAGAGCGTGCAGAGAGAAACGACGTCGAACGGGCAGCGGGGTGCACGGGCAGCGATATTTCTGCCGGAGCGCGGCCGTCAATCGGGCCTGTGGGCGTCGCGGGCGGCCTGGGTAACGGCCGGTCCGACCGACCGGGGCGTGGCGGGGCCGATGATTTCGACCACCTCGGTGTCGTCGAGCATCTCCCGGGCTTCGAGTTCGACCGCGAGCCGGTCGAGCTTGTCGCGGTTTTCCGAGAGCAACTCCACCGCCCGCTCCGCAGCCTCGCCGAGCACGCGGGCCACTTCCTCATCGATGATCTGCGCCGTGTGCTCGCTGAACTCCCGCTGCTCGTAGACGTCTCGTCCGAGGAAGGGGTGTTCGTGGGAGCTCTGGCAGGAGACCGGTCCGAGCTTGTCGCTCATTCCCCAGTGAGACACCATCTTGCGGGCGATCCGGGTGGCCTGCATGAGGTCGTTTTCCGCGCCGGCGGAGTATTCACCAAACACAAGCTTCTCCGCGGCCCGGCCGGCGAGGATGAAGGCCAAGCGATTGTGGAGATCGGTCTCACCCACGTTCAGCCGGTCTTCTTCGGGCACGAGTTGCGTGACGCCGAGCGCCCGGCCGCGGGGGATGATCGTCACCTTGTGGAGCTTGTCGACGCCCGGCAGGAGCCAGGCACCGAGCGCGTGACCCGCCTCGTGGTAGGCCGTCATCGTCTTCTCCCGGCCGGCGAGCACATCCTCCCGCTTGGGGCCCATGAGCACCTTGTCGCGGGCATACTCGAAGTCGGAGGCGTCGACGGCGTTCTTGTCGTTGCGGGTGGCCCAGAGCGCGGCTTCGTTGACGAGGTTGCGGATGTCGGCACCGGTCAGGCCGACGGTGCCACCGGCGAGTCGCCCGAGGTCAACGTCGGCGGCGAGCGGCACGTTGCGGGTGTGCACCCGAAAGAGTTCAAGCCGGGCCTTCTGGTTGGGGCGGTCGACGGTGACGTGGCGGTCGAAGCGGCCCGGCCGGAGGAGGGCGGGGTCGAGCACGTCAGGCCGGTTGGTGGCAGCCAGCACGATCACGCTTTCAGTGGGGCTGAAGCCATCCATCTCGGAGAGAATCTGGTTGAGCGTCTGTTCCCGCTCGTCGTGGCCGCCGCCGAGGCCAGCGCCGCGAACCCGGCCGACCGCGTCGATCTCGTCGACGAACAGAATCGCGGGGGCCGCATCTTTGGCGGTCTTGAACATGTCGCGGACCCGCGACGCCCCCACGCCCACAAACATCTGGATGAACTCGCTGCCGGAGATCGAGAAGAAAGGCACGCCCGCCTCTCCGGCCACGGCCCGGGCGAGCAGCGTCTTGCCGGTGCCGGGCGGGCCCATCAGCAGCACCCCCTTCGGCACGCGGCCGCCGAGCCGCTGAAACTTCTTGGGATCCTTGAGAAACTCCACGATCTCCTGGAGGTCGGCCTTCACCTGGTCGAGGCCAGCCACGTCGGCGAAGGTCACCTGCTTGTCGCCGGCCGCGTACCGCTTGGCGGGCGACTTCGAGAAGCTGCCGAGGAAGCCGGCGCCGCCGAGCGGGTCGCGGGCCCGGCGGAGCGTCATCCAGAAGCCGGCCATCAAGAGCAGCGGCACGAGCAGGTAGAGCCCGAGCAAAAAGCCCGTGCCATCGGCCGGCGGCCGCACCTCGGTGCGGATCTTGGGTTGCTCCTGCATCAGCCGGTCGAAGCCCTCGCGGAGATAGGGCGTGAGCGTGACCCGAAATGTCTTGAGGGCTTTCCGGTCGGCGGCCTCGTCGGCGGGCAGTTCCGAAACAAACGCTCCCTCGATCTGGTCGCCGCTAATGATCACGCTGGCGATATTGCCCTTCCGGGCTTGAGCCACAAACTCGTCGTAGGGAATCGACGTGGTGCCGGTGGTGGCCGCACTGGTGAGAAACGTGGCAAGGGCCACGGCCCCCAAGATGATGAGCACCACTATCGGCAGGCCGAATGGCCTGCTGAGAAGGGGTGGCTTGCCGTCGGTGTCCTGGGGCTGGCGGGGCGCTGTGCTCATGGGGCATTAAAAAAGAGAGGTAAAATCAGGGGCGATGCTACGGTCCGCAGGCCGGAACCCGCGGCCTCATAGTGTAGTGTATGAGCCTGTCGTCGACATGGCCGCGGCGAGCCTGCGGCCGGACGACGCGGGAGCGTGGCGATGGAGCACACGGACGGCGGCGAGACGATCCGTAAACGCGGCGTGATCGCGATCACGCGGCGGGAGGAGAAGTTTCTCGTGATTCGGCGCGGCGTTACGGTTGCCGCGGGAGGCACAATCTGCTTCCCGGGGGGGCATATCGAGCCGGGCGAGGAGGAGCACGAAGCATTGGTGCGGGAGTGTCGCGAGGAGCTCGCGGCGGTGGTCGAGCCGGGCGCCTGCGTGTGGCGGAGCGTGTCGCCCTGGGGCACGGCGCTGGCCTGGTGGACGGCCAGGCTCGTGGACGACCGCATGCTCGTGCCGCACCCGATCGAGGTGGCCGAGATCCTCTGGCTTTCGATCGACGAGATGCTCGTCGATCCGACGCTGCTCGAGGGGAATCGGCCGTTTCTCGAGGCGATTCGTACCGGCCGTGTGCCGGTGTAGGCGGGGCCTGCTTCCGCACCAATCAGTTCCCCCGTAGTCCGGTTCCTCCGGAACCGGATCACCCAGCACGCCGCCTCAACTCTGATCCGGTCACGGCGTGACCGGACTACGCCGGCGAGACTCGCCAGTGACGCGATCTCCCCGTAGTGGGGG
>JBBEEF010000040.1:0-1278 GCA_040880915.1 Pirellulales bacterium
GAACGTCCGGCGAGATGGCACGGGCAACCCCGACCCACTAGAGCCAGATCTGGAGTCGGCCGTCGAGCATGTCGGGGATTTTTTTGGCCAGCACCCGCCGAATCCGGTCGTCGGTGTAGCGGGTAGAGAAGTGGGTCGCGATCACCACTTCGTTGCGAAACCGCTCGCGGCGGGCGAGCAGGTCGTCGAGGTGGATGTGGCCATACTTGTGGATCTTGTCCTTGCGGTGTGCGTGGGCCACGAAGGTGAGTTCCGTGATCAGGATCATCGCCTCGTACATCGCCGGGCAGCGGTCGAGGCCCTCGGGGGAGGAGTCGCCTAGATACGCCACCAGCGGGGCCCTGATCTCGTGGGTCACGTCAACGCCTGAGAGCCGCAGGTCGCGAATCTGGTGGCCGGCGAGATGCTGGTACTCGTGCTTGAGTTTGCGGCGGCGTTCCCAGACCACGAAGCCCACGCTCGGCAGCGTGTGGGTGGTGGCAGAGACGCTGACGACATGCTCGCGGGAGAGTTCGATCTCGTCGCCGGGCCGGGCCGGCAGGAGCGTGCAGGGGAGCCGGCCCCGATCGAGCCGCGAGACCGCCTTCAGGAGCCGCTCCACTGGCTCGATCGCCGTCTCAGGCAGGTAGATCGTGGGGGGCTCCATCTTCATCATCCGCCGCCGCGCCACATACACCGGCAGTGCCGCGATGTGGTCGAGATGGGTATGGCTCACAAACCAGGTCGCGGTGGCCATGAAGCCCCAGGGCTGCGCGCCCAGGTCGAACCCGAGCTTGAGCTCCGGGATCCGCCAGACGCTCTGGACGGCGGCCCGTGAGTAGCCCTCGACGGTGAGTCCCTTGTGGGCAAGGCTACGGAACGGGGCGTTGTCAATCATGCGGGAGCCGGAGACGCAGCGGCTTCGGCCGCACGGGGAAGAAGCCAGATTTCATCGAACAGGTCCTCTTGGCAGGTCGCAAGCCTCCCGCGGCGGACGAGTTCGAGCGTCGCCAGGAAGATGCCCACCACGCGGGACCTCGGCATATCCTTGTCGAAGAGCATTGAAAAAGCCACCCTCCCCTGCTCCGCCACGAGCCGCTCGATCCTGTCGATGTGGGTCTCGATCGGTGTGTCGTCGTGGACGATCTGCCGCGGCCGCCGCTTCTCCCGCTTGGCGAGCACGCGTCCGAGGGCCCCCACGAGATCCCAGACGTGTGCGTCGCCGATCGTGACCTCTGCCGGCCCGCTCCGCGGGGCCGGATCCTCGGAGTGGATCCGGGGGAATCGCAGTTCCCACTG
>JBBEEF010000041.1:0-42120 GCA_040880915.1 Pirellulales bacterium
TGGACGTGGTAGACGACGTCGTTGGCGTATTCCTGGAGGCTGTAGTTGACGCTCGACTCGAAGTTCGTCTGCGAGCCATCGTAGTCGACGCCCAGCCCGCCCCCGACGTCGAGATACCGCAGGCCCGCGCCCCGCTTAACCAGCTCCGTGTAAATCCGCGACGCCTCATTGAGGGCGGTCTTGATGTGCCGGATGTTCGTGATCTGGCTTCCCTGATGGAAGTGGAGCAGTTGGAGGCAGTCCTCCATGCCCCGCTCGGCGAGCAGTTCGAGTCCCTTGACCAATTCACTGGCTGTGAGCCCGAACTTGCTGCGAAATCCCCCCGACGACTGCCAGCGGCCGCTGCCCCGGGCCGCGAGCTTGACCCGCATCCCGATCCGGGGCCGCACACCCACCTTCTCCGCATAGTCGAGGATCAGTGGGAGCTCTGAAAACCGCTCCACGACCGGGATGATCTGCCGCCCGATCTTCTGGGCCAGCATCGCCGTCTCGATGAACTCGGCGTCTTTGAACCCGTTACAGATGATCGGGGTGTCGTTGTCGGCCAACGCGATCACCGCCATCAGTTCGGGCTTGCTGCCGGCCTCGAGCCCGAACTTAAAGGGCCGGCCGAAGCGGAGCACCTCCTCCACGACCTGCCGCTGCTGGTTGACCTTGATCGGATACACACAGCAGTAGTCGCCGTGATACCCGCTCTCCTTCATCGCCGTGGCAAAGGCGCCGTGAATCTCTCCCAACCGGTGCTCGAGAATTTCGGCAAACCGCAGCAGGATCGGCAGGTCGATCCCACGCACCTGGAGGCGGTCGATCAACTGTTTGAGATCGATGCTCCGGGTGGGGTCCCGGTGGGGATGGACCAGCAGGTGGCCATTGGGGCCGACCGAGAAGTATCCGTTGCCCCAGCGGGCCACCTCGTAGAGGTCGGCCGCATCGGCGGTGGTCCAGTGCTCGACGTCCAGATCGACGGCAGCCATCGATGGCCCTCGGGGCGACACGGGGGAAATCCGCCATGTGACGAAAGTGTATCGCGGACAAACCGGCTGACCATGCCAAATCTGGCCCCTCGCCCGCTGCCCGTCACCACTGGGGTGCTCAGACGGCGACCCGCGACCAGGCGGCGCGGCGAAAAATCACGAGCATCGCCAGGCCGCGGGCCGCGAGGTCAGCGGCCATCGCCAGCCAGGCGCCGTACACGCCCAGACCCCAGCCGGCGACCGAGCCCCAGCCCCCCGGCAGTTCGATCATCGGCCAGGCCAGCCAGACCGCCAGCGGCAGCCTGATCGCGATCAATCCGGCGAAGTTGACGAGGAGCGGGGGCCGCGTGGCCCCGGCCCCGCGCAGGCCGCCCGAAAGCACCATCAGCAGGGCCAGCGGGGGCTGGACAAAGGCCACGATCCGCACGAGCGACGCGGCCAACGCTGCCACCTCGGGCTGGCGGCCCGCCCCGCCGGTGAACCAGGCGGCGAGAGGGTCGGCCACGAGCAGGAATCCCAGGCCGGCGAGGGTCATGAATGCGGCCGCGATCACCGCCGCCAGCCCGACACTTCGGCGGGCTCGCCGCTCGTCCCCCGCCCCGAGGAACTGACCGGCCAGGGTCGCCGCCGCCACGCCGAAGGCGCTGCCCGGGAGGAAGGCGAGCGATTCGATGGTGATGGCCACGGCGTGGGCAGCGGCGTCAAGATCGCCCAGCCGGTTCACAATGCCGAGAAACGTCAGGTGACAAGCCGCGTTGCCCACCGCATCGGTGCCGGCCGGACCTCCCACCCGCGCGATCCGTCGCAACATGTCGGCCCGGGGTCGCCAGTCGCTCGGGCTGGGCCGCAGGCCGCGACCGCGGCGGGCCAAAAGCAGAATCACACAGCCCGTCCCGCAGGCGTAACCGGCCACCGTGCCCCAGGCGAGGCCTTCCCATCCCAGCCGTGGCAGTCCCAGCCCGCCGGTCGCGAGCAGGAAACTTGCCGACGCGTTGACCAGATTGACCACCGACATCGCCACGAGTCCCGCCACCATGTCGCCGGCTCCCCGGAGGACGGCGACGCCGACGAGATTCACCGCCACCAGCGGCAGTGCCGGCAGCACGATCTCCAGGTAGCGGATTGCCAGCGAACTACTGCCCGCCGGAAGGCCGAGCAGTTCCACAAACCAGCTGCCCCCGACGGCCGCCAGAGCGAGCGAGGCGGCCACGAGCACGGCAGCCACCAGCATGCAGTGGGTCACCGCCCGCCGGACGGCAGGGAGATCACCTCCTCCGACGCCGCGGGCCACGAGCGCGGTGGCGGCGGCGGCCGGCATCACGAACAAAACCGGCATGAATACCAGGCAGTAGGCCACCATCCCGATCGCCGCCAGCGGCTCGGTCTCCGTGAAGAGGTTGCCGGCCAGCCACTTGTCCACGAATCCGACGGCGAGCGCGAGAAACTGTTCGAGCAGCACCGGCCCAACCAGGATCGCCAGCGGCCAAACGATGCCAGGCAGGCCGGTGATTCCGCTGCCTTCCGAGTTCGCCACCAGCTCCGCTGCCCGGATCTTGCTCAGGCGAACAGTTCCTTGATCACCTTGCCGGAGTTGGCGATCTTCATCGGCCGACCGTTCTTGGCCGTAAAGGTCGTCTCGAGCCCGATGCCAAGTGCCTTGAGGACGCTCGCCATCAGGTCCTCGGAGGTGTACGGCTCGGTGATGACCTCCTTGCCGTCGGAGCTTGTCTCTCCCACGACCACACCACGCTTGAAGCCGCCGCCGCCCACCACCACGCTCCAGCTCCGGGCCCAGTGGTCACGCCCGGCACCGCCGTTGATATTCGGCGTCCGGCTGAACTCACCCATCCACATCACGACCGTGTCGTCGAGCATCCCGCGGTCGGCGAGGTCACTCACCAGGGCGCTCATCGCCTGATCCACTTCGGGAAGCTTCTGGTCGGCAAGCGTCGGGAAAATGCCGCTGTGGTTGTCCCAGCCACCGAGATCGACCTCGACGAAGGGCACGCCCATCTCCACCAGCCGACGGGCCATCAGGCAGCCTCGCCCGAAGCCGGTGGTGCCATACTTTTCGCGAACCTCAGCCGGCTCCTCCCCGATCTTGAAGGCCTTCATCTGGGCGCTCGTCATGAGCTTCACGGTCTTATCGATCACCTTCATGTGGTCGTCGGCCGCGCCTCCGCGGCCCTCGCCGATAAACTTCTTTTCGACCGTGGCCAGCATTTCGAGCCGCTGCGAAAGCCTCGCCCGATCGATGCCCATGTCGAGATTGCGGACATTGCCGTTGGAATCGACGACGAACGGTGCCCACGTCATGCCCAGGAAGCCTGGCCCTACGCTGCCGCCCCCCACCGACACGAACGGCGGAATCTCGAGGTGCGGAACCTGATCAATGAGTTCGTGGGCGATCACCGCCCCGTAACTGGGATACTCGACGTTCGGGTTGGGGACGTAGCCGGTGTGCATGTAGTACCGGCCACGCATGTGGTCGGCTTCACGGGTGCTCATCGACCGCACGATCGCCATGTGATGCATCTGCTTGGCCATGAGCGGCATGTGTTCGCAGATCTGGACGCCGTCGGCAGTCGTCGCGATCGGTCGGAATTGGCCGCCCGTCGGAGCGCCCGGCTTGAGATCCCACATGTCGATTGTGCTGGGGCCGCCTCCCATCCAGAGGAGGATCGCTGCCTTGTGCCGCTTCCGCATGTCGCCGGACTGCGCCAGGATGGTGTTGGTGAAAGCCGTGGCCGGCGCCGCCAGCGCGGAGGCGCCCGCCAGGTGGCTCATGAAGTGGCGACGGCTCATACCCTCGGGCACATCGAGGAGCCGGGGGCCTCGGGCAGTGGGGAGAGAGAGCGGCGAGTGGAGCGAGGTAGACATGGCGGAACTCCTACAAAGCGGGGTTGGGGCCTTGAGCCGTGTCGCGGCCAATAACTGATTCGCCGGGTCAAGTGTCTCTTATTCCCGGCCCGCTTGCCACTCCGGGGCCCGGCCAGGCTGGAGGAATAGCCCTGAGCCTAATGATTGATGATGAACTCATTGGAATTGAGCACCGCCCACCAGACGTCTTGAAGGGCGGCGGAGACGTCCCCCTTCCGGGCAGCGAGCAGGGCCGTCGCGACCTGCCGCTCCTTCGACGACGGCACTCGGGCCAGGGCCGCCAGATAGAGCGCGTCGATCTTGGCCGCGGGCGAGTCGGAACTCCGCGCGACCCGATCGAGGAAGCCTCCTTGGCCGGTGCTCGTGGCCTGCTTCATCAGCTCCCCGTTGAACATCATGAGAACCTGGGGAATCGAGCCGTTAAAGGTCGTGGAATCATCTCCCTCGTCTGTGCCGAAGGCGATGATGAACTGCGACAGCCACGTGTCCTTTGTTTTCGCCGCGTCCTCGCTGCGACTGGTCTTGTCGGCCTGCGTCGCGGTCAGGAGCGACTCATACAGCTGCTCGGCCTGCATCTGCCGCACATAGAAGTGGGTGAACTTCGGCCGCTCGCCCAGGGCAGGATCGTCGGCCTTGTTGGCCGCGGTCTTGCGACTCGACAGGGCGTAGGGCCGCGAGAGCACGATCCAGCGGGCCAGCTCCTTGAGATCGAAGCTGTTCTCACGGAACTGCTCGGCGAGCCCGTCGAGCAGTTCGGGGTGGGACGGCGAATTGTGGTCACCGAGGTCATCGACGGGCTTCGTGAAGCCGTACCCGAGAAACTGCCCCCACATCCGGTTCACGATCGCCTTCGTGAAGTAGGGGCTGCCCTTGATCAGCTGGGCGAGCTCCTTGCGACGATTCGCACCGTAGGAGTTCCCGTCCGACATCGTGCCGGGCAGATACCCACTCTTTGAAATCTCCGTGCCGTCGATGAAAACCGGGTACGCAACCTTCATGATGCCGTTGCGGAGCTCGTAGTAGAGTTCGGCTTCCTCCGGATTGCCCCCTTCACCGGCAAAATCCTCGTCGACGAGTTCGACCCACTGCACGTCATCACCGCCGCCCCGCTTCCGCAGCGCCCGTGTCTGCCGGAAAAACGCGTTCATCTCCCAGAACTGGTTCTGCTTGCCTTTGTTGAACGGATGGTTGTGGCACTGCGTGCACTGGACCTGAAGACCGAGAAACACCTGGGCCGTCTTGGCCGTAGCCTGCACGCCGTTCTCGACACCCATGTCCTCCATCTTGCCGCTGAGGAAATTGGTGGCGCCGTTGAATCCGGACAGATCGTTGCGGTTGGCATTGACCCCGGTCGCCGTCACCAGATCGTCCATGAACTTGTCGTAGGGCAGGTTCTTGGAGATGGCACGCCGGAGATACTGCCGCATTCCGGGACGGCTTACCCGCTCGTTCTCGACATCCCGACCGATAAGGACCGTGGTCCAGACGTCGGTAAAGTGCCGGGCGTATTCATCCACATACTCATCCCCCAGCAGGCGAGCCACGAGGTCAGCCTTCTTGGTGGGGGATGAATGAGTGAGGAAGGCCTGCAATTCCTTGACGGAGGGCACCCTGCCGATGAGATCGAGATGGACACGGCGACACCACTCGCCGTCGGCCGCGGGAGCCGACGGCTGCAGGCCGGCATCGGCCCAGACGGAGGCAATCTGCTCGTTGATGAACTTGACCTGCGGGATGCCGAAATGCTCGTCGCCCGCCCCCTTGCCGGCAGGCGCCGCCGCCAGGGGGATGCCTCCGCAGAAAACCAGCACGAGCAAGGCCCGGGCAGCAGATACGCAGACGGGGCGACGCATAGCAGACTCCGGAAAGGGGCGCACGGCCGGGGTGGAACATCCCCGGCAGCAGCATTCTATTCGGAATGCCCGTCCGGGCCTATTCCCAGTCGCGTTGTCGCCTAGGCCCGAGCCTTTTCCGACCTGGGCGACTGGGGCCGTCCTACGGACTCCCCGCCCACAAATTCGAGAATCGCCCGGTCGCCGGCGTCACCCAGCCGGGGTGCCGCCAGCTTGAGGATCCGTGTGTAGCCACCGGGCCGATCGGCGAATCGAGGAGCGATCACCTCGAACAATAGCCGGGCCGCCTGCTTGTCGCCAAGCAACTGCACGGTCCGCCGGCGGGCCTTGACGACCGGAGCCATGGCCTGTGCCCAGGCCTGCCACTTCGGACCGGTTCGCCACTCCTTCCACGCAGCCGAGCCCCGGTCTGCGGAGGTGGAGTGTTCGCCGGCCTTGGCCGACGCCGCGATCCCACGGCAGGCGATGGTGATGCACCGCTCTACGAGTGGTCGAACCTCTTTGGCCTTGGGCAGCGTCGTGATGATCCGCCCCTTCACCTTGGGAGCTCCCAGCTCACCCGGCTCGACCTCTCGCTCAGTGAGCATGAGGGCCGAGGCGAGGTTTCTCAGAAGCGCCCGTTGGTGGGACGGACTACGGCCGAGCACTCGGCCCTTGCGACGATGACGCATGACAATCTCCTCTTCTGACGGGGCGCCCGATGGGCAGCTCCATGAATCAAGCCTCGGCGGCCGTGGCCGCCGCCGCCGCCCGCCGCAGCCCGATTTACTGGAGGTTTTACTCGATCTCCAGGAGCGTGGTCTCCCCGAAGTTCCGCACCTCGAGAAGTTCCTCTCGACTGCGGCCCACAAGTTCTCGCAGCGTGGCAATACCCTCCTCGTGGAGGCAGTTGGCCGCCCGGCCGGAAAGCCGCAGATCGGACACAAGCATTCCCAGCCGACTCTCGAGCGGAGCCTCGAGCGCGAACACATCAGAGGCAGCCGGCAGCGCGACCGCCGGGCCCGGCTTGGTATAGCCGACGAATGGATTGAGGTGCTTTCGCAGAATCTTGGCCGCCTCGACTAGCGCCATCTCGGGCGTCACCGTCCCGTCGGTCCAGATCTCGAGGGTCAGCTTGTCGTAGTTGGTCTTCTGGCCAACACGCGTCTCCTCGACCTCGTACTTCACTCGGGTGACCGGACTGAAGACCGCATCAAGCGGAATGATGCCGATCTCCTGGGAGGCCTGGCTCTGCTCGCTGGCGGGCACGTACCCGCGGCCATTCTCGACAACCATCTCCAACTCGAACGGAACGTCGTCGGTAAGAGTCGCCAACACAAGGTCCTTGTTGACGATCTCCACCGCGTCGTCGGTCTGGATATCGGCCGCCGTCACGGGACCACGGGTGCTCTTCTCCACCCGGATCACCCTGGTGGAGTCGCTGTGATTCTTGACGATCAGGCTTTTGATCGCGAGCACGATGTCGGTAACGTCTTCTTGGACGCCCTTGATCGTGGTGAACTCGTGCAGCGAGCCGGCGAGCTTGATCTGCGTGACCGCACTGCCCTCCAGGCTCGAGAGCAGTACCCGCCGCAGGCTGTTGCCAACGGTCGTACCGAACCCGCGCTCGAACGGCTCCGCCGTGAACTTGCCGTATGTACCGCTCAGCGTGCCATGATCGGCACTAACCGCACCAGGCAATTCCAGACCACGCCAACGGATATGCATGCAATGCTCCTCCGAAAAATCACTTCGAACACAACTCGATAATCAGATTGGTCTGCACGGGCAGCGACACGTCGTCGGCACCCGGGAGCCGGTCGATCCGGGCCTCGGGAATGCCGCCCTCAATCCGGGACAGGAAGTCGGGGACTTCCCGCCGGTTCTCGGCGATCGCCGCATGCACAAGCTGCAAACTCTTGACCCGGTTCTTGACCCGCACCAGATCGCCGGGCTTTACCAGGTAGCTGGGGATGTCGAGCCGCCGCCCATTGATCGTGATGTGTCCGTGCATGACCATCTGCCGAGCAGCGGCCCGCGAGGCCGCGAAGCCGAGCCGGTGCACAATATTGTCGAGCCGTCGCTCCAGGAGCGCCATGAGCGACTCGCCGGTATTTCCCTTGCCCCGGACCGCCCGGGCAAAATAGGTACGAAACTGCCGCTCGAGCACGCCGTAGTAGTGCTTGACCTTTTGCTTCTCCCGCAGCCGCAGGCCGTAGTCAGTCGGCTTCGGCCGCCGCTTCTGGATCACGCCCGGAGGCGTCGGCCGCCGCTCAAAGGCGCACTTGGGGGTGTCGCAGCGACTGCCCTTGAGAAAGAGCTTGAGGCCGTCGCGGCGGCAGAGTCGGCAAACAGGTCCGGTGATGCGTCCCATGGCGTAGAGAGTTGCTTGGTGCTCGAAGGAAAATGGCTGGACTAGACGCGACGCTTTTTCGGGGGACGGCAGCCGTTGTGCGGCAGCGGGGTGATGTCTTCAATGCTCCGGACATTCATGCCGGCGGCCTGGAGCGCCGTGATGGCGCTCTCACGACCACTACCAGGACCCTTGACCCGAACTTCAAGGTCCTTCACCCCAAACTTGGCAGCCTTCTCGGCAGCCTGCTGGGCCGCCATCTGGCCGGCGAAGGGAGTGCCTTTGCGGCTCCCCTTGAAGCCGCACGTGCCACCGCTCGCCCAGCAGAGTGTGTCTCCGCGGGCGTCGGTGATCGTGACGGTCGTGTTGTTGAAGCTCGCGACGATGTAGGCAATGCCCGACGTCACGTTCTTCTTTTTGGTCTTTGCTGTTTTCGACATTGCTGGAAAATTCCTGTGAACTGTCGGCTTTGGGCGGGCAGGCCGGCCAGGCCCTGCGGGCCGGCCCCACACGACACCCGGCTGCTACTTCAGATCCTTGACGCCCTTCTTGCCGGCAACCGTCTTCTTCGGCCCCTTGCGGGTTCGTGCGTTGGTCCGGGTTCGCTGACCGCGGACCGGCAACCCACGGCGGTGCCGCAGGCCGCGGTAACTGGCGATGTCTTTGAGTCGCGAGACGTTTTGCGCCACCTGCCGACGCAGCTGCCCCTCGACCGTGTAATCCTTGTCGAGGAGTGCGGCCAGCCGGGCCAGTTCGTCCTCATGCAGATCCCGAGCCCGCGAGAGCGGGTCTACGCCCGCCTTGTGGCAGAGTTCCCGAGCCACTCGTGCCCCAACCCCATAGAGGTATTGGAGTGAGTAGACGGTCTTCTTCTCCGAGGGGATGTCGACACCCATCAAGCGCGGCATGGCATAGTCCTAGGCGAGGCGGCCGCCCCAATGAGTCCCCGGGAGATGAACAACTTCCTCATCCCTGCCGCTGCTTGTGGCGGGGATCGGAGCAGACCACGAACACAACGCCTCGGCGCCGGACGATCTTGCACTTGTCGCACATGCGACGAACGCTGGCGCGAACCTTCATGGCGACGAGCGTGACCGTGGCCGGCCACTCCTAGGAATCATGTACGGAACTGATCAGAGCGAGTCCCAGATAATAGGTCGCCACGGGGTCGGTTCGCAAGGGGGTGCTCGAAAACGCTGGTCTGGGGGCCTCCGCGTCAGGCGGCCGACCCAGCCGCCCCCACCACTTCCCCGGTCGCCGGGGGGGCCGTAAGCACCACCGGGCCGTTTTCCGTAATCGCCACGGTGTGCTCGAAATGGGCGCTCGGCCGGCCGTCGATCGTGGACTGCGTCCAGTGATCGGCGAGGCTACGGACCTTCTTCGACCCCATGTTCACCATCGGTTCGACCGCGATCACGAGTCCTGATTCCAGCTCGAAATCATGCTTCCGGCGGAACGCAGGCGTGCAGAAGTTTGGCACTTGCGGATCCTCGTGCATGCTCCGGCCGATGCCGTGCCCCACGAAGTTCTCGACGACCGTGAAGCCGTGATCCCGGACGTAGGCCGCCATCTCCGCCGCCACGTCGCTCCACCGATTACGCACCCCCATCAACTCGATCGCCAACGCCAGCACCCCGGAGGTGCAGTCGAGCAGTTTCTGCACGTCCGGGGAGACCTCCCCGACCGCGTGCGTGAAGGCGGAGTCGCCGCACCAGCCGCCGACACTGCAGCCGGTATCGATGCTCACGACGTCGCCAATCTGCAACACCCGTGGTCCGGGAATCCCATGCACAACCTCGTCGTTGACGGAGATGCAGCACACGGCAGGGAATGGCACCTTCCCCGGCACACCCTTGAAGAGCGGCACCGCGTCATGCTCGATAAAAAACCTCTCCACTGCGGCGTCAATCTCCCCGGTCGTCACACCGGGCCGCACCAGGCCCCTTGCCACCTGATGGGCGCCCCAGACAACGAGGCCAGACCGCCTCATGAGCGAGATTTCTCGGGAAGATCGCAGATTCACCACGGGCATGCCACCACGGACGAAGGACACCGAGCCGGTCCGAACAACCGGACCGCCCTGAAGTATATACGGCTCACTTCGGCCGTTGCACGCGGCGACTCTAGCGAAACCGTCGGCCGAATCGCTCGACCGCCTTCCGCACCCGACTGAAGATCTCGTCAGCCGTGCCGAGGCCATCGATCGATGCGAGCTTCCCCTGCCGGCTGTAATAGTCCAGCAGTGGAGCCGTCTGGATCTCAAAACTCATGATCCGCCTGGCAAACACCTCCGGGTCGTCGTCGGCCCGCTTGCGGGCGAGCATCCGCCGCACGAGTTCGTCCCGCGGCACGGCCAGCTCAATGACGCCGTCGACGCTCATCGCCCGCCGTTCGAGCAGATCATCGAGAGTTTCGGCCTGGGGCAGCGTCCGCGGGAAGCCATCGAGCAGGCAGCCATCGCGGCAATCGGACTCGGAGATCCGCCGACTGATCATGCCGACAATGATCGGGTCCGGAACGAGTTGGCCGCTGGCCATGGCCTGGGCCGCCTCGAGTCCTGCCGGCGTCCCGGCCTTGGCCTCGGCCCTGAGCATCTCGCCGGTCGAGAGATGCGGCACCTTGAGCAACTCAACGAGCCGCTGGCACTGGGTTCCCTTGCCGGCGCCAGGGGGCCCGATGAGGATGATCCGCATGGCCGCTGCCGCCGGCTGAAGGAAAAACGAGATGTCTCCGGCCAGGCCGGCTTTACGTTGGATACCGCTGCCGAAAACCGCCAGCGGATCAGTTTCGCTCGAGCAAGCCGCTGTAGTTCCGCATCACAAGGTGGCTATCGATCTTTTGGACGAGGTCGAAGACCACGCTCACGGCGATCAAGAGGCCCGTGCCGCCGTAGAAGCTGGCCGCTTGATAGGGGATTCCGAGAAAGCCCGCAGCCACGGTCGGAATCACGGCCACGAGCGCAAGAAAGCCGGCCCCGACATAGGTGATCCGCTCCATCACCCGCTCCAGATAGTCGGCCGTCCGCTTGCCCGGCCGGTATCCAGGAATGAAGGCCCCGAAGTTCTTAAGATTGTCGGCCATTTCCTTGGGATTGAAGGTGATCGCCGTCCAGAAGTAGCAGAAGAAGTAGATGAGGGCGATGTAGCCGACGTTGTAGAGATACGACTCGCCGCGGGTGAACGACTCATAGAGCCCCTGCAGCACGCCGCTCTGCGGGAAGCTACGGGCGAGGTACTGGAAGAGAAACTGCGGGAACAGAAGCAACGAACTGGCGAAGATAATCGGCATCACGCCGGCCTGATTGACCCGCAGGGGAAGGTACTGGCGGGTGCCGCCATAGACGCGGCGACCGCGAACATGCTTGGCACTCTGAGTGGGAATCCGCCGCTGCCCCTGCGTCATAAACACGACGCCTGCCACCACCCCGACAAACAGGGCGATCAAGACCGGAATCATCTCCACGCCGAGCTTGCCAGTGCCGGAGCCTCCGCCGACCTCCCACGACGTGGCGCCGGCAAGTTCGAGGAGCGCTCCTGGCATGCCTGCCAGAATACCCGCCATGATGAGCAGGCTGATCCCGTTGCCGATCCCGAACTCGTCGATCTGCTCGCCGAGCCACATCAAAAACATCGTGCCGGCAGTCATCGTCAACACCGCCACGAACTGCCACAAGAAAGGGAGTTGGCCTTCCACGAGGAAGCTTTGCTGGACGAGCGACTGCTCGCGACCGGGGGCTGCCAGAAACGCCACATAGGCCCAGCTCTGCACGAGGGAGATGACGACCGTGGCATAGCGGGTGTACTCATTGATCTTCTTGCGGCCGGCCTCCCCTTCCTTCTGCAGCCGCTCAAGCGGCGGCCAGACTGTGCCCAGCAATTGAAAGATGATTGAGGCCGAGATGTACGGCATGATCCCGAGGCCAAAGATCGTGGCCTGCGAGAGTTGGCTGGCGGAGAACACCGCCACTGTGCGGAGCAGTTCGCCCACGCCGCCAGCCTGCTTGGCGAAGGCGGTCATCGCCTCGGCATCGATGATCGGCAGCGGCACCTGCCAGCCCACCCGGTAGATCGCCAGCAGCCCGAGCGTCAGCAGAATCTTCTGCCGCAACTCCGGAATGGTGAAGATGACGCGGATCTTTTCGAGCACTGGATAAACTCCTCAGGGCGAGCGGCTTCCTGGCCACATACCCTACCCGGCGACCGGCTTTTTCCGCGACGCCTTTCCGATCTTCCGCACGAGCGGGGCCGGACCTGGAAGTTCAGTGACCGTGCCACCGGCCGCCAAGATCTTCTCCTTCGCCCGAGCACTGAAGTGGTGGGCGGAAATTTTCAGTGCCTTCGAGATTTCGCCATTGCCGAGGATCTTGAGGTCCTGCCAGATGCCCTTGAGCACACCGGCCGCGCGGAGCGACTCGGGGGTCACCTCGCTGCCAGCGGTACAGACGGCGGCCAGTTGCTCGACATTGATGCTTTTGACGGTTCGAGCGAAAGCGTTGTGGAAGCCCCGCTTGGGGATCCGCCGGATGAGCGGTTGCCGCCCGCCCTCAAAGATCCCCGCGGCCGACCAGCCCGCCAGTTGCCCCTGCCCCTTATCTCCCCGGCCAGCGGTGCAGCCACGCCCCGAGCCGGGACCACGGCCCACGCGGAGCCGCTTGCGGTTCTTGTGAATGCCCTTGTTGACGTCGCAGAGTTTCATGATGGGGAATCCGTCGCTGGCAGGGAAATCTCGGGATGCATGCGGCTTAGAGGCTGACGCCCCGAAGCCGCTCTGTCTCGTCCTTCGTTCGCAGTTGCTTGAGGCCCTCGAGGGCGGCCTTGACGAGGTTGACAGGATTGGTGGAGCCGTGGGCCTTGGTGAGCACATCGCGGATGCCCGCGGATTCGCAGACGGCCCGCACGGCGGCGCCCGCGATGATGCCGGTGCCCGGGCCGGCCGGCAGCATGATCACCTTGGCGGTCTCGTAAATACCCTCGACCCGGTGCGGGATGGTGCCCGACTGGATCGGCACCTCGATGAGGTTCTTCATCCCGTCCTTGATCGCCTTTTCGACGGCCGGAGGCACCTCGTTGGCTTTGGCATAGCCACAGCCAACCTTACCGCGGCCGTTGCCCACCACGACGAGGCCGGCGAAGCTAAACCGCCGCCCACCCTTGACCACGGTAGCGCAGCGTCTGACCTTCACGACCTTCTCAGCGAACTCGCCGGTTCGCGATTCTTTGCCGGTGGACACGGGTTTCGATTCTCCCTGATGCGTGCTGCTGGAACGTGCGGTAGTGAAGACTTAGAACTCGAGGCCGGCGGCCCGGGCCGCGTCGGCCAGGGCGGCGACCCGCCCGTGATACTTGAAACTGCCGCGATCGAAGCAAACCTGCGTCACCCCGGCGGCCTTGGCCCGCTCGGCAACGGCCTTGCCGATCACCTCGGCAGCCTGCTTGTTGCCCCCGGAGGCGACGGATCCACGGATCTCACGATCGACCGAACTGGCCGATGCGAGCGTCTTGCCGGTCGCATCGTCGATGACCTGGGCGTAGATGTGCTTTGAGGTGCGGCACACTGACAGCCGGGGCCGCTCGGACGTGCCACGAAGCGGCTTGCGAACACGGCGGCGCCGGCGAAGCCGTTGCCTGAGGATGGTGCGGGCGTGGTCCATGATCTATGGTCTATCGTCTGTAAATAGATGTCGGGGGGGTGGAAATGGAGGGCGGCCGGGGCCGCGGATGACTCGACGTGGTTACTTCGTGACCGCCTTGCCTGCCTTGCGACGAACCTGCTCGTTCTCGTACCGGATGCCCTTGCCCTTATAGGGCTCCGGCTTCCGCAGCGACCGCACTTCCGCGGCGAACTGGCCAACCGCCTGCTTGTCGATGCCCTTGATGGAAATATGCGTCTGATCGGGGCAGATAACGGTGAGCCCCTTTGGAATCGGGACCTGGAGTTCGTTGGCGAATCCGACCCGCAGTTGCAGGACTTCCTTCTGGATCGCCGCGAGATAGCCCACGCCCACGATCTCGAGCTTCTTCTCGTAGCCCTTGGAAACGCCCTCGACCATGTTGGCGGCGAGAGCCCTGGTCAGGCCGTGTACCGAGCGGGCGATCCGCCCGTCGTCGGCCCGCGTGACCACGATCTGGCCGCTCGCCTCGTCGACCTGCACCGCCACCGCCGGGTGGATGTGCTGCTCGAGTCTGCCGAGCGGGCCCTCGACCAAGAGCGCGCTGCCGCTCACGGAGGCCTTGACGCCCTTGGGGATGGGAACGGGATTTTTGCCGATACGGGACATGGCTCGTGACCTTAGGGAACTACCACAACTCGCAGAGAACTTCGCCGCCGAGCTTCTTTTGCCGCGCCTCGCGGTCGCTGACCACGCCACTCGATGTCGAAAGGATCGAGATGCCGAGCCCGCCGAGAATGGGCTTGAGCCGCGCCGAGCGGCTGTACACACGCCGGCCGGGAGAGCTCACCCGTCGGATGTTGCGGATGAGTCGCTCGCCGTTGGGCCCGTACTTGAGCTCCAGTTGGAGTCGCGGAACCGGAGAGGCTTCGACCTCCCGCCAGTCCCAAATGAAACCCTCCCGCTTGAGCACCTCCGCCAAGCCCCGCTTCACCTTGGAGGTGGGAATCTCCACGGTGGCGCGTTCAACCCGAACCGCGTTGCGGATCCGGGTGAGCATATCGGCGATGGGATCGGTCATCATGTCAGCTGAGCCCTCTTCTCGATTCCGGATTTACCAGCTCGCCTTTTTCACACCGGGAATGCAGCCCTGATCCGCAAGCTTGCGGAAGCAGATGCGGCAAATGCCGAACTTGCGGTACACGGCCCGCGGCCGACCGCACAGCATGCACCGCCGGACGATCCGTGTGGAGAACTTCGGAGGCCGCTTGGCGGCCGCGATCTTCGATTTGCTTGCCATGGTCGGTCGTCTGCCTGCTCGTCCCTATCATGCGCACCGCTACGCTGCGGCGTCGCCCTCGCCCTGCTTCTTGAGAGGCAGCCCCATGGCCACCAGAAACTCCCGCGCCTCCTCGTCCGTCTCGGCCGAGGTGACAAAGGTGATATTCATGCCCTGCGGCCGCGTGTAGCGGTCGGGGTTGATTTCAGGAAACACCATCTGTTCCGACAGCCCAAGGCTGTAGTTGCCGTGGCCGTCGAAGGCCGTGGCCGAAAGCCCGCGGAAGTCTCGCACCCGCGGGAGCGCCACCGCCACGAGCCGGTCGAAAAACTCGTACATCCGCCGACCCCGGAGCGTCACCTTGCAGCCGATCGGCAGGTTCTCGCGGAGTTTGAAGCCCGCCACGGCAACCTTCGAGAGCGTTGCGATCGGCTTCTGCCCAGCGATCTGGGCCATGGCGCCGATGGCCTCGTCGAGGTGCTTCTTCTCGGTGGTCGCCACCCCCACGCCCATGCTGATGATGATCTTCTCGAGCCGGGGAATGGCATGCGGATTGGTGCGGGCAAGCGCCTTCGCGAGGTGCGTTCGCACGGTCGTCAAATAATGCTCGAGGAGCCGCGGCGTCGCCGCCGGTTCCAAGGTCGCTGCGGGCTTTGTTTTCTTCGCCATCGTGAACAGTTCCTACCTACGTCCTATCTACGAAATTCGCTCTGCCTGCCTCAGCCCGTCGCCTTGGCCTTCGTGCGAGCCCGCCGAAGCACGCCATGCTCGGCACCGCACGCCCGACAAAACCGCACCTTGGATCCATTCGCGTCGAGCTTGGACCCAAGCCGCGTCGCCTTGCCGCATGCCGAGCAGACGAACAGCACATTTGAGGCGTCGATTGGCATCTCCTTGCTCAGTCGCCCCCCCTGGGGGTTTTTCTGACTGCGACGGATGTGCCTAAAGACCCGATTGACTCCTTCCACGACAAGCTTGTCGGCCTGCACCGGTATCCCGCCCGGCTTCGCCAATTTGACGGCGAGCACCTTGGCACGTGTGCCACGGCTATTGCCAGTCCTTACCTCGACGATGTCGCCCGACTTGATCAGCATCACACCACCTCGCTCGCCAGACTCACGATCTTCATGAAATTGCGGTCCCGGAGTTCGCGGGCCACAGCTCCGAAAATACGCGTGCCTTTGGGGTTCTTGTCGTTGTCAATGATCACGCAGGCGTTGGAATCAAACTGCACGTAGCTGCCGTCTACCCGCCGCGTCTCTTTTTTGCAGCGTACGATCACCGCCTTGACGACAGCCTTTTTCTTGACCTCGCTGCCGGGGATCACGCTCTTCACGCTGCAGACGATAATGTCCCCCAGGCCGGCGGTCCGCCTGCGGCTCCCTCCGAGCACCTTGAAACACATCACCTCTTTCGCGCCTGTGTTGTCGGCGACATTGAGCCGCGTCTGCATCTGGATCATGTCGCCCGCCCTTCCGAAGCAGCCTCACCGGCCGCAGCCGTGGCTTCTGTGCCCGTCGCGGCAGCATGTTCGGCCCGGGCCGCGGTCTCCTTGAGTTCAGTCGCCCGAGCACCGCTGCGAAGCGATGCCAGATCGACCGCCGTGCTCTTGGCGACCACCCGCACGAGTTCCCACCTTTTTGTCTTGCTCCGCGGCCGGCATTCGATGATCTCGACGAGGTCGCCCGCGGCCGACTGCTCGTCTTCGTCGTGCACGTGGCACACGGTTCGGCTATGGAGAATCCGCCCATACTTCGCATGGCGAATAATCCGCGGAATCTCCACCCGCCGCGTCTTCTTCGCCGCGGCGCTGGTCACTGTTCCTGTCTCAACTCGCTTGGGCATCGTCTCGTTTCCTGTGCTAGATCCCTGACCGGCTGCTACGCCTTCCGCCCTGCTCTCCCTACGCTTCCGCCCCAGCCTCGCCGACGGCGACCGGCTGGGCCGCAGCCCGCTCGGCCAGGATCGTCTGGCAGCGGGCGATCGTCTTGCGGTGCTTCCGCATTTCGGACGGGGCCGCGAGTTTCTCCGTCTGCGACTGGATTCGCAGCCGAAAGAGTGACTCGGCAGCGTCCCGCCAGACGAGCTTAATCTGCTCGTCAGCCATGTCCCTGATTTCCTTCGCTTTTGTCATTGCTCGTACCTCGCCCTTACATGGTCCGCCGCTTCACGAACCGCACCCGAATCGGCATCTTGTGAGCCAGCCGGGCCATGCAAAGCCGAGCAGCCTCTTCCGGAACACCACCAATTTCATAGAGAACCATGCCGGGCTTCACCACCGCCGCCCAGAATTCCGGCTCGCCCTTGCCCTTACCCATGCGGGTCTCGAGCGGGATCGAGGTGACCGACTTGTGGGGAAAGGCACGAACATAAAGACGTCCCTCCGTACGGAGATACTGCTGTGCCGCGATCCGGCCGGCCTCGATGGTCGCCGCAGGGAGCCATCCCGGCTGCTCGGCTTGGAGGCCGAAGTCGCCGAAGACAACCCGATTCCCGCGTGAGGCATCACCTCTTATACGACCTCTTTGGCTTTTTCGGTGCTTCACCCGTTTGGGCATCAGCGCCATCGCCATCCTCCTCGTACATGCCTTGGTTGACCCACACCTGAATTCCTATGTTGCCCTGCGCCGTGGGAGCCTCGCAGAACCCGTAATCGATTTTTGCCCGCAGGGTGGAGAGCGGCATCGAGCCGGCGATCGCCTTCTCGCATCGCGACATCTCCGCTCCGCCGAGCCGGCCCGAGAGCTGGATCTTCACGCCCCTGGCCCCGGCATCCATCGTCGTATCGAGCGAACGCTTGAGCGTCCGCCGAAAGGCGGCCCGCTTCGTGAGCTGGTCGGCGATGTCCTCGGCCACAAGCTGGGCCTGGATCTCCGGCCGCGACACCTCCTCGACCTTGAGATTGACCTTCCGGCCGAGGAGTTGTTGAAGCTCGTCCTGGAGACGGTCCACTTCCTGACCCTTGCGACCGATGATCACGCCGGGCCGGGCAGAGTGGAGGATCACCTTCACCTCGTCGCGGGTCCGCTCGATCTCGACCTTGGGGATCGCCGCCGCGCGATACTTTGTCTTGAGAAACTTTCGCACCTTGAAGTCTTCGAGCAGAAGCACTCGAAACTCCTTCTTGGAGGCATACCAACGGCTCCTCCAGGGCTCGGTGATCCCCGTGCGAAACCCGATCGGATGTACTTTTTGACCCATGGTAGCGTGCCCTTCCTCCGGGTACCGTGCCCTTATTCCGCCCCGCCGGCCGCCACTGGGGCAGAGGCATCGAGCGCGACCTTGATATGGGACATCCGCCGCTTGACCCCAAACGCCATCCCGCGGGCCCGCGGGCGAACCCGCTTGAACATCGGCCCCGGATCGATCCGGGCGTCGACCACCACGAGGTCGTCGATCCCGGACGCCTGCTGATTCTCGGCATTGCCAAGCGCGCTTTTGATCACCTTCTCCAGCATCCGCGCACCGCGGTGAGGCTGGAACCGCAGGATGTCGAGCGCCTCGTCGGCAAACTTGCCCCGAACAAGGTCGGCCAACGCCCGCACCTTGCGGGGGCTGATTCGGGCGTATTGGTGCGAGGCCGTGAAGGGCATCGTGTCGTCTCCGCCGCCTGTGCCTAGGATTTTGCCTTGTTGCCGTGACCCCGGAAGGTCCGGGTGGGCGAAAACTCGCCGAGTTTGTGCCCGACCATGTCTTCGGTCACGAACACCTTGAGATGCTGTTTGCCGTTGTGAACCATGAATGTGAGCCCGATGAACTCAGGCACGATCGTGCACGACCGCGACCAGGTCTTGATCGGATCCCGCTTGCCGCTTGCCAGCTGGGCCTCGACCTTCTCGAACACGCGGGGGTCGATGTACGGCCCCTTTTTTGCACTGCGTCCCATGAAATTACCTCAGTTTCAATTGCCCGTAGCGGCGGCTCTTGCGACGGCGGACGATCGCCGTGCCCGACGGCTTGCGGGGCTTTCTGGTGCCTCCACCCTTGGCACTCTTGCCGGTGGGGCTCACCGGGTGCCTGCCGCCCTTGGTCTTCCCCTCGCCGCCGCCGTGGGGATGGTCAACCGGGTTCATCGCGGTGCCCCGGACGGTGGGCCGAATTCCGAGCCAGCGGGAACGGCCCGCCTTGCCGAGCCGCACGTTCATGTGCTCGGAGTTGCCGATCGTGCCGATCGTTGCCCGGCAGGCCGCCGGCACCCGGCGAATTTCACCGGAGGGCAGAGTGAGTTGGGCCCAGCCGGCCTCACGGGCAACAAGCGAAGCGGCGGCGCCAGCCGAGCGACACATCCGCCCCCCGCGACCCTGCTGCAGTTCGATGTTGTGGACCTGCATGCCCAGCGGAATGGCCGAAAGCGGAAGGCAGTTGCCCACCTCCGGCGCCGCGGTCTCACCGCTCACCACCGTCCGGCCCACCACCAGCCCCTCCGGTGCGAGAATGAATCGCTTCTCCCCGTCGGCGTAGTGAATCAGGGCCACACGGCAGGTGCGATTGGGATCGTACTGGATCGAATGCACCTTCCCTGTCACGCCATCCTTGTTGCGGCGGAAGTCGATCAGCCGGTAGTGCTGTTTGTGACCGCCGCCCCGGTGACGGGACGTGATCTTGCCCTGGTTATTGCGGCCGCCTGTCTTGTGCTTCCGGACACGCAGCCCCTTGGGCGACTCGGCGCCGGGAGTCAGTTCGACAAAGTCCGAAACGCTGGAGTTGCGACGCCCAGCGCTGGTCGGCTTGTACTTGCGGATGCCCATCGGTTCGGCTCGTGGCTTTTACGGACTGAGAACTAAAACAAGTTGATCTTAAAATCGGGCTTGAGATACACGATCGCCTTCTTCCAAGGCTTCGTCATGGTCTTTCGGACCTTGCCACGCCGGACCTTGCCCCGGCGATTCTGCACCGCAACCTTGTCGACCCTGACGGTGAAGAGCACCTCAATGGCATGCCGAATGTCGGCCTTCGTGGCCTCCGTCGCCACTTGAAAGGAGTAGGCGTTGTGGCGGTTGGCCCGGTGCAATCCCTTCTCGGTCACGAGCGGCCGGAGGATCACGTGGGCCGGCTCGAGACGGGGATTGCGGGCCGGGGCTGGAGGAACGGGAACGGCCATGGCTCAGGTCGCCTCCTTCCGGGTTGCTTTGCGACCGGCGCGACCCGCGGGCTTCGCCCGAGCGACCGACCGCTGGGCCGGCTTGGCGACCGGTCCGGAAGCCTTGACAGACTCCCGGAACGCATCGAGGGCCGCGCGAGTCATCACAATCGACCGCGGCCGCAGGATGGACCAGGCATTGAGTTCGGCCACCGGCGAAACGGAAACGCCCGCAATGTTGCGGGCGCTCTTCCAGACATTCGGGTCGTGCTTCTCGGGGGCGACAAGCACGGTGGCCTCACCCAGCCCGAGGGCGGTAAGCATCCGGGCAACTGTCGCCGTCTTGGGCGCATCGAAGGAGAGTGCCTCCACGAGCTTGACCTCGTCGTCGGCCAGCCGGGAGGCGAGCGCCATTCGAGTGGCCGCCTGGAGCGACTTGCGGGGCATCCGCCAGCCGAAGTCGCGAGGGGATTTGGCGAAGATATGGCCGCCGCCCCGCCGCGTGCCGCTCCGCCGGCCGCCGGCCCGGGCGTTGCCTGTGCCCTTCTGCCGATAGAGCTTTTTGGTCGACCCGGCAACCTCGCCTCGGGTCTTCGTTTTCTGGGTGCCCTGCCGGGCGTTGGCTTGGTACATGACCACCGCGTCATGGAGCAACTGCTTGCTGACGCGGGGGGCGAGCTCGGCCGGGTCGATCTCGTAACTGCCGACCTGCTTGCCAGCCATGTCATAGACGGCGAGATTCATTTGGCACCGCTCTTCTTCTTGCTGGTCGGCACCGGACCGCCAACCCGCTTGAACTTGTTCGTTTTGCACACCGTGACGTACGAACCGTTCGGCCCTGGAACAGCACCCCGAACGAGCAGCAGATTGTGGTCCTTGTCGACGCGGACGAGTTTGATATTTCGCATCGTTGACCGCTCGTTGCCGAAGCGACCGGCCATCTTCTTGCCCTTGAACACACGGGCCGGCGACGTGTTCTGACCGGTACCACCCTGATGGCGATGCACCTTCTTGACTCCGTGGCTGGCACGCTGGCCCTTGAAGCCGTGACGCTTCATGACGCCCGCAGTGCCACGGCCCTTGGTCGTGCCCACAACATCAACGAACTCGACTCCCTCGAAAACGTCGACGGTGAGCACCTGCCCTACCTCGACCCCCTCGTAGGCACCGCGGAGTTCGCGAACAAATCGCTGGGGCTCGCAGTCGGCCCTGGGCGGCGTCGCCATGCCCGCCTCAGCCCGCTTCTTGGCCCGGCGACCGTCGAGTTTGGCAACCTGGCCACGCACCGATCGGCTGGCGAGCCGGCGGGGCTTGTTTAAAAAGCCGATTTGCACCGCCGCGTAGCCGTCCCGCTCAGGCGTCCGCACGGACGTGACCGGGCAGGGGCCAGCCTCGATCACGGTGACAGGAACAACGACACCTGACTCGGTGTCGAAAATCTGCGTCATGCCGAGTTTGCGGCCCAGCAGACCTGGGCGACCTGGCTTATCGGCAGCGGGTTTCGAGGTGTTGGCCATGATTGTCGTCGCGGTGATGCTCGTCGACACGATTCCCACACCCGGGGAGTGACCCCCGAGGCGATAACCGCCTTCACGCTCGAAGCCGTTGGCTGCAGGAGCACCCGAACCTCATCCACCGCCTCGCGGCGGAAGAATCACCACCCCCTGCGGGGCGGAATCGGTCGGGCCTTACCCACGACGCCTTCCAAGCATGCAGTTCGTCGAATCTCCCGTGTCCTGTTGATCCTGCTCTTTCAATCACCTCACCGCGGCTACGACCGCGAAGAGGCCTTAATCTTGATGTCGACGCCGGCGGGCAGGCTCAGCTTATTGAGAGCCTCGATTGTTTTGGCAGTTGCCTGCACAATGTCAATGACCCGTTTGTGGGTCCGAATTTCGTACTGCTGCCGGGCCTTCTTGTCGATGTGGGGCCCGGAAAGGACGGTATATCGCTCGATCCGCGTTGGCAGCGGGATCGGGCCATGCACCTCGGAATTTGTCCGCTTGGCCGTATCGACGATTTCCGCCGCGCTCTGATCAAGCACGGTGTGGTCGTAGGCCTCCATGCGGATGCGGATAACTTCCTGGGTGGGACCGGCCACAATAAGACTCCGACGAAACTAGTTCTTGTGCGACATGGTGCGTGACAAAAATCACTCGGCGAACGACGAGCTGCTCGTGTTGCCAGCGACCGGCTGGTCATCCGACATAAGAAGCCTGCCTATCCACCTCCCGGCGACACCCCCCGCTCAAGGGAGCAGAAGCGTCGCAACAGGCGAGCTACGGAATGTACGGTGACCGCCGAGCGGTGTCAATGACCCCGCTACGCAGATGGCTTGAGACCTGCGTCAGCGGCCGGCCCGACCCGGAACAGGCCGCGGCCCCACGGGCCCTTGAACGGGGGCCAACGGCACGACCTCCGGCAGAGCTACCCCGGGAACTCGGGCTCCGCCGCGGTCGCCGGTCTGGTCGAGCGATGTGTCGGCCGCCCGCAGATCGGCGTCGGCCCGCCAGTATTCCTGGCGGGCGGCGATCTCGAGAAGATCAGCGTCAAACTTGGCCTCCTCGCGGAGCGTGACGCGGAGGATATCACTGCGGCCCAGCCGGAACTGCTCCCGCTCGGCCTCCGCCACGAGCGTTGCCAGCTCCTCCTGCTGCACGGCCTGCTTGTGGAACTCGTAGGCCCGCTCGAGTTTCGAGTAGGCATCCTGGACCTCGGCCCGCACGCTGTCGAAGGTGAACTCGAGCCGCCGGTCGAGTTGCACGAGCTGGGAATCGACCACTTGCATCCGGCCGCGAGCATCACGCCGCTGGGCCGGCATCTGGAACACGAGGGCCGCCTGCAACACCTGCCGATCGAGGCCGTCGTTGCCCGACAGCCCGCTCTTGCCAAAGCCGGCATCCTGGTTGCCGAACACCTGGGCGTCGATCCCCGGCAGCGTCTGGTTGACGGCGAGCCTGCGCTCCACGAACAGCTTCTCCCGTTCGAGCGACAACCGTTGGAACTCCGGCCGGGCGCCGAGCGCTCGAGCAAGCGCCGCTTCGTAGAAGCTTATCGAGAGGGGCACCGGTTCGGGGAGGGGCTGCATCCGCCGGCGGGCCGGCAGAAGCGGCTTGCCCGCCGCATCCCGCAGAAACAGCGACAGGTCGATCGTGGACTGCTGCACGGCCCGGTCAGCCCGCACCAGCAGGCCGCGGCGCAGCGCGATGTTTTTCTGGTTGTCGACCCGCTCGATGTTGGCCATCACGCCCCGGTCCACCTTGGTGGCGATCTCGCTGTCGCGGCGGACGGCCAGTTGCTCGAGCCGTTCGGCTGCCCCCTCCCGCTCGCCGCTGCCACTCCACAACCAATAGGTCAGGGCCGCTGCCCGCATGAAATCAAGCCGGGTCCTCACGATCGTCGGTTCGGCGATCGCCCGATCGAGGCGGGCCTTGTCGCGTCCGGCTCGGGGCCCGTCGATGTCCCGATCGCGGGCCAGGGGCATCGTGATGCCACCGCGAAACTCGCCGACGTCGGCCGTCTTCTGACTGAGATTGTAGGTGGGGAAGTCGCCGAACCCGGTCCGATAGCCGCCGAAAACCTGGACGCCCCCGCTCTGGAGCAGCTGCGAGAGGCCGAAGTTGGAGCGGTAGTTCTCGTAGGTGCCGGGCGCGAGGGCATTGCCCGACATGTCGATATTGGTATCGAAGGCGCCCATGGCGGCTGTGAGTCGGCCGGCGGTCACTCCCCGCTCCCGCTCGATCGCCTGGAGCAGCGGATAGTGCTGGCGAACGCTGTCGAGCACCTCGCCCAGCGTGAGCGGCTCGGGGCGGTCGTCGATCGCCAGGCTGCCCGGCAGCTGGGCCACGGCCGGCGGCTCGAGCAGGGGCGCTCCTGGGGCCGAGGGGGGAATCGGGGCTGCACCCTGCAGCCCGACCGGGCCCGGCAGATCAGCCGGGGCTGGCAGGGGCTCGGCGGCCCGCACCGTCATGGTGAGGCCGACCGCACAGGCGGTGAGCAAACGGACGAGCGGCATGACGGACCTCACCCAACCTTGATCTTGGGGGGCTTGGGCGGTTCGTCTGTCGCCTTCGGGACCGGCGCGAGCACGGGCGGGAAGCCATTGAGCCGCCGCCAGATCTCGAAGCCCAGCGGCACCCGGTTGAGGAACACCCAGCCGACCACCTGATTGCCCTGCCGGAGAAACTCCGAATCGGGCCACTGGTCGCCCAGCATGACCCGCTCGGGCTCGACGAGGATCCGGCATTGGCCTGCCCTGCCGCTGGCCGCGTCGATCTGCCGAATCTTGCCGCCAAAGGTGCCGATCGCCAGCTCCGGCCAGCCTGAGAACTGGACCGCCGGCCAGCCCTCGAACTGCAGCCTCACATGGGGCATGGCCCCTTGGCGGTCGGCGTAGGCCAGCACGATCGGCGCATCGACACCGTCGAGAAAAAGTTCCGCCACGCGGTCGCTGGTGTCGGGCACGATCGTGCACAGCTCATCGCCTTCCGTCACGTACTGACCGCCCTGGATCAGGTTGGCCGACACCCGGAACACGACCCCGGCGCAGGGAGCCAGCACCCGGCGGGCCTTGAACCGCTCGATCCGGTTGTCGATTTCCTGGATCTCCCGCTCGATCGAGAACAGGTTTTGCTCGGCCTTGCGGAGATTGCTTCGGGCCACGGCGATGGCCGACAGGCCCGTGGCGTCGGCCTGCACAAGCATGGCCTCTTGGGTGAGCAGAGCCGCGCGGGCGCGGGCAATCTCGGCGTCGGCCTTGTCGGTGTCGGTGAGGGCCCGATCGGCCCGCATCCGGGCCTCGTCGCGATTGAGCTTGCTTTCCAACCCACCAAACCGCGGGTTGGTAAACAGGTCATCGAACATCTCGTAGCGGCTGAGTTCGAAGTCGCGGGCGAAGGTCGCGTTGGCCTTGACCTGCTGCGTAACGGTGATGGCCTGCTGTGCCGCTTCACGATTCGCCTCCGCGGCCCTCATTGCCGCTTCCCGGGCCGCCTCCTGGGCCTTGGCAGCCGCGGCCAGTTCGGTCAGCTCCTGACGGGCGGCCGAGATCCGGCTGGTCAGAAACTCCCGCTGGGCCTCGAGCCGGGCGGCCAACTCAGGATCGGCATCTTCAATATCGACGAGCGGATCGTTCAGCTTGACCCGGCTTCCCTCGACCACGTGCCAGGTCTGCACCTGGCCCGACACTCGGGCCGTGATCACCTGCATTCGCTCCACGGGCGAGTAGGCGACGATCGTACCCCGGCACATGACGGTCTGCTGCCAAGGGGCGAGGGCTAGGGCAAACGGGATAGCCAGGAAGACGACGAAGATCAGGCGAGCCAACCAGCTGATGGCCCGCGGCGTGAGCGTGTGCGCCAGCGAGATCCGCGTCGTGGCGTCACGTTCGGGGGGAATCGGCTTCGATGTGGCGGTCATGACCAGGCCCCTCGTCACGTCCACTCGATCACACGGTCGCAGCGGCTGCGGATGTCATCCCGGACGGTGGCGATGACGAGCGTCCACCCGGCCGTGCGATCGAAGAGTTTGTCGAGTAGTTCGGGACAGTTTGAAAGGTCGAGGCTGTCGAGCGTGCCATCGAGCACAAGCAACCGCGGCCGGCCGACAACCGCCCGCGCGATCGCCAATCGGCTGAGCTCGTTGTTCGAGAGTGGTCGACCGTCGGGGGTCAGTTCGGTCTCGAGGGCGTCTGGCAGCCGGGCCAGCCGGTCGGAGAGCCCGACCCAGTCGAGCACCTGCCGCACCCGGGCGGCGGTGACCTCGCCGCGGCCCAGCCGGATGTTGTCCGCCACGGTGCCGGCGAACACCTCGGGCCGGCCCACGAAGGCGATCTGCTGCCGCGTGGCTGGGCGGTCGAGTCCGCGGACATCGATCCCGTCGAGTTCGACCACGCCCTGACGGGGCACACGCAAAAGTGCGAGCGTCTCGAGCAGCGGCGTCTTGCCGGTCAATCCGACGATGGCCACCCGCTCACCGGGATTGAGCTCAATCCGCTGCGGGTCGCCGCTGAAGCCGGGCAGTTCCGCCATGACGGCCAGCGGTCCGCCGTCACGCGCGAGAAATTCACCCTCGGCGGGCTCCGGCGGGAGGCGGTCGAGCACCCCCAGCTTGTCGAGCGTGGCCTGAAGGTCGTAGAAGATCTCAACGTACTTGCCGATCTTCGACAGGGACGCCAGCACGAGGGTCACAATCAACTCGCTGGCCACGAGCTGTCCCAGCGTGAGTTGCCGGTTGATCACCAGCCAGCCGCCCAGGCCGAGCAGCACGGTGGCCCCCACCACCTCGAGCGTGAAGGCGAAAATGGTCTGCCGCCAGATAACGGCGAAGTGCCGCTTGCGGGCGGACACGTACTGGTCGGAAAGGAGGTCGGCCCGCTCGATCGCGAGCGCCGCTCCGCCGCCACTGCGAAACGTGTGCGGGCAACGGGCCACCTCCTCCAGCCAGGCGGCCACGTCGAACTTCGCATAACTCTCGGCCACGCTTGTTCGCACGCCCCCGATCCCGAGTCCGAGCAGCATGAACACGACCAGCACAGCGAGCACGATCGCGAACGTGAGCAAGAAGGGGTGATAGGACGCGAGCACGACCAGGCCGACGAGCGTCATCATGATGATGCCGACTCCCTCCACGAGCAGCGTCGCGATCGACTTCTGACCCGAGGAAACCTCGAAGAACCGGTTCACGATGTCGGCCCGGTTGGTCCCGTCGAAGGAGGCGATGCTGGTGCGGGCCAAACGATCGGCGAACCCGAGCGCCGTGCGGACAAACAGCCGCCGCTGCAGGCACTCGGCCACGTAGGTCTGCATCGCCCGCAGCACGGCCGCCACAAACAACAGCGTGAACATCACCGCCGCCAGCACGAAAACCGGCCAGAGCAGGATCCCGAAAGCCACGGTATTAACAAGCGCCTCGATGGCCGCCGGCGCGACCAGCGACAAGAGGCCGACGCCCAGGGCGAAGGCCAGGAGCGTGTACACGTCCGCCCACTCCAGCCGCATCAGATCGATGAGCCGTTGGCCGGGGCTCTTGCCATGCGCATGGCCAGCGGCATGGCCAGCGGCATGGCCAGCGGCATGGCCAGCGGCCGACGAGTCGTGGTGCGACGGTTGAGAGACGGCGGTCACCATGCGGCGAGTTTTGGGGGCGTCGTGCGGGCGGTGTGTTTCAGGCTCCAGAGCATGGGACGCGACTCCTGGGGAATGGGCGGCTGAACCCTCCCAACCGCTGTTATCGTAATAAATAGGCCCCCGCGATGACTTCGACAAATGAGATTGTTTCGATACAATTCATCGGAAAAAGCGATGGATTTCTAGCCCATGCACTGGCTCAACTACCACCACCTCCTCTACTTCTGGACCGCCGCCCGCGAGGGAAGCATCGCGAAGGCCTGCCAACGGCTTCACCTCACGCAGCCCACCGTGAGCGGCCAGATCAAGTCGCTCGAGCGGGCCTTCAAGGCGAAGCTCTTCCAGCGGGCGGGCCGCTCGATCGCCCTCACCGAGACCGGCCGGCTCGTCTACCGCTACGCCGACGAAATCTTCGCCATCGGCCGGGAGCTCCAGGATGCGGTCGCCGGCCGGGCCACGGGCCGCGGCCTGCGGCTCGTGGTGGGCGTGGCCGACACGTTGCCCAAGCTCATCGTTCACCGGCTGCTCCAGCCGGCGCTCGACCTTGAAGAGCCAGTCGAGCTGACATGCATCGACGGCGACCCCGACCGGCTGCTGGCCCAGCTGGCACTCCACGAACTCGACCTGGTTGTCAGCGACTACCCCGCCAACCCCCGGCTGGGCATCAAGGTCTTCAACCACCTCCTCGGCGACTGCGGGATCACGTTCTTCGCGACCGCGCCGCTCGCCCGCCAGTATCGCCGCGGCTTTCCCGGGTCATTGGCCGGCGCCCCGCTGCTCCTGCCCGCAGGGAACGCCGCTCTGCGGCGTTCCCTGGATCAATGGTTTGACGAACTGGGGATCCGGCCGGCGGTTCGCGGGGAGTTTTCCGATAGCGCGCTGCTCAAGGCGTTTGGCGGCCGCGGTGAGGGGCTGTTTGTGGCCCCGACGGCCGTCGAGAACGAGGTTCGCCGGATGTATGGCGTGGGGATCGTGGGCCGGGAGGAGCGGGTCCGCGAGCGGTTTTACGCGATCTCGGCCGAGAAGCGGCTCGCCCACCCAGCGGTGCTGGCGATCACCCAGGCCGCGCGGACAAGCCTCGCCCGCGGGTGAGCGGGCCGTCCGGGCTAAGGCTTGCCAGTCGGGCGGACGGCCTTGCGATCGCGAATCAGGGCTCACAGATAGGCGTCGGCCGTCTCCGCCGGGGCGGGCCCATACTTGAGCGGGGCCATCGTGAAGCTGGCCCGCCCTTGGCTCACGCTCCGCACCGCTGCTGAGTAGCCGAACATGCTCGCCAGTGGGGCCTCGGCGGTGAGCACGGTGGCCCCGCCACGGATCTCGGTCGCGGTGATGATCGCCCGCCGCTGCTGGAGGTCGTTGATCACGTCGCCGAGATGGTTCTCAGGCACCGTTACCTCCACCCGCATGACCGGCTCGAGGAGCACCGTGCCAGCCGCCTTGAGGAGCCGCTCGATCGCATCGGCCGCCGCGATCCGGATCGCCACGTCGCCAGGCGGTGGGTCGGGGATCGGGCTCTCGAGCACGATGAGCCGCACGCCCCACAGGGGGCAGCCCTTGAGCCCACCCCGCTCAGCGCTCTCCCGCACGGCCTCGGTCATCGTCACCGCGAGCGCGGCGAGCGTGTCACCCTCGGGGAACCAGCCCTGCTCCACCGTCACCGGCCCCTGCTCGTCGGTCGGCTCGCCACGGACGGTCACCGTGGCCACGAGCGTCTGCCCGGCCACCTGCCGATTGGCCTCGCCGGCGACGGTGGCCGCCGGCCCGAGTGTCTCCTTGTAGCTCACCCGCGGCTTGTGGACGCGGCACTTGAGCTTGAAGTCTCGCTCGAGCCGGTGCCGGATCACCTCGAGGTGCAATTCCCCCATCCCCGAGATCAGCGTCTGCCCCGTCTCCTCGCTCTCGACCGCCCGGAACGTGGGGTCCTGCCGCTTCATCATCTCGAGGGTGTCGGCGAGTTTCTTCCGCTCGAGGCTCGTCTCCGGCTCGATCGCCATCGAGATCACGGTCTCGGGAAAGGTGATCGTCTCGAGCACGATTGGGGCCGCCACGTCGCAGAGCGTGTCGCCGGTGACGCTTGCCCGCGGCCCGATCACCCCCACGATGTCACCGGCCCGGGCCTCGGGCACCTGCTCGCGGCGGTCGGCCTGCACGTGCCAGAGCTGGGCGATGTTCTCCTTTTTCTGTTTGAGCGGATTCCAGGCCCGGCTCCCCGCCTTGAGCGTGCCGGAATAGACCCGCACGAACGCGAGGTCGCCGTGCTTCTCGGCGAGGATCTTGAAGACGAGACCGCAGAAGGGCTCGGCGGCGTCGGGCCGGCGGGCGATCGGCGTGGGCGTTTTCTTCCCCGGATCGAGCCCCTCGACCGGCGGCACATCGGCCGGGCTCGGCAGGTACCAGGCCACCGCGTCGAGCACCGGCTGGACGCCGATGCAATCAAGCGCTGAGCCCCCCAAGACCGGTACACACAGCCGGGTGATCGTGGCCTGGCGGATCACCTTCCGCATCAGCTCCGGCGGGAGCGGCGCCTCGGCGAGAGCGAGTTCGGCGACCTCGTCGGAATAGTCGAAGAGCGTGGAGACGAGGTGCTCCCGCCACTCGGCGGCCAGCGCCGCCGCCTCCGGCGGAATCGGTCCCCGGATCACGGCGAGCCCCTGGCCGCCGGCGGCGAGTGCCTCGTCCTTGGGGGCGAAGGTGAGCAGCTCCATCGTGACGAGGTCGACAAGCCCCCGGAACGGATCTTTGACGTGCGGCGGGCCCATCCCCAGCGGCACCTGAAGCACGAGCGGCTTGGCCCCCAGCCGGTCTTCGATCTGCCGCACGGTCCCGAAGAAGTCGGCCCCCTCGCGGTCGAGCTTGTTGACCAGCGCGATCCGCGGCACTCCATACTTGTCGGCCTGCCGCCAGACGGTCTCGCTCTGGGCCTCCACCCCCTCCCGCGCGCTGAACACCACGACCGCCCCGTCGAGCACCCGCAGGCTTCGCTCCACCTCGGCCGTGAAGTCGACGTGGCCGGGCGTGTCGATGAGGTTGACCGCGACGTCGTTCCAGGCGAACGAGACGGCCGCGGAGTAGATCGTGATCCCCCGCTCCTGCTCCTCGGGATCGAAGTCGGTCACGGTCGTGCCGCGATCGACCTCGCCGAGGCGGTGGCTCGTCTTGGTGAAATAGAGCATCCGCTCGGTGAGCGTCGTCTTGCCCGCGTCGATGTGGGCCACGATGCCGATGTTGCGGATTTTTTCGAGGGAGCTGGTCATGTGCTGGTCAGCTGGCGAGGGGCCGCCGAAAAGGGGACATCACATTCTTGCCACGGTACCGATGCCGAGCAGGTCGAGGCCCTGGCGGAGCACCCGACCGGTCAGCAGGCAGAGGACCAGGCGGCTCGCACAGGTGCCCGGCTCGGCCTTGAGCACCGGCAGGGCGTCGTAGAAGGTTGAGTAGCGGCCGGCCAACCGAAAGAGCCAGGCGGTCAGCAGGTTGGGGCGGTTGTCGGTCTCGACGTCCTCGAGGGCCTCGGCGAACCGCACGAGCTCGATCGCCAGGGCCCGCTCCTCGGGGGCGGCCAGCTGCACGCTCGCCACTGCCTCGCCCGCGGCTTCCCGGTCAACGCCCCCCTTTGTGCAGATGCCCTCGACCCGGGCCACGGCGTATTGCATGTAGGCCGCGGTGTTGCCCTTGAGCTCGAGCATCTTGTCGAAGCTGAACACGTAGTCGGTGGTGCGGTTCTGGCAGAGGTCGGCATACTTGATGGCTCCGATGCCCACCGTCTCGGCCACCTGCCGCCGCGTTGTCTCGTCCATCTCGCCGCGGCCAGCCTCGGCCACCACGGCGGCGGCCCGCTCCACCCCTTCATCGAGCAGGGCCTCGAGGCCGACGGTGTCACCCGAGCGGGTCTTGAAAGGGCGGCCGTCCTCGCCGAGCACCGTTCCGAAGGCCACATGCACGAGCTCGACGCCGCCGAGCCCCTGGCGGCGGGCCGTCTCGAAGACCTGCTCGAAGTGCCGGCTCTGCCGGTGGTCGACAACATAGATGATCCGGTCGGGCTGCCAGTGCTGGTGCCGCCATGTGATCGTGGCCAGATCGGTGGTGGCGTAGAGAAAGGCGCCGTCGGCCTTGCGGATCAAGAGCGGGGGCTCGTCGTCGCCGGCGAGAAACACCCCCACCGCCCCACGGCTCTCACGGGCCAACCCCGTGGCCAGGAGGTCTTCGACCACGCCGGCGAGCAGCGGCTGGAAGAAGCTCTCGCCGTGGCAGTGGTCAAAAGACACGCCCAGCCGGCAGTAGAGCCGCTCGATCTCGGCCAGGCAGACCGGCATGAACCGCTCCCAGAGCCCGCGGTTCTCGGGGTCTCCGGCATGGAGTTTGGCTGTCTCGGCCTGCACCTCGCGGCCCGCCTCGGGATGGGCCGCCGCCAGCGCCGCGGCGGCGGGATCGGCGGCGAGTTCCTCGGGCTTGTTGTCGGCCAGCTTCCGCACGAGCCGGTAGAGCCGGCCCAGTTCCGCCGTCGGGTCGGCTGCGAAGGCCGCCTCGTCGCGGCAGTGCTTCCAGCCCCAGAGAATCATGCCGAACTGGGTTCCCCAGTCGCCGAGGTGGTTGTCGGTGATCACGCGGTGGCCGCGGAACGCGAGAATCCGCGCAAGCGCGTCGCCAATCACCGTCGAGCGGATGTGACCGACGTGCATCGGCTTGGCCACGTTGGGGCTCGAGAAGTCGACCACGATCGTGAGCGGCTTGTCAATCGGCGGCACGCCCAGCCGCTCATCCCCGACGGCGGCCAGGACGGCGGCGGCCAGGGCATCGTCGCGGACGCGAACATTGATGAAGCCCGGCCCCACGGGATCGCCCGGCGGCTCGAAAAAGGTCGCGTAGCCTGGCGCGGCCGCGAGCCGGGCGGCGATCTCGGTGGCCACCTCGCGGGGCTTGCGGCCGGCCCGCTTCGCCAGGGCCATCGCCATCGTGCCGGAGTAGTCGCCGAACTTCGCGTCGGCTGTCTCGCGAACCTGCTCGAGAAGCGGGGGGATCTCGCCGGGGTCGAGGGCCACCACGCCGTCGGCCGAGAGTTTTGTCAGGGCCGCGGCGAAGGCTTCGCGGAGCGTCGTTCGAAAGCACGTCCGCGGCGGTGCGCCCGGTCGCGCTGGACCACCCGCGGCGGCCGGCGACTCGTGCGGGTTGGCGGCCGTCATGATGCCGCGGCCCCGGCGTCGGGCAGCGGCACCTGGGCGGCGTCGCTCCAGAGCCCCTCGAGATCCCAGTAGCCGCGGGCTTCGGGATCGAAGAGGTGCACCATCACGTCTCCATAGTCGAGCACGATCCAGCGGCCCTCTTCGTAGCCCTCTGCCCCCCGTTTGCGATCCTGGAGGTCCTGCCTGACAACCTTCTCGATCTCGTCGGCCATCGCATGCATCTGCCGGCGGCTGGTGCCGGTGGCGATCACGAAGTAGTCGACCACCGGCGTGAGCGCACGAAGGTCGAGGATCCGGACCTCAGTTCCCCGCGTCTCGCCGGCCACGCGGGCGGCCAGCAGGGCCAGCGGCAGCGCACGGTCAGCCGCGGGAGGCTGTGATCCACGATGCGGTCGGGCGGTACTCACGGGCGGGAGGGGGTCCGATGGGATAATAAAGATTTGTCATTCTACCAGCACTCCCCAGGGAGGAGCACCGGCTTGGCAGCTCCAGCCAGGAGTGTCAGCGGCTGCAGGCCCGCGAGGCGGCCAGGGCGATCCCGCCGAGCACGAGGTCGGGCACCTCGATCGCCCCGGGCAGGGCATCCCGAACGGCGGCCCGCCAGCCGCCTGTCAGCACCGTCACGGCCCCTGGGCCCAGCGCTGCCGCGGCCTCCGCCACCAGCCGTGCGACCGCTCCGCGGATCCCGAAACCCACGCCGGCAGCGATCGCCTCCTCGGTGGATCGCCCCGGCATCGGGGGTGGCATGTCCTGCCCGAGGGCCGCGATGGCCGGCAGCTTGCTCGTTCCCTCGGCGAGCGCCCGGAACATGAGAGCCGGCCCCGGCAGAATCCCGCCGCCGAGAAACCTGCCGTCGGCTGCCACGAGATCGACCGTGGCGGCCGTGCCGCAGTCGACGACGATCGCCGGCGCCTCAGGAGGCTTGACGAGCGCGGCGGCCGCAGCGCCAGCCAGCCGGTCGATCCCCACCCGTTCCGGTGCGGGCAGACTCACCACCAGCGGGAGATCGGCATGTCCGATCCGCCGCTGCCGCAGGGGGCGGTGCCGGGTCGCCGAGATCTCGGCAACCACAGCCTCGAGTCGGGTCGCGGCCGCCTCGGAGACGCTCGCGACAATCACGACGGCGCGGCCCGGGGCCGCCGCAAGGAGCCACCGCTCGAGGTTTTCGGGGTGGAAGTGATGACTGTCGAGATCCTGCCGATGGGAGAGCCCCGGCAGGCCATAGCTACCGGCGAGCGCCGGGTCGGCGAGCCGCGCGAGCTTGATCAGCGAGTTGCCCACGTCGGCGAGCAGAACCGTGTCGCCCGAGCAGATGCCCGGGCCCGGTGGGCCGGAAAGCCCGGGGTGAATGGTGGCGGTCATGCGGCCGGCTCCCGGCGGTCGAGCTCGGCCACCACCGCCCCCACGAGCCGGTCGAGGCCCGCGCCAGTGGCCGCGCTGGCGGCGAGGACGTCGCGGCCGAGTTCCCGGGCAAGCGTCTCCCGCACCTCAGACGCTCCAGGCAACTCGCTCTTGCTCACGACGACGATCTCCGGACGCGTCCCCAGCGAAGCATCGTATCGCACGAGCTCCTCGCGGATGGTCCAGTAATTCACGAGCGGGTCGCTGCCGTCCACCGGTGAGGGCTCGACCACGTGGACGAGAATCCCAGCCCGCTCGACATGCCGCAGAAACTCATGCCCCAGGCCCACCCCGGCGTGCGCGCCCTCGATCAGTCCGGGCAGGTCGGCCAGCACAAAGCTCCTGTCCCGATCGACTTCCACGATGCCGAGGATCGGCCGCTTCGTCGTAAACGCATAGTCGGCGATTTCAGGACGCGCCCGGGAGAGCCGCGACAGGAGCGTGCTCTTCCCGGCATTCGGCTTGCCGACGAGCCCCACATCGGCGATCACCTTGAGCTCGAGCAAGAGCCGACGGTTCTCGCCGGTTTCACCCGGCGTACATTCCCGGGGCGCCCGGTTGGTCGACGACTTGAAGTGGATGTTGCCCCGCCCCCCCGTGCCGCCCCGTGCTGCGACGATCTCCTGGCCGGCCACTGCAAGGTCCTTGAGCACGAGCCCCGTGGACTCGGCGATCACGATCGTTCCGGCGGGAACGAGGAGCACGAGATCCTCGCCCCGTGCGCCCGAGCGATTGGCCGGACCTCCGGCCGTGCCGTGCTCGGCCCGCCACTGCTTGCGATGGGCGAGCGGTGAGAGCGAATCGACACCCGCCTCGGCCCGCAGGATCACACTCCCACCATGGCCGCCGTCGCCGCCGTCGGGACCACCCCGCGGCACATATTTCTCTCGCCGGAAGCTACAGATGCCGCGGCCACCATTGCCCGCCGCCACTTCGATTTGGACGCGGTCGACGAACACCCTCGTCCCTTCGCAGCGAGCGACTCCCGCCCGGTCAGGCCGACGGCCCAGCCACCACGTTCACGCGGCGGCCCTCCCGGTCGAACATCACAACGCCGGCGGTCAGGGCGAAAAGCGTGTAATCGGAACCGATGCCCACGTTCGCGCCGGGATGAAACTTTGTGCCCACTTGGCGGACGAGAATGTTGCCGGCCAGGACAGACTGGCCACCGAACTTCTTGACGCCGCGTCGCTGAGCGTTGGAATCGCGACCGTTGCGACTCGAACCCTGTCCTTTTTTATGTGCCATCTTCGCGCTCTTGCTGTTGCTCTTGGTCCTAGTCGGCCGCAGACTGGCGACCGGCTTAAGGGGCTGGCATGCGGGCGGGCCTACTCGCCGCACCCGCAGGATACTCTCTCCCGCAGGATACTCTGTTAGTCCTCGTACCGGAAGCCCCAGGAATAGGTCTGCCCCTCGTGGACCGCCAGGGCTTCGGCAAAAAGGGTCGGGCCTTCCGGGCCAAAGAGCCCTTCCTGGATCGACTTCTGGGCCGGCTCCGGCGATGCCATGACCGCGTCGGCCGCCGCCTCAAAGGCACCCCGGGCATCAAGCCGGGCGATGGCCGCGGGGTCGGCATCGGTGGCGTCGAGCGTCGCCAGCGTGCGGGCCAGGATCACAGCGCGGCCCAGCCAGTCGATTCGCGGGGCCGCTGGGCCAAAGCAGGAAACGGCCAGCGCCCTGCGGGCCGCCATATCGGGAGCGGACTCGAGGTTCCGCGTGATCTTGGCGAGTGATTCAAGCGGCCGGCTCTCGATCTCCTCCGGCGAAAGCCGCATGGTCTCGAGGGCCTGCCGCCGCTTTTGATCACGTTCTGGATCGACCGGCCCGGCGGCGGCGCGGGCGAGTTCCTCGATCGACTGCACGCCAAGGTCGCCGAACAGGTCGCGGGCGGCCTGGCTCCGCCCGTCGGTGTCGTCAATCGCGGCGAGCTTTTCGAAGACCGCCAGCAACGGCAGCAGGCTCGCGCCGGCCGTGCCCGCGGGCTCCCGGAGGCTGGCGCTATCCCACGCTAGCCCCAGCCGCTGGAGGCCGACCTGCGGCCGGGAGGAGGTATGGCCTGGCCAACCGAGCGCCGCAAGCAGGCGACCCCCGAGCGCCATCCGTTCAAACATGCCGCGGTGTCCGATCGCGATCTTCTCACCGGAGGCATCGCCAGGCCTCCAGAAGTCGAGCCGCAAGCTCTTGAGAGTCTGTTCGATGTGTCTGCCGGGCGGATCGTCGGGGGCGATCCGGCTCTGTTCCAGCTGTTGCCAGCGGATCGCGTTGGTCAGGCCGCGAACGTAGATGGAAAAGTAGTCGATCCGCGGATCGATCGCCTCCCAGATCGCAACGCCCCACCGCTCTTCGCCCGGGGCGATCTCCGTGGCGGAGATCGCCACGCTGTCGAGAAGTTCGCGGGCGGGGTCCTCCCGGAGCCGGATCGCGGCCATCGCCGATGGCACGACCCGGTCGAGATACGCCCGGTAGGCCGAGATGCCCTCGGCATCGGAGAGTCCCTCCCGGGTCTCGAGGACGAATTGCGGCAGGAATCGGACCGGCTTCTCGAAGCGTTCCACCGTCCGTTCGAGCGGATCAGCCTCGCCCGGCGCGTCCTGCCGCCGGGTTTCGATCCGTCGCCCGCCCAGGTTTTTCACCCGGTAGACCATATAGAGCACGTTCACTCGCCGCATCTCGCGGTTGTTGGCGGGGATGTCGACGGCGATCGTGCGGGGTGGCTTGAAGGCGAATTCCAGGCACCAGATGTCCCGGGGATATTCAAGCCGCTCGGCCCGGCTGAGGAGCGTGGTGCTGCGAGCTGCCCATGTCGGCTCCCACCGCAGGCCGGCCAAGCCCTCGGTCACCTCGACGAGCGGACCCCTCTGGATCGCATCGTCGGATGCCATGTCGGCCGGAATCACGGTCAGGACGCCGGGCGCGAGTGAGCGGAAGGCTTCCTGGTTCGCCGCCGCGCCTGCCGCCAGCCAAGCCACACCGACCGCCCCGATCAGAATCTTTGTCGCGGGCCGGGCAAGGCGGCACGCGTGGCTGGCCTCGCCGGAAAGCCACCCGGATCGGCAGCCCTTGCCGAAAACCCCCCTGAAGAGTGATCGAAGGCATTGCGTCATGGTGCCTGAATCCTACCGTTTCGGTACAAAATAGGGCGGAAGCATCATTTTTTACCCATTTCCCCCAGAATTCCTTGATTGCCCATAGTTCCGATGCCAAAATACGGGGGCAGAAGGAATCGAGACCAGAAAACTGGCCTTCGCTCGGCGTGGCTCCGAAAAGACACTCCGGGCGCTGCAGTCAACGACCCGTCCCCGTCTCTGATTCGGCATTCGGACGAATTCGGCATCATGCTTCGCTCCAACCCGCTTCAGCCGCCGCGACCGTTTTCGATTCCCGAGGGGGCAATCGGCACTTCCGGCCGCACCGCGGGGTTTGTGTCACCGGAAGATTATGACCGCACGGGCATTCTGACCGGGGTGGATCCGTGCGAATCTCGGTATTGGTGGATGCCGGAACTGTACGGCCCAGAAACTGCGGCGGTCGACCAAGGATCGGCGAATCAGGCGACCAACCGCCCGCTGACCCGTTCCCCGGCCGCTGCCTGAGCGACCTCCGCGGCGAGTGCGGCGTAGTCCTCGGCCCCGTGCGACCCGGCCGCGTAGTCGAAGATCGACTGGCCAAAGCTCGGTGCTTCGGCCAGGCGGATGTTGCGGCGAATCCGGGTGGCAAAGACTCGGGCCTCGGCCCAGGCCGGATGGGCCTCCGCCGAACCGGCGAAAAAGGCCTCCACATCCCGGCCAATCTCCACGGCCAGCCGTGTTCCCGCCTCGTGCATGCAGAGCACCACGCCCAGCAGTCGCAGCCGCGGATTCACGTGCTCGGATACCAGTTCGATGGTCTCGAGAAGCTTGCTCAGGCCGTGAAGGGCCAGAAAGTGGGGCTGAAGCGGCAGGAGAACCTCGGCCGCCGCCGCCATGGCGTTGAGCGATAAGAGCCCCAGTGACGGGGGGCAATCAATGACCAGATAGTCGAAGGCTCCGGGCCCCGTGAGACCGCATCGGGGATCCGCCGCGATCCTGTCGCGAAGGATCGTCTCCCGGCCCGGCCGGCCGACCAGTGCCATTTCGACTGCAGAAAGATCGATGTGCGAGGGGACGACGGCGAGCGTTTCCGATACCTCGACCGTCGCGTCGGCCAGGGGGCGGTCGGCGGTGAGCACATCGAACGCGGACAGGCCGTTACCCCCCAGCGACACACCCACGTGGAGCGTGGCATGGGCCTGAGGGTCGAGATCGAGCAGGCAGACCCGGTGCCCGGCCCGCGACAGAGCAACGGCGAGGTTGACCGACGTCGTCGTCTTGCCCACCCCGCCCTTCTGGTTGGCGACTGCGATCGAGCGCATGGCGGGAAGATCCTCCGGGAGAAACGGCCCATGCCGCAGGGGCCGAGAGGATAGGGACCGGGCCGGACCTCTCAGAAGCCCGATTTTTCTGCTGAAAATCCTATTCCCACGTGGCATCGACCCACTTCCGCAGGCCGGGAGCCAACCGCCCCATCGCTACCCTGCCTGGCCGGCCGACCACCGTGAGGCTCGCCGGGGCATCGAAACCGAGGGCGAGGACGGCCGAAGGCGGGCCGGCCTCGCTGTCTTCCAGGTGCAATTCACGGTCCCAGAAGGCCAGGGCCATGCCCCACGCCGACGGGTCGAGGCGGTCTGCCACTTCTCCCCCGGCGGCCGGGTCGGGCCAGTGGTAATTGACGTCCTCGATCAGGCCGCGGCGGAGATGGACCAGGCCTGAAGCTGCCGACACGTCCTGCCGGGCGGCCACCCGCAGTCCGCTCGCGGCCGGCTCCAAACGCCAGAGTTCCACACGGCTCGCAGCCTGGATCTGCCGGGCGACCTCAGGCCCAAAAAACGCGAGGCAGCGGCGGGTCTGCCCCCATTGAAACCAGACCGCAAACACCCCCAACACCGCTGCCAGCAGCACAACACCCACAACCACGGCGGTCCCGGTGCCGCTGACGGCAGTGGCCTTGGGCGAGGGGGCAGACGCTGCCTTCATGAACTTCGGGTCCTGCATGCCGGCGGGGCAGGCTCTCGATCGGCCCGGCTTTGCCGCCCGCCACAGCGGGTGCTTTGACGGCTATAGTAGCCTGGTTGTCGCTACCGTCTTTCTCTTTTCCGGGACTATTTGGACATGGCCACTTCTTTCGACTCCTACCGTGATGCGCTCGTTGTCGAGCACCACACGATTTGGTCGGCCGACTACGAGGACTGGTCGGCCAACGACAAGGCCCGCGTGGAGCACCTGCTGCACGCCAGCCCGGCCGACGCCGCCGAGGTCGAGTATCTCCGGCAGCACACAGGCTTTGCTCGGGTCATCACGGTCACTCCGGCCGATCTCGAGCGGGTGAGCGTCTCCTGACTGTGACCACGATCCGCGTCCATTTACCGGGCGATGCGGCCGACCGCTCCTACGACATCCTCTGCGGGAGTGGCGTGGTCTGTGCCATCGGTCCGCTGCTCTATGCGGCTGGGGTTCGCCGGGCCGTTGTGGTCGCCGACGCGGCGGTGGCTGCCTCGCACGGGAAGAGCGTGGCGGTGTCGACAGCCGCCGCCGGCGTCGACGTGCACATGCTCACCATTCCCGCGGGCGAGTCCTCGAAGTCGATTCGCGTACTCGGTGAATTGTGGGACGATCTGGCCAGGCTGGCCGTTGATCGGGGCACCCACGTCGTGGCCGTCGGAGGCGGGGTTGTCGGCGACCTAGCCGGCTTCGCCGCGGCCACGTTCGCCCGTGGCCTTCCCGTCTGGCACGTGCCGACCACGCTCGTGGCCCAGGTCGATAGCGCCATCGGGGGTAAGACCGGGATCAATCTGGCGGGGGGCAAAAACCTCGTAGGCTGCTTCTGGCAGCCCCGCGGCGTTGTGGCCGACATTGACACCCTCGGCACGCTGCCGGAGCGGGAATTCAAAAGCGGCCTGGCCGAGGTCGTAAAATATGGCGTGATCCTCGACCCGGAGTTCTTTGCCTGGCTCGAAGACCATGCCGCCAGCCTTCTGGCCCGACAGGGGCCAGAACTGGCCTACGCGGTCGAGCGATCCGCTGCCCTCAAGGCTGGCGTTGTGGAGCAAGACGAACGGGAAACCTCGGGGCTGCGGGCCGCGCTCAACTACGGCCACACCTTCGCCCACGCATACGAGACCGCCACCGGCTATGGCACGCTTCTTCACGGCGAGGCCGTGGCGATCGGAATGGGGCGGGCAGCCCGGCTGGCGGCCGCCATGGGCCGGATCGAGAGCGAGGTGGTCGGGCGGCAGGACCGGCTTCTGGCCCGGCTTGAACTGCCCATCTCCCCTGCCGGCCTTGGGCCGCTCGAGATAACTCGACTCATCGAGATCATGGGCCGAGATAAGAAGACAACCGGCGGCCGGTTGAGGTTCGTACTCCCGACCCGGATCGGCCACGTGGAACTCGTGGACGGGGTCGATAAGGCCCTGGTCCACCAGGTGTTGGGAGCTCCCTGAGCGCTGACTCTGGGCGGCATGGCGAGCGCGGGATGGCCTTCGGACCCCGAGTCCCCGGGCTAGCGCCCGGGGCTTTTACGAGTCCCCGGGCTAGCGCCCGGGGCTTTTATAAGGTCCGAATCACCGGCATAAAAGCCCCGGGCGCGAGCCCGGGGACTGCGGCTCGGCGCACCGCCCGGCGACGCCCAGCCACAACGCGGCGCCGACTCTAAAAACCTCCACCTGCGGGGGGTGGGGGTGGAGCGATTCGCTCCACCCCTGGTCGCTAGCGACCAGCGCGCTGGAGCGATTCGCTCCACCCCCCACCAGAGGAGCCACCTGTCGACAGCCATGCGAAATCAAGAAAACACTTGTTTTTAAGCATTTCCTGAGGTCGCCCGATTTTTCCTTCCCGGCCGAAGAGTCTGGCACGCCACGTGCATGTCTTTGAGAACAGAGGCGGGGCGTCCCCCGTGCTCGCCGGTCGCCTGCGACCGGATCTGGCTGGGATCAAACAACACGCTCGTGACGGCCTTTCTCCCGAGAGGTCATCGCGGCCCTGGAGTCCGCTCATGAATCCGAACTCGTGCCCCACCACCGCAATGGTTCGTCGCGGCTGGTCACTGACGCAGGCCGACGTCTTGTTCTGCACCCTGCCCATTCTGTTGTTCATGTCGATCGTATCGCTCGTCTGATCCGCCTCGGGCGTCAGATGAAGGTTGTCGCATCGATTTTTAAAGCCAGTGATTCCCACTCGCCAGGTCGCCTCTCTTCTTTCAATTTTTCTTATCCGAATATTTTGGAGTCTCACCATGCGTCGCTCTCTGATTCAGCCGTGCCTTCAGGGCTTGGTGTTCGTGATGCCTGTTGTGGTGCTGGTGGCCGCCGGCCCAGCAGTCGGTGAAGAGAGTTTTTTCGGTGGCAGTGGCGGCATCGTCGAAGGGCTCGCCGTGTTCGGTGATCTCGAGCCGGCTGGAGCGATTGAGCCGTCAACCCCGTCCCTGACGCTGGCTGCAACCATTCCGATGAAGCAGGCGATGACGCGGCAGTCGGTTCCCGCCCGGGATCGGGCGGTGTCGTATCGCGGCTCCGAGGTGTTTGCCCTTTCGAAGACCGCCATGCCGCTTCTGGTCGCGGATCTCGAGCCCCGAGGGGTCTCGGTTGCACGGCCGATGTCCGGTCGTTCCGTCGGTGCCCGCCCCTCGGCAGCCTGGACCAAGTCGCTGCCGACGCTTTCTGAATCAGCAACGCCGTCCCGCGCATCGACCACGCAGTGGTAACTGGTTCGGCCCGTTGTAACGCTCCTTTCAAGCTTTCACTCGACAATCCTCAGCCCCCCTCCAGGAAGTCATCATGAATCTCTCCCTTCCCTCCTTCGGTGAACGCAGCCTGCGGTCAGTGGGCATCAACGAGATCGTGATTGTCGATTCGGTCTGCGACCAGTACGCCGACTTTGTGCAGGCCGCTCGGGCTGGCGACGTAGGGCTGCACTTCTGTGTCGACGGCCGGTCGGCGGTTCGGCTGTCACGTCGGTTCCGCGCTGATGTCTGGCTTGTGGCATCAGAGCTTCCCGATATGTCGGGCTTTGATTTGCTTGAGATGCTCTCGCCGCACGTACTGCAGGGGAGTGTTGATCCGCTGCTGGCGGGCTCCCGGATCTCGCTCGATCGGATCGGTCACGGGATGCGATCTGGCATCTTCGTCGTGTCAGATGCCTACCGTCTCGAAGAGGAACAGCGAGCGCTGGCCTCCGGCGTGGCAGGGTATCTCGTCCGACCGATCACGCTCGACATCATTCGCTCCACCAGGGCTCCGGCGACGGAAGAGTGCGTCACGGTTTGTTCCTGAGGTTTGCTCCTGAGGTTTGCTCCTGAGGTTTGCTCCTGAGGTTTGCTCCTGAGGTTTGCTCC
>JBBEEF010000042.1:0-7234 GCA_040880915.1 Pirellulales bacterium
GTTCGACATCCGGTAGTTGAAGCCCACGATCGGGAAGTGGTAGCGCCGCTCGGGGTCCATGCCATGCCCGCGGAGCATCCGCATCCGCTGGGTGAGGTCGTCGCGGGAGAACGTCACCGCCCCCCCCTCGCCGCTGGTCACGATCTTGTTACCGAAAAACGAGAATGCCGCCGCGTCGGCGAGGGAGCCCACCGGGCGGCCCCGGTAGGTGGCGAAGGGCGCCTCGGCCGCGTCTTCCACCACCCACAGGCCATGCTCGGCCGCGATCGCATTGATCGCGTCCATATCGGCGGGGTGGCCGAGCAGGTGTACCGGGATGATGCCCACTGTCTTCGGCCCGACCGCGGCGGCCACCCCCCGCGGATCGAGGCACCAGGTTTTGGGATCGACGTCCACGAACACGGGCGTCGCGTTACAAAATCGCACGGCATTGGCCGTCGCCACGAAGGTCGTCGCCGGCACGATCACCTCGTCGCCCCTCCCGACGCCGAGCGTGGCCAGGGCGAGGTGCAGGGCGGTGGTGCCGTTCGAGCAGGCCACGGCGTGCCGCGTGCCACAGGCCGCCGCAAACTCCCGCTCAAACCGCGCCAGGAACTCGCCCGTCGACGACACCCACCCGCTGCGGATGGCCGCGACGACGTAGGCCTCTTCGTTTCCCGTGAGGTCGGGCGCGGCGACCGCAATCCGGCGGAACGGCTCTGGCTCGAAACGGTGCTGCATGGGGAAAGGCCCGCGTGCGCTGCCCCTGTGTCAGGCCGCCATCCGGGCCGGAACGGCGGCCAGGTTCACAAGCCCCAGCCACTCCGAGTCGGAGAAGGGGCGAAACTCGTAGCCGAACGAGCGATAGAGGGCGATGGCTGTGGTGTTCGACCGGTCTACCTTGAGCCGCACCGTGCTGGCACCACGGGCGGCGGCGATCACGTGGAGGTGGGTGACGAGCCGGCGGCCGATGCCCTGCCCGCGCCACTGCGGGTCTACCGCGATGCCCAGGCTCGGCATCGTATAGGCCTCGTCCCAGCCGCGGAGCATGCCGTAGGCCACCACCGGCCCATCTCGGCCGGCTGCCCACACGTGATACTCGTCGCCTCGGCCCGGTGCGGCGAGTTGCTCGACGGCCTCGCGGGTGAATGGATGCGGATGAAACCACCGGCCGTCACCCGCCGCGGCGAGCCGCGTGAGGAAAGCCACAAGGTCGTGGACATTCCGCGCCGTAAGCCGGCGGCAGCGGAGGTCGATGGCCGGCCCGGCAGGGGCGGCGGCGGATGGCGGGGAATAGTGGTGAGCCTGCATCCGGGGAAAGTCGCACAATCCCGGCCAGGACGCAATCCGGTTGTGGCAGCCTTGCCAGCCGCCCCGTCGCCTGATCGCAGCGGCCTGGCGAGGGGGTATCCCATTCTCCCGTGCTGTCCCAGACTGATGGTTGCCGGGATCCAGAGGAGTGGGTAGGGTGTTGGCTCTGCGGTGACGGTTCAACGGCCGCCGCCTCGTTCGACTCTCCCGCCGACAGGAAAACCGCACCGCATGGCCGAGAACGCCGCCCCTCCCGCCGAAGGCTACCTCACCGACGTGGCCTACATCCCCGGCTTCTACCCCAACATGGCGCCGCTGGTGCTTCGCTACGTGGCCGCGCTCAACCGCGTGGTGCCCCCCAAGGCGACCGGCTTCCGCTACCTCGAGCTCGGCTGTGGCCTGGGCCGCTCGCTCACCACGCTCGCCGCCGCCAATCCCGGCAGCGAGTTCGTGGGCGTCGACATCAACCCCGAGCACACGGCCGCCGTGGAGAAGGACGTGGCCGCCGGCCGGCTCGACAACGTGCGGGTGATCACCAGCGACTTCGGCAAGCTCCCGGGCGACCTGGGGAAGTATGAGTTCATCACGCTCCACGGGATCCTGAGCTGGGTCTCGCCGAAGGTCCGCGAAGACATCCTCGCGGTGGCCAAGGAGCGGCTCGCGCCGGGCGGCCTCCTGCTCGTGAGCTACAACGCGATGCCCGGCTGGGCCCACCTCCAGCCGATCCGCGGGATCCTCAAGCAATACGCCGCCCTGCGGCAGGGCGACAGCCTCCAGCGGGTTCGCGACGCGCTGGCCTATCTCGTCTTCATCCGCGACAAGAAGGCCCGCTATTTCGAGGCCAATCCCCAGGCCTCGGCCTACGTCGATGGCCTGCTGAAGCAGGACATCCGCTACCTCGCCCACGAATACCTCAACGACGACTGGACGGCGTTTTACTTCGCGGAAGTCGCCACGATGTTCCGGGGGGCCGGCCTGGGTTTCGTCGGCAGCCTGCCGGTGTTCACCAACTTCTGGGACCTCTGCGTGCGGCCGGAGTTCCAGGAGCTCTTCCGCACCACGACCGACCGGCTCGTCACCGAAGCCCACAAGGATTTCTGCGCCAACACGGCCTTCCGCTGGGACGTGTACGGGGCGGGCTCCAAGCCGATGGCCGACGTCGAGAGCCGCCTCAAGCACTGCGACGACATCCATTATCGGTTGGCCCGCCGCGGGATCAGCTTGCCCTATCAGGTGAATCTCGGCGTGGTCACCTCGACCGTGCAGGGGCCGCTCTACCAGTCGCTGCTCGGCCTGCTCGGCGACAAGAGCCTGCGGCTCTCAGAAATCCTCGCCGCCGACGCCCTGCAAGGCACGCCCCAGGCGGAGCTGATGCGGGCGGTGGACGCGGGCGTGGCGATGGGGATGTTCGACATCACGGCCGGCCCGGTGCATGGGTCCGCCGCGGTTCCAGCCACGCCCAAGCTCGCCGCCGCCTTCAACGAGGCGGTGCTCGCGGCCGATTCGCTGGGCGGGCGACCGCTGGCGCTCGCCAGCCTGATCAGCGGCACTGGCCACACGCTCGGCGACTTCGACGCCGCGATCCTGCATGAGCTCGTCGCCCGCGGCCGGGATGGGCTCGCGGAGCGGGTCGATACCCGCCTCGCGGGGAGCGGCCGGATGCTGCAGAAAGATGGCCAGCCCGTCAGCGACCCGGCGGCCCGGCGGCAGATCGTGGAGCAGGCCTGCACAGCCTTCGTGGAAAACACGCTGCCGGTGCTGGCCCAGATCGGGATCGTCACCGAAGCGTAAGCGGCGGACTCGCCTGCCAGAAAGGCAGCGTGTCGTCATTCGCCGATCGGTTCAAGAAGCCCCGTCCCTCCAAGGCCCGTCGTCGCCGCGATCGCACCGCCGTGCGGGAACGGTCGTCGTGGATGAACGGCCTCGGCGGCGAGTCGCTCGAGAGCCGGGCGCTGCTCGCGGCCTTCACGTATGACAGCGTCACCGAACTGCTCACGATCGACCTCGACAACTCGAATGAGGCGATCACGCTGACGAGCAGCGGCGGTGGCAACTACATCTTCACGTCGACAAATGCCTTCACGGGCACGGACACAACGGGTCTCACGGGCAGCGGCACGAACATGCTCACGATCACGGGAGCCCTCGCGCTCGCGAATGTCGCGATCACCGACGCCGGCTCGATCACGCTCGCGGCCGACACGCTCGTGCTCAACGCGGGCATCCAGACCGTGGGTGAGGACGTCACGCTGCGGTCGATCAACGGCAACGTCACCATCTCGGCCGGCGTTATCCAAACGCAGGCCCCGCTCGACAGCGGCATCAGTTCGGGCGGCATCTTCATCCAGGTCACGGGCGCCGGGAACGTGAACCTGCTCTCGACGCTCAGCACGCTCGGGGCCTCCAATGCCACGGGCCCGGGCAGCGACGGCATCGCGATCTCGATCACCACGAACACCGGCTCGATCTCGGTGGGCAGCCTGATCACCGACGGTGGTGCTTCGAGCGCCAACGCCACGGGCGGCCAGGCCGGGGCGATCCTCCTGGCCTCGGGCAGCGGCACGCCGGTCACCTTCAACGGTGGCACCATCAGTGCTCAGGGCGGCTACGGCATCGGTGGCCAGCCCTCCGGCGGCGACATCCCCTTCGGGGCGGTCACGCTCGCCAACACCGCGACCGTGGTCACCACCGGGCCCACCGGCGGCGGCGTGACCACCAGCAGCGACCAAAACTACGCCGCGCCAGTGAGCGTGACCAGCCCGGCCTCGATCGCCACTTCGGTGGTGACCACCTCGGGCAACCAGATCTACGGCGAACCGGACGGGCCTCACGATCGGGGCTGATGTCAATAACGTCACCCTCACCCAGGCCGGCAACAGCGTCACCGGCTTCACCGGCAACGGCGTGGTCCTGGAAGGTGGCTCCAAGGCCTCGACCTTCGCCAACTTCACGATCTCCGGAAACGGCGAGACCGGCTTCCTCGTGCAATCGGGCGACTCGGCCGGCACCGTGATCCGCGACAGCTCGATCGGTGCCAACGGCTTCAACGGCATCTGGCTCAACGGGGCGGTTTCAAACGTGACCGTCACCGCCAATACGCTGGCGGGCGACTCGGGTCAATCGACTGGTAGGAAGACCCACAGGCCGGGGCGACCACTGTTGCAATGGACTGCCCGGCCCAGCAGGCCAAGGCCGGCAGCACTGAGGTAGACCGCCGTGCGGGCGGCATCCCAGAAGCCACGAATTCCTCTGACCCGGGGGCCGCGGAGCCGCGATCGTACGCTCGGCACCGGATGGAAGATCATCTCCACGATCGTGGAGCGATCACGTTCCCGGTCCTGCAGGTCATCAAGTGCTTCGATCGTCTGCTGCATCACGTCGCGGTGGGCTCCGGCCGCCAGGAGGTTGTGGTCGACCTCGTCCACCCCGTACCGACTCGGTGTCGGCAGAACAAGCAGCCCCAAAAATGACCAGAGTGTGAACCCGAGGCTGAAGCTAATGATTCCCTCGGCCGAGGCGAGGCGTGCGGATCCCACGATGGCTGCCGTGAGGGCAATGCCCCCGATCGTGAAGCCGATTGCGAGCATTCTGCCCCGCCACCAGGCGCCGCACTGCACAGCTGTTTCACGCCGGCGGAGGGCCATCGCGAAGGCTTCCGGATTGAGCATTTCCCGCCACCGAATCGGCAGGAGATGGAACCGTGATCGGCAGATGCCGACCACCGCACCGGTAAAGCCCTCGTCAGGTGATTCACCCATGAACGCCGGCAGGGCTGGTGGAGTGGCCTGGTCCTCGAGCACCGGTGAACTGGGCGTCACTTCAAGAGGGGCCATGGCAGTTGCCAAAAGAATTCGCATTCGCAGGAGTAGAAAGACGATCAGCCCAGCGGCGGCGATCACGCCGAACACGCCGCCCAGTCGACCAGACCAGAGCAGGGCGACCGCAGTCGCGAGCAGCAGGGCGGTGTGAACGCCGACGCCGCGGGCGATTCGGAGCAGAAACGTTCCGAGTGGTGGGTGTTGCCGGCCGTACCACCGCGGGAGGAGGTAGCCTCCGAACAGGTCGAATGGCAGTTGCACGAGTGTGTAGGCGAGCAGGGCAATCGCAAGTGCAGCCACTTGGAGGTGGAATGGTGCGGTGGCAACCGGAGCGAGCCGAGCCGGCAGGCCAAACAAGAGCCCCAAGGCCGCCAGCATGACAACCGTGCCGACACCACTCATACCCAGCCAGAGCCTGGCCCGACCGTAGCCGGGAGCGACCTCCTGCGAATCGAAGGTACCGCGGGCCGAATCGGAGCCGCGATGCATCGCTTCGGCTGTCTTGCGGATGCCACGGAGCATGCCTCCGAACACCAGTTCGTGGAGGGGAACGACCGCATACCAGTAGAGCAGTCCGACAAGCCCATGAGGGCGGTAGCGGGCGGTCATCAGGAGCCGGGTGAGTGGCTGCTCCGCCTGGCCCTCCAGTGGCTGAATGGCAAAGTCGAGCTGCGCCTCACCCGGCAGTTTCATTTCGGCCCGCAGGGAAAGCGAGCGGTCCCGTTCAATGCCGACCACCCGCCAGAAGTCGAGGGTTTCACCAAATTCAACGGTCTCCGGATGCCGCCGGCCACGCCGCAGGCCGGGTCCTCCCACGACATTGTCCATCCATCCACGGAGCCGCCAGAGCAGGTCGCCGGCGTACCAGCCGTTGCCCCCCCCGATCCGGCAGACGGCGGCATAGACGCTGGCAGGATCAGCCTCGATGTCCACCACGCGCTCGTCGGTGAACACGGAACCGCCTGCCCAGGAAGGGTCTCCTGGCATCGGCCCGGCCACACTCCACCGGGTCTCAACGGAATGCTGATCGACCTTGGCTTTGGCCCGGTGAATCGCCTCCCTGACCCCGAGTGGATGGTGAGGCATCAGCCGCTGCGTGGTGTCATCGGTCACAACCACCCGGTTTTTCAGCCCCTCCGCCAGCGGTCTGGCGATGCGATAGGAGACGGGCGTCACAAGATTGATCCAGAGCGAGCTCAGCCGTGGAGTGAGCACCGGCACCGGCAGGATGATCCGGCGGCGGAGGCCAAGCTCCTCAGCCATCACCCGCATCAACTGCTGGTAAGGCATGACATCGGCCCCCCCGATCTCCAGCGTCTTGCCGTCGGTTTCAGGCACCCTGAGGCAGCGGACCAGCCAGTACAGAACATCACTGATCGCCACGGGCTGGCACTCGGTGTTCACCCACTTGGGCGTGATCATGATCGGCAGCCGCTCCACGAGGTAGCGGAGGATCTCGAACGACGCCGATCCTGAGCCGATGATCATCGCTGCACGAAACGTCGTGACGGGGACGCCCGTCGAGGCCAGTTCCTGCTCGACCTGCCGTCGCGAGCGGAGGTGTTCGCTGAGATCCGCTCCCATCTCGCCAAGGCCGCCGAGATAGATGATTCGAGGCAGGCCTGCCTGCCGAGCTGCCTGTGCGAAACCGGCTGCCAGCTCTCGATCCCGCTGAGCGTAGGCACCTCCGGTGGATGCCATCGAGTGCACGAGGTAGTAGGCCGCCTGGCAGCCTTCGAGAGCGGCGGTCACAGCCGCGGTCTCGGCCAGTTCGCCGGCGATGACCTCGACGTGAGGGTGATGCCGCCACGGGCGGGCATCGAGTTTCCTCGGTTCCCGTACCAGGCAGCGGACTCGATAGCCCGCCTCCAGCAGGGCCGGCACCAGACGGCCGCCGACGTATCCCGTTGCTCCGGTGACACAAATCACGACGGCAGCGATGGGCGGCGGGTCGGCGGAAGCGTTCACAATCGTCCCGGTGGGTGAGGGATTCGCAGGCCCTCTATTCTATGCAATCAGGCTCATCGGGGATTGTCATGGGTCACGTCGGGAGCACGAAGCAACGTTCTCCGTGGGTCGGGGTTGCCCGTGCCATCCCGCCGGACGGTCGCTACGGGCATCCTGCC
>JBBEEF010000043.1:0-1254 GCA_040880915.1 Pirellulales bacterium
TCGAGCACCCGGCGCAGTCGCGACAGCACGGAGCCGATCGGACCCGGCTCGCGCTGGACAAGGTCGATGTCCTCGGAATACCGGGCCGCGGGCGCGAGGTGGAGCTTATGGAGTGCCGTGCCGCCGCGGAACGCGAGCGCCTCCTTGAGGATGGCGTCGCGGAAGATGTCGAACAGGGCGAGGGTGATGACGAGGTCCTGCTCGACGTCGTCATCGTCGGCCCAGGGCGCGACCGCACGCCAGCGGACGATGTCGACCTGCGGGAACACCGGTCAGTCCTCCTCGGGCGCGGCGTTGACGAGGATGTGCCAGCGAACGTCGGGAACGGCGGGGGAACCGGGCTCCCCCGGTACAAGGGGCACCCATCCCACGCGCCGGGTCGCGAGCTCGGCCTCGAGGGCAGGCAGGACTGCTTCCGCCCCAGCCCGCTCGAGCAGGTGCCCCAGGCGCTGGAGCTCGGATGTCGCGGGTTTCACGGCGAGGGCCGCCCGCATCCCCGAACGGCGCAGCAATGGCACGAGGTCTCGCAGCACCGTGGCGACGTTGCCCCAGCCGGCGGCCTTCGCCGGATACCGCACGAGGTCGAGGGCGACGACCTCCGGGGTGGCCACCCGCATCCGGCCCGACGGCGTGGTCCGCAGCTCGACGGGTGCTGCGGCCGCAGTCCCCCGGACCACGAACTCGATCACGAGCCGGCTGCTCCGGACCGGCCGGCGCGAACGCGAGGTCACCACCTGGACGACCTGGACCGCCTGGCCCGAGGCGCCGTGGATGGACGCGGCGGTGAGGAGACCCACGTAATACGGCAGGCCGAGATGGGTCAGCATGGGGTCGAGGAACAGGCGCCAGGACGGCGTGCCGGTCCCGCGGTCCTCGAGCGGGAGCACCACGTGGAAGCCGCGCACCGGCGATGCGATGAGGTGGTCGGCCTCGGCACGGCCCAAGGCCGCGGCGACGGCGGCCTCGGAAGCGCCGCTCTCAGCCCGTGCCTCGGCCGTGGTAAAGGTGAACCGCCCCTGTGCCGGCAGGGCGAGGGCCCAGTCGCGCAACGAACTCATGTGCACAACTCTACGCCATGTGTCGAGTTATGCAATCCATGCCCGCGCCCGCTTGGCCGTACGCGTGAGTTCGGCACAGGTCTCTTGTCAGGACAATGGGTAGGTCGGTGCAAGATGGCGGGCCCGGCAGGAGGGGTCAGCGGGCGGAATCCAAGCACGAATCGGGTGCTGGAGGGTTTTTGGTCGGGGCGAGAGG
>JBBEEF010000044.1:0-7098 GCA_040880915.1 Pirellulales bacterium
CAGCTCGCGCTGGGGGCTTGTATGCCGCACACTTCAAGCCCAACAGGATCGCATCTCGCCGGTCGTTCGCTTGCGAGGCCGGCTCGATAACACGGGCAACCCCTCCCCCTCTCCCGCATACAAACCCCGGGAATATACGCTCGACGCGGTTTCCGCGGCTCACGTCCCGGGCGCGGGCGGCGGGGCGAACGGAGCCGGCGGGCGGGGTGGCCCCGCGCCCGGCACCCGCGGTGCCGGCCCAGCGCCGATCTGGTCGAGATCAAGGTAGCGGGCGTCCTCCACCTCGACGCGGCTGAGCCCGCGCCAGTAGAGGATCCGGCCGGCCGAGGCCGTCGAGGGCTGCCCTCCGACCTTGAGCTGCCGGAAGAGTTGGGCGTCGCTGCGTCCGTCCCCCTCGAACACGAGCAGGTCCTTCGCCTCGCTCCAGGAGAGCCGAGCGCTCCGCGCGGTAAACGATTCCCCTTCGACGAGCACGTTGCCGCCGGCGGCAAGTTCGAGCGTGCCACGGTTCTGGCCAGGAACCGGCGGCGCCTGTCCCACGCCCAGTACGTCACAGGCGATCGACACCGCGCCTTCGGGCGGGCCAGCGGGTGCGTGCGGGTCGAGTGAGTCAGTCCAGCCAGCGACCGGGCCCCAGATCGCCTCGACCCGCTGATGAAACTCCATCGTCCGGCGGTGGATATTGCCCCGCAGCCCCTGCTGGAAGTCGACGCCGAGATACGTCAAGCCGGCCGGCCGGCTGGCAGCGGCCACGGGCGTGACCGTCGGGCCGCCTGGCATGGCCGGGGCCGCCATGGCGGGCGGCTGGCCGAGCCGCGTGCTTGTGAGTCGCCCCGGTCCGGTGCCGCTCACGGCGCCGCTGGCCCGCTCGACCACAAGGTCACGGACAAACAGGCGTTCGATCGACTTGCCGCCGTCATCACCAACCGACTCGCTCTCGATCTTGACGCCGCTGCCGCAGGCGATGCGGGCTACGTCCGGCTGCCGGGTCGGTCGCGGTCCCCCGCCGTTGCCACCGAGGTCGAAGGCCTCGTCGAAGACGACATCGAGCGAGCCCGAGCGGACGACCGTGGTGCCGCCGATGGCAAGCACATCCTCGACAAACCTCGCCGTGCGGCCATCGAAATCGAGCCGCCCCTTCCAGGTCACGTCGAGCGTGCCCGCCGTGCCCCCCGCTTTCCCCGTGCCCCCCGCGGCGGCCGGCGGCGGCCCGCGCGGCGGGCCGCCCGTGAGCGATAAGCCGTCGAGGCCGGGACCACCGGCCGGCATCGGCAGGCTGAGCCGGCCGGCACCGTCGACGGTGACCCGGTTGCGACCGCGGTCGAACTCAACGAGCGGGCCCTCGAGGTCGAGCCCCCGTCCGATCACCGTCGCCGGACGGCCCGACACCACGGCCCGGGCATCGAAGGCAGTTGGCCGCGAGAGTTGGAGCTGATCGCCGCGAATCTCGACGGCTCGCTCGGGGGTGGCTCCCGCACCGGCGGGCGCGGCCGGCTGCTCGACGAGTTCCACCTGGCCTTCCATCGACAAGTCGGTTAGATCGTTTCCCTTGGGAGAGAGCGTGACCAAGCCGCGGACGAGCGCGGCGGTGGCCGTGATCTGCCTGCGGTTCGGCGGCGTTGCCACCGGAGGCTGTGCCACGGGCGGAACCACCGGCGCGGCCGGGGCCGCCTGGGCCACGGTAGTTGGGGGAGCGGCAGGCGGCGGCGCTTCCTCCCGAAACCAGAGTTCCAGCCTGTCGGTCCGGGCCGAAAGCTGCTCGGCGGCGGCCTCGACCATGCCGCGGGCAAGCATCCGCGACGGCTTCACGCCCGAGAGATCGGGGCCGGCGGAAGGGTCGCGGGGTGGGGCATCAGCCGCGCGGGGGATGACGTCGAGCCAGAGATGCATCTCAGCGGCGCTCAGCCGGCCCCGCGTTTCAATGGCCACCTCGGCGTCGCCCGCGATCGAGACCACGTGTCCGTCGCCATCGGGCCGCATCCGCAGCCACTGCTGCCAGCGGGCCTGTGCCGGCGGCTGGCCGGGGGACGTGGCGCGGAGCTGCCCGGGGCCGACGGCCATGAGCGATCCGGGATCGCCCGGTGGCCCGGGGCAATAGTCGATCTTGCGAGCCTCCATCTCCGTGCCCCGCGCGACGAGCGACACCGGCTCTGGTCCGTCGAGCAGGATTCGTCGCGTGGCGATCTCGTAGCCGAGCCGAGCGGCCCTTGCCTCGAGCTCGGAGGAGGTGCTGCGGGCGACCACGGGGGATCCCTTGGCCTGGATTTCGGCCGGCTTGAGCGGCCCGCGGCCTGCCCCGGCCCCGGCTTGCTCGTTGGTGAACAGAATTGCGAGCAGGTCGCAGGTGATCTGGTCGGTGCCGCCATCGGGCGCCGACCGCACAACGTCGACATGATCGGCAAGCGTGAGCACGTTGGCCGATGCGTTGAAGGTCATGCTGCCGCGGCAGCTCACGATCACGGGCGACGCCGTGTCTTCATCCTTCACCTCCGGGGCAGGACCGCGGCCGGGCAGGAATCCGCCGGCCACGCCCTCGAGGCGGATCCGCACGTCCCGATCGAGCCGGATCGATTCGATACCGCCGATGTTCGGACCCTGACCGATCGCGTCAGGTCCGGGGGGCGTGGCCCGCGGCGTGAGCCGGGCCACCAGGCCGCGGCCGCTGCCGTGGGAGCGGCCGTGCCGAAACTGCACCGCCTCCCCCGTCCGCACTTCAAGCTCGTCGAGTTCGAGGTCGCGGGTGACGATCTCGATGTCGTCTTCGGCACCCGGCGTGGAGGGGGTGCCGCGGATGGTTACCTGCCCGCGAAGGCTGCCGCCGACGAGCCGCGCGAGCCGTCCCTGCCGGAGGTCGAGCGGCTCGTCGAACTCGAGCACCGCCCCCTGCGGGGCCCGCATGACGATCGTGCGGCCCGGGGGGCCGTCAGGCATCCGGCCGCGGTCGGGGAGAACGACGAGGGTGCAGGGAACGAGGTTGACGCGGCCGTCCGGCAGCGACTGGTAGTCCTTGAAGAGCAGTCGCATCTGCCGGCTCTCGAGCACGATCGGGTCATCCCGCTCCCAGGCGCCCGCTGGAAAGATGTCACCAAGCGCCGCCAGCCGCCGGTCGGCCCGGGCCCGAATGGCCGCGGCCTCCTCGGGGGTCATCTCCACTCCGGCGGCGGCGTCCCTGATCCGCGGTTCCACCAGCGGCACAACCGAGAGCCGATAGAATCCCGCAACCGCCAGGATGACGAGAAACACCCGCAGCGTGCGTCCGAGTCGGTGTTCCATCAGCCCGTCACCATGCTCCGGTCTCGCTCAGCCGCGGACTGCCGCGTAACGGGCGACGATCGAGTCCCAACTACCCCGGGCCCGCAGGAGCCGTTCGACCGCCTCCCGCACAGCCCCCCGTCCGCCCGGCAACTCTGTCACGATCGCCGCAGCGGCGCGGACCTCGGCACAGGCGTCGGCCACCGCAATTCCGACGCCCGAGCGGGTGATGACGGAGAGATCCGGCAGGTCGTCGCCGATGAAGGCGGTCTCCTCCCACGTGAGGCCGCATTCCGAGAGGATCGCCGCGGTAGTGGCGAGCTTGTCCTCGACCCCTTGCCGGACAATCTCGATGCCGAGCTCACCGGCCCTCAGTTGCACGACATGGCTCGAGCGACCCGTGACGATCCCCACCCGCCAGCCGGCCCGCTGCCAGAGCTTGAGCCCCAGGCCGTCGCGGATGTGAAACGTCTTTGACTCGATTCCCTGGTTGTTCCACGTGACGCCGCCTTCGGTGAGCACGCCGTCCACGTCGAGAAGGAGCAGTTGGACGCGGGCGAGGCGACGGTCGAGATCGGCGGGGGATGCAGCCATGACGTGCCCGAAGGAGTTGCGGAGGACAGGATCAGGCGGCCGCGTGCCGCCGCGTCTGCGGCAGGTTGATCGCCTCGTGCGGCACCAGACCGACCAGGTCGACCACATCGAGAAGGCCGACGAGCCGGCCCGTGGCGTCAACCACGGGCAGTTCGCTGAGCCGCCGGGTTTCCAGGATCGCCACGGCGTCTCGCAGCCGAGTGCCTACGGGCACTGTCGCAGGCCGGGCGGTCATGACCGTGCCGATCGGGGCATCGAGCAGGTGGTCCTGCCGGCGCTCGAAGAGTCTGGCGAGATCGCTGTCGGTAAAGATGCCCCCCAGGCGATGCTCCGCATCGACCACCAGCACAGCACCGGTCCGCCGGGCCGGCAATGGGCGGGCGAAGATCCCGCGGACCGATTCCTCGGCCGCGGCGAGCCGGCACTCACCGATCGGCCGCATCGCGTCCTCGACGAGCATCAACTGGCGGCCGAGGCTGCCGCCGGGATGACGGGCCGCGAAGTCTTCGGGGGTGAACTGCCGCAGGGTCGAGGTGACCAGCGCCAGGCTGTCGCCAAGCGCCAGCATGAGCGAGGTGCTCGTCGAGGGGGCCAGGCCAAGGCCGCAGGCCTCGCGGACACTCCCGGTGGGCACGACCACCGTGGCAGCCCGGCCAAGTGTGCTTTCAAGGTTCCCGGTGAGGGCCACGATCGGCACCCGGCGGGCGGCGACATGGGGCAGAAGCCGAGTGATCTCCTCGGTCTCGCCCGATTGCGAGAGGGCAAGCATGACGTCGTCTCCGCGGAGCGCACCCAGGTCGCCATGCAGCGCTTCGGCCGGGTGGAGGAAGTGGCTCGGGGTTCCGGTCGAGGCGAGTGTGGCGGAGATCTTGCGAGCCACGAGGCCGGCCTTGCCGATGCCGGTGACAACGACGCTGCCGCTGCAGCACTCGATCAGCCGCACGGCCCGGCAGAAGGCTCCGTCGAGCGCGGCGGCCGACGCAAGCACGGCCTCCCCCTCGGCGCGGAGAATCCCGCGGCCTCGTTCCAGGATCTCGTCATCGCGACCGTTGTCCATTGTCGTGGCCAGCCTCCTTCCGTCCGCGGCAGACTCGCTCGCGGGGGGCGGGACTATAGGCCGGCTGGGCAAGGGCCGCAACGCGGTTTTTCCGCGGCCCGCGGTGGCCTGTCATCCTCGGGCGGCATCACTCGCGACGCCGCCGAACCAGTTCGCGGACCGGAGTGCCGTCGAGCAGCAGGTCGGTGAGCACCGCCCGGCCGTCGAGCAGGCGAATCTCGGCGACGGGCAGTTTGCCGGCAGCGAGTCGCTCGGCGAGCAGCGTGTCGGCGTCGGCGGCGAGTCGCTCATTGAGGTAGAACCGGTCGAGCGGCCATTCGAGGATCACGGTTCGCACGCCATTGCTGGTCCCTGAAGGCCGCGCGACGAGCCTGATCACGGTTGGCCCCGAGACTCGCTCGAGCGCGAGCGAGTCGATCCTCGCGAGCCCGTCGTCCCCAACCGCGAGCGTGGCCCAGACCGGCACGGCGGCTCGGTCGGGCATGCCATCGGGCGCGGGTGCCCCAGTCTCGGCGGGACGCACCGCGAGGTAGCGGCCGCGGAGCGGATCGTAGGGGTCGGGCGCCGCGCAGGGGATCCTCACGGCGACTCCTCGGGCGATCACCCGCTCGTGCTGCCACACGCCGACGAGTGGCACGAGCCACTGGGCAAGCACCGCCACGGCGAAAATGGCGACGGCGGGCCTCATGCGGTCACCCCTCCGGAGACACCGGCCCGGTGGCGGCTGATGAGGGCGTTGAATCCGAGGAAGCCAGAGCCGATCACAATGAACACGATCCCCTTGACGAGCAGCGAGACGTCGGCGTCGGCCATCCGGAGGATGACGAGGATCGTGATCAGCGTCGCACCGATCCGCGCGGCTCCCTGCCGGCCGGTGAACTCGAGGCCGATGAGCGTGATCGCCGTCGCCAGGAGCACCAGCGAATAGGCGATCGCGACCGGCCAGCCCCCGGCATCCGCCGGCGTGAGCGGATAGGCCACCAGCGGCACGAGCGAGAGCCCGGCGACGGCGAGCACCGCGAATCGCCCCTGGCGGAATGCCAGGGCAGCAAAGCCGGCCCCGACGGCCAGAAGCAGCCAGCACCAGCCGAGCCCGAGCGCCGGCCCCACGCCCTCGACAAGGGTCCGAGCCGGGTCCTCGTAGGTGGCGACCAGGGCCATGCCCATGAGCGTGAACCCGCCCAGCGGCACGTGCGGCTTGCGGGCCAGCGGCTCGGCGATCCCGGCCCGGTCGAGCGGGAAGAGCATCACGACCACCGTCGTGAGCATCACGAGCCAGAAGAAGGGGGCATGCGGATCGTAGGGGCGGAAGGCGACCTGGGCCGCAACGGCGAGCAGCCCGACGAGCGCCGAAATCGCGAGCACGAGCCTGCTACCCGGAGGAGGCCGGTCGCGGAGGTCGGCCCCCGGCCAGAGCGGCAGAATGCCCGCGAGCAGCAGCGGCTGCCACAGCCGCAGGTCGGCGGCGGCCGCCGCGGAGAACGGCGACACGCGGTTCTCGGCCTCCGCGATCGCCCAGACCATGATCCCGACGAGGTAGGCGATGGCCACGGCGTGCGACCGAAGCACCCAGGCCAGCGGTACCGCCACGACGCACCACCAGAAGAGCAGGTCGGTCCACGAACCCGGCAGATTGTAGATCTGCGAGACGAGCGCCATCGCGGCGCCTGCGGCCAGCGTCTGCACGACCGCGGCCGCCTCTCGCAGCCAGGGCTTCGCCCCCTCACCCTTCTGGAGCACCAACCAGCTCCCAGCCTGGGAGGCAGCCAACGGCCCGAGAGCGAACAGGAGCCGCATCCAACGGGGAAAGTCGTCCCAGTTGTAGGCGAGGACCGCGATCAGGCCCGTGCCGATCAACAGCCCGCCGATGGCCCCCACGACCAATTGTGCCAGGCCGGCCCGCTGCTCGACGCCGTATCGTGCGCGGAGGAGGCGGGCCGCGTCGGCGGTGACAAGCCCCTCAGCCTGCCACGCGGGGAGTTGCTCGGCGAGCCAGCGTTGGTGGAGGAAGCTCATGCAGTTGCCGGAAGACTCGTTCCCGAACGTCGTCTCTGAAGGTACGGTGACTCAGCCCGCCCGACCGTGTCAACAGAGCCACTGCCGGGCGGCACGATACCGCTTCTGGAGTTCGGCCGAGTTGGGGAGAGGGTCAGGGGTCGGGGTTGCCCGTGCTATCGAGCCGGCCTCGCAAGCGA
>JBBEEF010000045.1:0-7067 GCA_040880915.1 Pirellulales bacterium
AACACACGGTCCGTACCACTCTGCATCACCCTCCGATCTGGTACATCGCACGGGCGGGTCGTTCGAAGGCGGGCGAGCCGATCCCGTGGGCGGCCCGCTTGGCCGCCACGCATCCTCGGAGCAACTCTTCGATCTCCGGATCGCTGCCGCCGCCACGGAGCACACCGCGGACATCCCATTCCGTCGTCGAAAAGAGGCAGTTGCGAAACCGCCCGTCGGCCGTGAGCCGCAGCCGGTCGCAGCGGTCGCAGAACGGGCTCGTCACGGGATCGATGAAGCCGACAAGCCCCGCCCCGTCAGCCCACCGCCAGTCCACCGCCGGTTGCCCGGGGTCGACTACCGGCACGGGCTCGAGCGGCCCCACCTCGCGGGCGAGGATCATCCGCACCTCGGCTCCCGAGAGCACGCACTCGGCGGCCCAAACGCCGTCGGCATCCAGCGGCATGAACTCGATAAACCGCAGGTGGAGCCCCGCCTCCCGGCAGAAGGCCGCCAACGGCACGATCTCCCGCTCGGTGAGCCCGCGGATCGAGACGGCATTGATCCGGATCGTGGTGAAGCCAGACGCTTGTGCCGCGGCGAGGCCCGCCAACACCCGATCGAGCCCGCGGCGGCGGGTGATCCGCTCAAACGCCGCCTCGGTGAGAGCGTCGAGGCTCACGTTGAGCCGGCGGAGGCCCGCCGCCCGCAGGGCCGCAGCCTGCTCGACCAGGAGGAGGCCGTTGGTGGTGAGCGCCACCTCCTCGATGCCCGGCAGGGCCACCAGCATCGCCACGAGGTCGGCCACGTTCCGCCGCACAAGCGGCTCACCGCCGGTGAGCCGGATCGTGCGAACTCCCAACTCTGCCGCCACGCCGGCCACGCGCGTGATTTCCTCATACGAAAGCAGTTCCTCCCGCGGCAGGAAGAGCACTTCGGCCGGCATGCAGTAGGTGCAGCGCAAGTTGCAGCGGTCGGTGACGCTGATCCGCAGATCGGTGTGCACGCGGCCGAAGCCGTCGATGACTTCACTCATGATGCGTCTCCCGCGGAGGCGTGTTGGGATCGCCGTGTACCCAGGTGTGGCTGCCGTCGGGGCGATGCTCGCACTTCCAGATCGGCACCTCCCGCTTGATTTCCGCCATCAGCCACTCGGTTGCCGCGAAGGCGGCGGGCCGGTGCGGCGCGCTTGCGGCCACGGCCACGCTCGCCTCGCCCGGCTCCACGACACCGAGGCGATGCGCAGCGGCACAGCCAGCAAGCGAGAATCGCCTGCGGGCCTCGGCCAGGAGGGCCGCCAGCATCGCGTGCGCGAGCGGTTCGTGGGCCTCGTATTCGAGGCGGCTGGTGGTGATGTCGGCGGTCACGCTTCGGGCCGTGCCCACAAACAGGACATTGCCACCGGCCGCCGGATCGGACACAGCGGCCAGCACGGCGGCGGTGTCAAGCGGCCCCCGGGTGAGCGTGACGGGCCCGTCGGTTCTCGAGCGGAAGGCAGCGGCTGGCGGGTGCATCGAGTTAGCCTCCGCTCACCGGGGGAATGATCGCCACGTCGGCTCCAGCAGCCACCGAGTCATCCGCTTTGGCATAGCGGTCGCCAAGCGCTATGGCGCTCTGGGCCAGGAGTGGCGCGATCGCCGGCATCGCCGCAGCCACGCGGTGTCGCAAGTCGGCCACCGTGCCGCCGGTCCAGGGCAGTTCCAGGCTCCGCCGGCCGGCCGCCTCCGCCATGCCGGCAAAGAGCGTGACTCGGACGCGGGGGGGATTGTCAGGCATCTCCGCGATACTCCCGGCGGCACCGCCGCCTTCAGGTGGTTGTGAGCCGGCCGCTGGTCGCCGTCAGGAGGGCGTCGAGGCCATGGGGCGGCGGCCCCTCCAGAAGACCATAGGCCTTGGCAAGGAGCTTGACCGGGTGGATGGCAGGCTTCGTCGTGCCCTGCTCCATCTGCAGGCGGCAGGCACTGCAGCCTGTTACTCCCGCCTCCACGCCCGCCCCCCGCATCGCCGAGACGAGTCCCAGCCCCATCCGCAGGCTCGCCCGGTAATTCTCCCGGGCCAAGCCAAACGTGCCGGCCATCCCGGAACAGCCGTAGTCTGCCGCGTCGAGCGTGAGGCCCGGCACGAGCCGGAGGAGGTGTTCGGCCGGAGACATCCCCCCGCTTGCCCGTTCATGGCAGCCGGCATGATAGAGAATTCGCGTGGGGACCGGCCGGAAATCAAGCCGCAGCCGCCCCTCACGATGCAACTCCCAGAGGTAGGTGGCCGCATCGCAGGTGGCCGCGGCCACGCGGGGAAGTTCCTCGTCGTCGAGCAGAAGCGGATAGTGGTGCGTGATGCAGGTGACCGCCGCTGGTTCGGTGCACACGATCCGATATCCGAGCCGCACGGCCTCGGCCAGCACGCGGAGGTTTGCGCGGGCGAGCTTTCGCGCCCCGTCAAGATCCCCCTCGCTCACCAGCGGCATGCCCGAGGCGACCTGCCGCGGATCGATGAACACCCCGATCCCGTTCCGCTCGAGCACCGCCACAAACGACTCCGCCAGGAGCGGATCGTGGCGGCGGGCATAGGTGTCGAGGAAATAGAGCACCCGCGGCCCGCTCCGCCGCGATGGCCGTGTCAGGCCGCGGCGGGCCGCCCATCGCATCACCTGCGCGCCGCTGACGGGCGGCAGCTTGCGGCCGCGGGCGATGCCGAGCGTCTTCTCGATCACCCAGCGGGCCTGGGGGTTGGCAAGCGCCCAGTTGGCCAGGGGCCGCAGCCCGCCAGCCACGGCCGACAGGGCGTCGATGCGGGTCAGCAGCCAGGGCGCGAGCTTCGTGGAGTTGGTCGCGTAGTGGGCGGCCTTGAGCTCCATCACGATCGCCGGGATGTCGACCCCGGCATCGCAGTCGCTGCGGCAGCGATGGCAGTTGAAGCAGGTGTCAGCCACGCTGCGGACGGCGTCGCTCGAGAGGCTCTTGGGGTCGAGCGTGCCGGCAAGCAGCGCCGCCATCACATCCGCCTTGGCCCGGGGCGAGGCCTCCTCGGACGGGTTCTCCCGATACCGCGGACACATCCGGGTGGTCGCCGCGATCCCGCGGCAGCCGCCGCAGCCGTTGCAGGCGTCCACCTCGATCGCCAGCCGCTCCCTGCTCCACGTGGTCAGGGGCACGATCTGCGGGATCTGCCCGACGGCCTGAGGGCCGGCAGCGGTCGTAACCAAGGCGTCGGCGGCGACCGCAGGAGGTGGATCGAGCGACCTGCGAAAGCCCGGAGTCGCGGCGGCAGCGGCGACGACTCGCCCCGGATTAAGAATGCCGAGCGGATCGAAGAGCCGCTTCACCTCCGCGAACACCCCGGCGAGTTCCGGAAATAGCCCGGCGAAAAATGGGGTTCGCGAGAATCCCAGGCCCAGTTCCGCGCCGATCGAGCCGCCCACGGCCGCCACCTCCGCATACACAGCCTCCGCGAGTTCTTCGAGCCGCTCCCGCTCGGCAGGGTCGCGGGGCGTCGCATAGGGTCGCACGTGGAGCTGCCCGTGGCCGGCATGGCTGAAGATCATTGCAGTGCGATTGAGCCGCTGCAGCACCCCCTGCAGCCGCCGCAGGAAGTCGGGCAGGGCCGTGGTCGGCACGACGATGTCCTCGATAAAGGGCACGGGACGAACTGCCGCCCGCACCCCGTGGAGCGTCGAGACGACGCTCCGGGAGAGCTCCCAGAAGAAGGCGGCATCATGGGCGTCTTCAGCCCGCCGGATGTCGATGCAGCCGCGGCGGCCCCGCCGGATCGAGGCGAGCGCCTGCTCGAGCCGAGCGTTACAGTCGGCCGGCTCGTCGGCGGTGAACTCCACAAGCAGCCCCGCCTCGGCGATGGGCGGAATGAGCAGGTCGAAGGCGGGCCTTGTGCCGCGGGCAAGCGCGAGGTGGCGGCGATCGAAGAGGTCGCACGCGCTCGGTCCCAGCGGGAGCAGCCGGAGGGCCGCCTCCGCGGCCGCCTCGAGTGAGTCAAACAGCAGCAGGCCCACCGCCGCGGCGGCGGCGAGTGGCACGCTCGTGAACGTCGCGGCGGTCACGATGCCGAGCGTCCCCTCGGCCCCGCAGAAGAGCCGCGGCAGGTCGATGAGGCCGTCCCGCTTGAGGTCGTGGAGCCGGTACCCGCCGTGCCGGGCGCGGCCGGGTGGCTGACCGCGTGCGATCACCTCGCGGCTGCGGTCGAGAATGCCGGCCAGGCTCGTCGCGAAACTGCCAACACGGTCGCTCCCCGCAGCCGTGATGCCGCTGTCGACCGCCGACTCCGCGGGCGGGGTGTCGGCGGCCGCGGCCGTCACCTCCACCACCGAACCGTCGGCCAGCACCACCTCGACCGCCACAATCCTGTTCCGGACCGAGCCCTGTCGGAGGAAGCGACTTCCGGACGCGTCGCGGCCGATCATGCCACCGATCGTGCTCGAGGCGGCGTTGGCGGGATCGGGGCCGAAGCACCGGCGGCGGCGGCCCAGAAAGGTGTCGAGCTGGGTGCCGAGCACCCCAGACTGCACCCGCACGGTCTCGTCGTTACTCCCCAGCACGCGGCGCATGAACCGTGAGCAGTCGATCACGATCCCGCGGCCGAGCGGACCGCCGCAGAGACTCGTGCCGCCACCCCGCGGGTGCACGCTCACCCCCTGCTCCGCCGCCCAGCGAACGGTGGCAGCCACATCTTCCGGGGAGCGGGGTCGAACCACCGCCAGCGGCCGTTCCTCGAACAGGCTGCCGTCGGTGGCGTAGAGCGACCGCCCCACGTCATCACAGACAACGTCACCGGACACGACGCCCCGCAGGTCTTCCTCAATCCGCGCCTGATCTGGATCCATGCTGATGCCGGCCGTGTGTCAGGGGGCGGAAGAGGCGGTCGTTCCGCCCCTCCGGCCAACGGCCTCCTCTAGTCGGATCCGCTGCTGCCGGTGCCGTTCGTGCGTTTCGAGATCAAAGTTGCCGTGTGTCCCGCCGGCCCCGCGATACCGCGCGTTGCAGCGGTAGCAGATGAGACACTCAGGCATCACAAAGTAGAGCACCACGTCTACGAACGCCGTGCCGAAGAGAATCGCGAACGTGGGCACGAGCATCTGCCAGAACCAGGTGACACAACTGGCGGCGAATCCCGCCACCACAATCGCCACGCCGAGCCGCTGGGGAAAATCCTTGCGCAGGAAGAGTTCCTTGCTCGGGCAGACCAGGCACCGCCGCAGCACGGGCAGACCGATCTCGTGCTCGGCCTTTCCCCCGGCCGCGTTCGTCCAGCCGATGGCATCGGCCGGCACCTCCACCTCGGCCCCGCAGCGGGAGCAGACGAGCGACCGGGCCGCCTCAGCTCCCGGCTGGGTGACGGTGGCGTCGCAGGACGGGCAGGCGTAGGTGATCCGCATGGCAGTGGGGGGTTAGGTGGCGGCCTGCAGCAACTGGCTTGTGAGCTCACCCAGGATCGCCGCGAGGCAGGCCACATACAGGATACCTGTGGCGCTCTGGGTGTTGGGGATATCGAGCGTCTTGCGGGCCATGACGAGCAGGATCGGCAGTCCGACGATACCCGCCAGCCAGCGCAGGACCACGAGTGCCTGGGCCGTTGTGCCCGGCGGGCTCTCACCCAGCGCCAGCCCGGCCAAGGACACAACCGCTTGAACCCCCCAGGCCGCCAGGGCCAGGTCGATCATTCGACGCAGCGCGTCGACCCGCATGCCCGGGGCATTGAGATACCAGTGACCCAGGAGCATCGCGTGGACGGCGAGGCCGCTCACGAGGCCCGAAACGAGTGCGGCTCCTCCAAGAAGCCAGCGGGACCCAGTGCCGTCCGAGCCGCCGCCGGTCGCCAGCACCGTCGCCGCGGCCAGCAACACCGCGGTCGCGACGCACAACAACCGTCCGGCACCGACCCGCTCCCCCAGCCAGGCCACGCTCCCCACCCACGCCACCACGGCGGCCAGGGCCGCTGCCCACCCGGCCGTCGCCCACCCGGCCGTCGCCCACCCGGCCGTTGCCCACCCGGCCGCTGCCCACCCGGCCGCTGCCCACCCGTCCGCTGCCCACCCGGCCGTTGCCCACCCGGCCGTTGCCCACCCGGCCGTCGCCCACCCGGCCGTCGCCCACCCGGCCGCTGCCCACCCGGCCGTCACGTCGGCCGACACATCGGCCGGAAGCCCGCTGGCGATCACCGCCGCGCCAGTCGCCAGGCCCAGTACGACGAGCAGATTCACCCGGAAGAAGCCCGCCGGGACAAGCGTCGCCGGCGTCAAGACGAGGCCGGCCGCCATGCCCCAGCCGAACCGGCAGAAAAATTCGAGCAGTAGGTTCATGGCTATGGCTGTGACGATCAGGCGGTCGCACGACCGCCGCCGCCCAAGGTCAGGGGGAACCGCGGCGGCCGTAGATCAGCGACATCACCTCGGCCCGGCTCGACACGTTTGCGCGAAACACGCCCTTCATCGCGGAGGTGACGCAGAGGCTGCTGGGCTTGCGGACCCCGCGGATCGTCATGCAGGTGTGTGTGGCCTCGACCACAACAGCCACTCCCTTGGCGCCGAGTTCCTCCTCGAGCAGCGTGGCGATCTCCTCGGTGAGCCGCTCCTGCACCTGCGGCCGGTGGGAGAGCGTCTCGACCACCCGTGCCAGCTTGCTCAGCCCGAGCACGCGGCCGTCTGGGAGGTAGCCAATGTGGGCCTGCCCCATGAAGGGCAGCAGGTGATGCTCGCAGACACTGTTAAAGGCGATGTCACGGACGAGCACGATCTCGTCGTACTTCTCCTGGAATACCTTGGCGAGGTGGTCGCGGGGGTCCTGCCCCAGGCCCCGAAAGAGCTCGGCATACATCCGGGCCACACGGGCGGGGGTTTCGAGGAGCCCTTCGCGGTCGGGGTCTTCACCAACGGCGGCCAGGATCTCGCGAACGGCCCGCTCAATGCGGGCGTGGTCGACGGGGCGGGGAGGGGTTTCATTCATGGGATCCGAGTGTAATCGACGTAGCACACCGTGGGGCAGACCTGCAGCATGCCGTGCCGCTTGAGCCGCCTCTTGCTAGACGACGCCGCCTAGCCTGGCTCTTGTCCAATTGGTGCGCCACGTCACAGTCCCCCAGCT
>JBBEEF010000046.1:0-7053 GCA_040880915.1 Pirellulales bacterium
GTCGTAGCCCGGTTCCGCCGGAACCGGGTCAGTTGGAAGTGGCTCGTCTTGGGTGGTCCGGTCACGGCGTGACCGGACTACGGTGCGGGTTATGGGTGGCGCCGGGCTTCGGGCATTGGGGGTTGGGCCCGCAGGAGCCAGTCGCGGACCGCCGGGGGCAGGCCGCGGGCCAGGCGAGCCGCGACGCCCGTTTGCCAGGGGAACCACGTCTCTGCCCGGCCATGCTCGAGCGCGTGCAGGATCCGGACTGCCGCGGCCTCGGCGGTGAGCAGGCCGCCGCGGGCCCGCTCCAGGTCGGTCACCAGTGGTGTGTCGACAAAACCCGGAAAGGCGGTGGTCACGCCCACGCCGGCCGGCTCGCAGTCGAGCCGCAGGCTCTCGAGGAAAGCGACGATCGCCGCCTTGCTCGCGCAGTAGGCCGCGTTGCCGGGCAGGCCGACGGCCGCCGCGATGCTCGCTACACCGCAGATGCGGCCCCGGCGACGGGCGAGCATTCCCGGCAGCACGGCCGCGAGAAAGCTGATCGTGCCGCCGACGTTGACGTCGATCACTTCGCGGGCAATCGCCGCCTCGAGCGGCCACGACCCGCGGTGGATCCCGGCGCACGCGATCGCGACGTCGGCCGGACCGAGGGCTGCCTCGAGATCGGCGACGGCAGTGGCGATCGCGGTAGAGTTGGCCGCATCGCAGGCCGCCGTCGCCACGCTACCGCCTCTGGCGGCGATCGCTGCCGCCGCCTCGGCGAGCGGGCCAGGCCGCCGGGCGACCAGCCCCACACGGGCTCCGGAGGCCGCGAGAGCAACGGCGAGGGCCCGGCCGATGCCGCTCGAGCCGCCCGTGATCAGCACCGATTTGCCGCGCCAGAAGGTTTCCGAAATCATGTCATGGCCGGTGGTGAAGGAGCCGGCCCCGCAGGGCGGCCCGAAGCCGTCAATCTCGCCGCGCGGGATTCTCCTGGCAACCATCCGACCATGAGCCTCCACTACGCCGCCGTCGCGGGGCACGTAGTCGCCGCCGACGTGCAACTCGTTAGTGGCGACCCGCGGCCGCCCGTGGTGTTTCTCCATGGCGTGCTCACGAGCGTGGCGATCGGCGGATTGCTCCGCGCGGCCGTGCCCGACCGCTCGTGGATCGCCATTTCGCTTCCCGGCCACCATCCCGGTGGTTTCGCTGCCTACGGACAGCCAGGAAAGCTCACGCCGGAATCATTTTCGTTACCCGTCGAGGCCCTGCTCGATGAGCTTGTCGGCGACCGGCAGGTCGTGGTTGTCGGCTGGTCGCTCGGTGGCTTTTCCGCGCTCGCCCTGGCCGCCCACTATCCAAGGCGAGTGGCGGCCTTGGCGAGCCTGGCGGGCTTCGCGCGGGGCCGGCTCGGTGGAATCACAGGCGGGATGGCCGCCCTGGCGGGGCTGCCGCTGGTCCGCTTGGGGCTGCGCACGGGGCTCGGCCTGGCGGCGGAATGGTCGTGGCTCCATCGTGGCACGGCGGGCCTCTGCACCGCGGCTGGCAGATCGGCCGTGATCCCCGCCGAGGTGCTCCGTGGGATGCACGCCGACTACGCCCGCCACGACCCGGCTGCCCTAGCCGCGGTGCTCGCCGCGATTTCCCGGCTCGATGTCAGCCCCCTGCTGAAAAACATTGCGGTGCCGGCCTGGATCGCCGCCGGGGAGAACGATCCAGTCGTGCCCATTGCCGAGGCCCGGCGGCTGGCAACGGCACTGCCCCGGGCCACACTCACGGTCTACCGGGAAGCGGGCCACATGTTTTTCTGTGAGTGGCCCGGCGTGGAGCGTGACTTCGCAGCCTGGCTCGATCGCGTGGCTGAGTGAGCGATGAACCCACTGCCACCCCTGCGGCGGATCGCGATCACCGGGAGCTCGGGGCTCTACGGCAGGGCACTCGTCCGCGAGATCCGTCGCGTGTTGCCCGCCGCGACACTCCTGGGTATCGACCTGGCTCCGCCGCGGTCCGACCGTCCTGACGAACTGGTCGAGGCTGACGTGCTCGATCCAGCAGTTGCCGCAGCGACTACTGCCTTTCGCCCCGACACGGTCGTGCACCTGGCCTTTGCGGTCGAGCCGGGCCGTGATCGCCAGCGGATGCGGGATGTCAATCTCGACGGCACGCGGCGCGTGCTCGCGGCCGCGGCCGGCTGCGACGCCTGCCGAGTGCTCGTCTCGTCGAGCGCGACCGTCTACGGGCCATGGCCCGAGCACGCCCTACCCTGCCCTGAGGACACGCCGCTGCGGCCCCGGCCCGAGTTTGCCTACGCGGCCGACAAGGGGGAGGTGGAGAAGCTGCTCACGTCGTTCGCCGCCCGCCATCCGGCCCGCGCCGTCTCCTGGACACGGCCGGCGATCATCGCTGCTCCCGGCGTGCGAAACTTTCTGGCCGACATCTTCCTCACGCTCCCCTGGATGCCGCTGCCGGACGGAGCCGACACGCCGCTGCAGTTTGTTCACGAGGCCGACGTCGCGGCCGCGACGCTCGCAATTCTTACGGCCGGCGGCCGCGGCCCCTATAACGTCGCGCCTTCTGACCATCTCACGCAGCGGGAGATCGCCGCGGCGATGGGCATCCCTGCCGTCGGGCTGCCCTTCTGGCTCGTCGCGGCGGCGGCGCGGGCCTGGTGGACGCTGCGGCTCCCGTGGATTCGCACGCCGCCCGGGCTGGCCGCTCATCTCCGCCACCCGTGGCTCGTCGATTCGACGCGGCTCAGGCGGGAATGCGGCTTTGCGTGTGTCTACTCGAGCCGGGAGGCGTTTGCGGCGCTCCTGGCGGGGCCGACCGGGCGGGATAGCCATACCGCGTGAGGACCGCGGCGAGCCGCGACGCGATGCGGGCGTCGCGGTCTGCATCCCGCAGGTGTGTGTTGGCCCGGTAGTCTTCCCGGGCTGCGACGGCGTCTTGCCAGGCCGGCTCGGCCGCTGCCGCGGGCCAGCCGAAGTGGGCGTAGATCTCCCGCAGGATGGCGAGCGGGTCGGCGACAAGGTCTTCGTAGCGGGTGCGGAAGCGGTGGGCCGGCGGGATCGTCTCCCAGGTGGCCGCGAGCCGCGCCTCCATCCGTTCGATCGAGGTGAAGACCCGTTCCTCGAGGCCCTCCCGGCGGGGCCGCTGGAGCCCATGCGACTCGGTCATCCGCAGCCAGAAGTGGACGCACGAGGGGACGAGGTCGTGAGGGTCGCGGGCGATGTGAATAAAGTCGGCGGCCGGGAACACCTGGCGGATGAGCGGCACGCGATGGGTGTGGAGCGGGTTTTTGAGGAGGAGTCGGCCGGGGTGCTCAAACTGCACGTCGCGAAGGAACCCCGTCCAGGCGGCGAGCCAGCGGTCGCGATCGCGGTCGGTGAGCTGTTCGAGATCAGCCCACGCGGCATCGAGGTCGGGCTCGTTGGGAAACGCAATCCCCCACCACGGGCTCGGCAGGCCGAGGTTGCACAGCGCCACCTCGTCTTCCTGCGGCCGCTCGAAGCCCATCGGTATCGCGTCCATCGGCCGCCGCGGCGGTAAGAGGAAGCCGAGCCAGTCGCGGGCGAACTGCTCGGAGAGGACGAAGTGGCTCGGCGCACCGCACTGCAGCGTGTTGGGGGGGGTGAAGCGGCGGTCGCAGGCAAGGAGTTCGTGGAGCAGGGTGGTGCCGCTTCGCCAGTGGCCCAGGATCACGACCGGATCGGCTTCGAGGCGAGCCGCCCGCAAGCCGCGGCCCCAGATCGCGAGTGTGATCCCGCGCAAGGCCTCGTTGGCGATGCTCGCGCATGTGATCGCGGCGGCGCGGGGTATCCGCGTGGGGGAGATGCGAAAGCCGTGGCGGGCGAGCAGCCCGAGCCAGGGAACAAACCGCACGCCAATCCACATCGGGCAGGGAAGCGACCAGCGACGGCACATGTGAGCCTCGCCTGTGGTGGGACCGGCGGGATGCGGCGGCACCGTGGCGGACCCGCTCAACGCTTGGGTAGCATAAAGCTCTCGGCACCGCGGCGGATAGCCTCGCGGAGTCGGATCCCAGGGAGCGCGCGGAATGGCCTCGCGTCGCGGTTCCGCGTGATAAACGATTCATTCTTTCAGCGTTACTCGCGGCACGTGCTCGTCGCGTTTGCCTGCCTCTTCCCGCTGATGGCCTGGGCCGCCCTCCGGGCCCACGACGTCCGCGACAACAGCGTGCTCGGCTGGCTTCCCGAGCGGTCCCCGGTGACGATCGCGTACCGGAAATTCCTGCGGGTCTTCGGGCCCGACGAGGCGGTGCTGGCCAGCTGGGAGGGCTGCGTGCTCGACGCACCGGCCCTTGAGCGGCTGGCGGTGGCGGTGGAGCAGCACCAGCAGGCGGAGGCCGCCGGCGGCCCGGCCTGGTTCGCTGACGTGGCGACCGGCACGCGGCTCCGCGACTCAGTGATCGCATCAGGACGCGTCGACGCCGCCACCGCGACCGAGCGGCTCTCGGGCGTGCTGGTGGGCGCCGATGGCCAGACCACCTGCGGGCTGGTCACACTCCAGCCGCTCGCCGACGACGGCCGGCGGGCGGCGGTCGACTGGGTTCGCCAGCAGGCCGCCGCGGCAGCCGGCATCAACGAAGAAGAAGTGCGTCTCACCGGCGACGCTGTGATCGGCGTGGCGATCGACACCGAGAACCAGCGGACGGCCGGCACCTGGTCAAACCTGGCGATCGCAGTGGCGCTCGTGGTCGCGTCGCTCTCGATCGGGAGCATGCGGCTGGGAGTGATGGTGCTGGCGGTGGGGGGCGTCGCGTCGGTGGCGAGCGAAGCGATGATCTACGCCTCCGGCGCGTCCATGAACATGCTCGTGGCGCTGGTGCCGGTGGTCACGTTCGTGCTGGGCATCTCGGCAGCGGTTCACCTCGCCGCCTACTGGCGGGACGCGCTGCCCGAGCACGGGCCCGCCGGCGCTCCGCTGGCGGCGGTGGCGATGGGCTGGCAGCCGAGCTTCGTGGCGGCGCTCACCACCGTCCTCGGCCTGGGATCACTCTGTGTCAGCCAGGTGCGGCCCGTCTGGCACTTCGGGCTATTTGCCGCAATTGGCACGGCGCTCGCCTTCGGCTGCGTGTTCCTGCTCTTGCCGGCGTTGCTGCAGGTGTTTCCGGGGCGGGGGCCACATGGCGGCGACGGTGAGTGGCCCGGGTTTGTGCGGGCCACGCAGAGGCTGCTGCCGTGGCATCGCCGCACGACGCTCGCCTGCCTGGTGGTGCTGGCGGCGGCCGGGGCTGGCCTGTGGCACCTGCGGACGGAAGTCCGACCGGCCCGCTTCCTGGCCAAGGAGAGCCGCTGGATCCAGGATCTAGAATGGTTCGCCCGCGGGATCGGGCCGTTCCAGACGATCGATGTGGTGCTCGCCTTTGACGACGCCGTGAGCGGCCTGAGTGACCGGGCCGCGCTCGTGCAGGAAGTGCAGCAGCGGCTCAAGCAAGGGCATGACATCCAGGGCAATCTCTCGGCCGCGACCTTCCTCCCAGACGACCTGCTCGGCTTCGCCGATCGGGGGGCGGCCAGATCGGTGATCCGCCGCGGCGCGATCGACGGCCGACTCAGGCGGGCCCTGCCCGACCTTGTTGACTCGGGGATGGTCGGGGCCGACAACGGCCGGCAATACTGGCGGATCTCGCTCCAGTCCCTGGAGTTCACCCCCGAGAAACAGGCCCAGCTCCGCACCGAGATCAGCGGTGTGGTGGCGGCCGCGGCCGCCGATCTCGGTGTGCCCGGGCCTGCGGAAACGGTCTGCACCGGCGGGGTGCCGCTCGTGCTGGCGGCCCAGCAGGAATTGCTGGCGGCGCTCCTGCAGAGCTTTGCGTTGGCCTTTGTGACGATCGCGGCTGTCCTGGCGATCTTTCTGCGAAATTCCGGGGCGGGCCTGCTTGCGATGCTCCCGAACATCTTTCCGGTGGTCATTATCTTCGGCCTGCTCGGCTGGATGGGCCGGCGGCTCGACGTGGGGGGCATGATGACCGCCAGCGTGGCCCTGGGCATCGCGGTCGATGACACGGTCCACCTCCTGACCTGGTTTCGCCGGCTGGGAGGCGGGGGCGTCACGGCCGAGCAGCGGGTGGCGGCGGCACTCAACCGGGCGGCCGTACCGATCGCCCGCACGTCACTGATCCTCGGCCCGTCGTTTGGGATCTTCGCCTTTTGCGGCTTTCAGCCGATCGCCCAGTTCGGCACCCTCCTCTGCCTGCTCCTGGTGGTGGCGGTGGTGGCCGACCTCATCTTTTTGCCGGCGCTCTTGGCTGGTCCGCTGGGCCGCTGGTTTCATAACCACGCGGGCGAGAGTGGGGTGCCGCCGCGTGGAGAACCATGACGCCCGCCACGATCAGGGCTGTGCCAAGGATCTTCGCCCAGGCAAAAGACTCACCGAACAGGACGATCCCCGCGATCGTGATGATGGCCGTGCCGGCACCCGCCCAGACGGCGTAGGTGATGCCGACGTCGAGGCTCTTCATCGCGATCGCCATGAGCACGAAGGTCGAGATATAAAATACAGCCACGCCGATGCCCGGCGGCACGCGGGCCAGCCCGGTCGTGGAGCTGGCGACCTTGAGGCAGAGCGTGCCCGCCACCTCCACCACGATCGCCGCCGCGAGTACAAGCCAGGGATTCATGTCTGCCACGTTACCCCACCGCGGCCCCATACAAGCCCCGGGGCGCAAGCCCGGGGACCGCGGCCCCATACAAGCCCCGGGGCGCAAGCCCGGGGACTGCGGCCCCATACAAGCCCCGGGGCGCAAGCCCGGGGACTGCGGGAACGAAGGCCACCCCGCCATCCACTCCGCTTCACCCAGCATAAGCCTGGCTGTGTTCAATTGGTGCTCCACGTCACAGTCCCCCAGCTCGCGCAGGGGGCTTGTATGGACGCACGCCCCATGCCGAACAGGATTGCGACCCTGCGATCGCTTGCAAGTCCCAGCGAGATAGCACGGGCAGCCCTTCCCTCCCACATAAAAGCCCCGGGCGCCAGCCCGGGGACTGCGGCCCCATACAAGCCCCGGGCGCCAGCCCGGGGACTGCGGGAACAAAAGCCACTCCGCCTGCCACCAGTGCCGTGGGAGCC
>JBBEEF010000047.1:0-4221 GCA_040880915.1 Pirellulales bacterium
CCTTCCGCGAGACGCTCACCGGCGACTGGGATGGCCTGGTCACGATCGACTGTGACGGGCAGCACCAGCCCCAGCTCATCCCGCAGTTTGTCACGGCCGCGACGGCCGCTGGCGAGCGGGCGATCGTGAGCGGCAGCCGCTACCTGAAGCAGTTTCCCGGCGACAGCGAGCCCCCGGCGACCCGCCGGCGGATCAACGCCGAGATCACAGCCGAGATCAACCGCCGCCTAGGACTCGCCCTCACCGACGCTTTCTGTGGCTTCAAGGCCTATTCCCGCAGGGCGCTGGCGGCCCTGGCCCTCACCGAGACCGGCTACGCGATGCCGCTCGAGGTCTGGGTGCAGGCGGCCGCGGAGGGGCTGGCGGTGTCCGAGTTGCCAGTGCCGCTGGTCTACCTCGACGAGTCGCGGAGCTTCGGTGGCGCCCTGGACGACGCCGCCACCCGGCTGGCCTATTACCAGCGGGTGCTCGACCGGGCCGAGGCGGCCGTGGCGGCCAGCCGCGCTCAAGAGCCCACACGCTAGCTTCCCGCGAGACAAGCCCACCAGGGCTGTGGTGTTCGCCACGGCGGGTGCTGCCCGATGTGGCTCTGGGAAAAGCCTCAGGTTCCAAGCCCGGGCCCGCTCTGGGCTCGCACACACAGAGCCGCACGTGGCCGTCATCGCGGTGGTGTGTTACCGTCGTTAGCTTCGACCCCACTGCCGGGCTCCCGTCTCACGTCCGCTCCCGGATTGCCGCCGTCCCGATGACCACCCGCCGTCGCATCCACGAGCCTCCCGAACCCTCCGGGGCGAGGCTCGTCGAGCCGCCGATCGTTCCCTCGCCAGGGACCGGTTCAATCGAGGCGCTCGTCGACAACAATCGCCTCCTGCGGGCCGCGCTCGACGTGCGGATCGGCGATCTGCGGCTCTATGAGCTCGTCGCCGCCACCCGCCGCGAGGTGCTCATGGTGGCCGCCGAATACACCGGCTCCTACCGCGACGTGACGCGGCCGGCCGACATGGCCGACTGGATCGCCCGGCCGCTCATCGTGGGCGGGCACCAACCCGAGCTCTTCCACCCTGGCGTCTGGCTCAAGAACTCCGTGCTCGACGCCTATGCCCGGCAGGTCGGGGGCACGGCCGTGAATCTCATCATCGACAGCGACCGCTGCGGCGGCACGACGGTGGACGTGCCGGTGGGCACGCCACAAGCAGCGCGGCTCGAGGCGGTGCCATTCGACGCGGCGGCCCCGGAGATGCCCTGGGAGGAGCGGGGCGTGGTCGACGGGGAGTGTTTCACGTCGTTTGGCGCGCGGGCAAGTGATCTGCTCAAGCCGCTGGTGCCCGATGCGATCCTCCGCCGCTGGTGGCCGCTGGTGGTGGAGCGGGCGGCGGCGAGCCATCGCCTGGGCCTCGCGATCGCGCAGGGCCGCCACATGCTCGAGGAACGGCTGGGCCTTGAGACCCTGGAAGTGCCGGTGAGCGAATTGGTCCGCTTGCCGACGGTGATGGTGTTCATGGGCTGGCTGCTGGCCCACGCCCGGCTGCTCCACGAGGCCTACAACGACGCCCTCGCGTCGCATCGGCGGGCTCGGCGGGTGCGGGGTCGTGGCCGACCGATGCCCGATCTGGCCGTGCGGCACGACGAGTCGGGCGAATGGATTGAGGTGCCGTGGTGGATCTGGTCGCGGGACGATCCCCGCCGCCGCCGCGTGTTTGCCCAGATGTCGCCGCCGGACGTGCTTGCGCTGTCGGATCTCGACACGGTGCGGGTCGAGCTGCCGATCGCGCCGCAGACATCACCTTCCAAGTGGATCGACGCTTTGTCCCGCATGGAGGAGCATGGCTATCGCCTGCGGCCGCGAGCCCTGGTCACGACGCTTCTGGCGCGGCTGTTGTTTGCCGACGTGTTCGTACACGGAATCGGCGGAGCGGCCTATGACTCGATCACCGACGACATTGTGCGGCGTCTGGTCGGCTCAGATCCCCCGCGGCACGCGGTGGCATCAGGCACGCTGCGGCTGCCCCTGGAACGGGTCTTTCCCGGCATCGATTCGGCCGACCCGGCCGCCGAGCTGGCGGCGGTCCGCGGCACCCTCCGCGACATCGCCTACCACCCGGAGCGGCACCTGTCGGTCGGGGACGGGCCGGCGGCAGCGGTTCGCGACTTGGTGGCCGCCAAACGGCAATGGGTCGAGACGGTGGCCACGCCCGCCCTGGCCCGGCGGCGGTGCCGGGCAATTCGGGCCGCCAACGGGGAGCTTGCGGGCCACGCGGCCGGTTTGGTCAGCGAACTCGAGGCCAAGGCAACGGCTCTGCGGGACGCCGACCGGGCCCATAGCGTCCTCTGGGCACGGACGAATCCGTGGTGTTTTTTCCCGGAAAAGACGCTTCGAGAGTTCCTGCTACTGGAAAACGCCTGACAACCCGGTATCTTTCTGGCCAACGGATTGCATTTGCCACTCCAGGGAAAGGAGGCATCATGCATCGGGAGGATCGTTCCCCGAGCGGGTGTCGTGTTGGTTGGTTTGTTCGTCGCTCGCCACAGCGGGCGGCATCGCGATCTTCGGCTCGCCGTCAGGCACGGTTGGCCGCGGGGGGCGGCGTTGTCGCTCCCAAGCGACGTAAGCCGAGGCTTGCCGTAGGCACGACCGCGTCCAACCGCTCGAAGCAGGTTTCGGCCGCCCGTGCCGCCGATGAGCAGGTGAAGTCCAAAGGGGCCAAGAAGCCCCGTGGCCAGGTCGCGGCCGCCGATGCTGTTGCCACGGTGCGGCTTGCCCGCGGTACTGCCCAGCCTGCTGCCAAGCCCCGGCGCCGGGCCCCGAAGGCCGTGGTCGTCGAGTCGGTCGAGATCCGGCCCTCCAGCACGGTTGTCAGCCGTCGAACGGATGTTCGCCGGACCCCGATTCAGCACCTCCCGCATCATCCGGTCGTTTCTTTCACGCCGCCGGCATGGATGCTCGCAGAGTGCCAGGTGGCCCCCGCCCGGGCAGGCGAACAAAACGAAATTCTCCAGTTGCTCGCCGGGCTGCCTTCGCCCCCATCACGAGCGGAGTTTCACGCGGCCGTCGATCATCCCGACCATGATTCGGCCAACCGGCTCGTCGCCCGGCTCGGCGGGCGGATCGTGGGGCATGCCGAGATCGTGCCCCGTACCTTCCTTGTAGGGAAGGTGCCGGTTCGCGGGGCTGTGGTCGACCGTGTCGCCGTGCTGCCTGAGTGTCGCGGCGCTGGCCACGGGCAGCGGCTCGTGCAGGTAGCCGCCGAACGGATGCGGCAGAGCGGGGCGGTCGTCGCCTTCTCACGAACCCGGATCGCCGCCTCGTTTCGCGAGCTTGGCTGGAGCGTGCTGGGCCGCGACTGCGCGACCCCCGGCCGGCCCGCCGAGATTCTCGCGCGGCTGCTTGAGGGTCCGCGGTGGAGCGGCGAGACGGTCACCATGCGGCAGTGGCGGCATGTCGAACTGCCAGCGATCCTGCGGATCTACGGGCAGAACGCCCGGCGGTTTGTCGGTCCACTCGAGCGTGACGAGAACTACGGCCGCTGGCTCGTCAGCCGCGGTGCGTTCGACTCGATCATCGTGGCGCTTGTGGGCCAGGATCGCTACGAGATCCAGGAGCAGAACGCCCGGATCGTCGGCTACTGCATCCAGGCCGGCAACCGCGTTCTTGAGATCATGGCCGACCCCGAATTCGCGGGGCTCGAGCGGGAGATTCTGGCCCGCGTCTGTGCCGAGGCGATCGAGAACGACCGTCAGGAGATCGTCTATGAGAGCGGCGCCGCCGACCCGCTTCACGCGGCTGTGACGGGGGGTGTTGGCCAGGTGGCCCAGGGAGATCGGATGGTTGTGGCTCGGGTGTTCAAGCCGCAGGCCCTGCTTGAGTCGATCTGTCCGCTCGTGGCCGATCGGATCGCCGCGCTTGGTATTCGCGAGACGGTAGAACTCGGCCTCGACGCCCCGGGTTTCCGGGGTTCGGTGATCGTGGCGGAGTCAAAGGCCGCCGAGGGCGGGTCGAGCCGGGTGGCGACGGTGCATCCGGGCCGCATCGGCCGCAGCTATCTCAAGCTTGCCGACGAGGAACTCGCCCGGCTCCTCCTGGGCCAGTGCGACCCGGTGGAGGCGGTGGCCGCGGGCCGGATGGAGCCCTCCACTCAGATGGCCCAGAAGCTCGCCGGCCAGCTCTTCCCCCGGCAGCCGCTGTGGTGTCCGATGTGGGACGATCTTCCGGCCTAGCGGCCC
>JBBEEF010000047.1:4321-7038 GCA_040880915.1 Pirellulales bacterium
GTCCCCTGCGGATAGATTCCCCCGCCGTCAGCCGCTGCGTGCGGCCAGCCAGTCGTCGGCCCAGGTGCGGACGTTGGCCACGCCTTTGCGGTGGCAGAAGTCGCCGAGGGTCTCACCGGTGGTTCGCGCCGTCTTGTAGCAGGCAAGCACTGCCGTGAGCTCTGTGCAGAGATCCTCGAAGGGGACGACGTCCTTGTACTGCTCGTTGAGGCGGTCTCCCAGGAGCCGGCCGCCGAGGAAGATCGTGTACTTGCCGGCGGTGCGACCCACGATCCCGATATCGGAGTTGTAGGGACGGGCGCAGGCGTTGGGGCAGCCGGTCATCCGGAGCGTGAAGGCGTCGTGGGAGAGGCCCAGCTTCGCCACCTCCGGTTCGAGCGCGTCGATCAGACCGGGCAGCACCCGCTCGCTTTCGGCCACGGCCAGCCCGCAGGTGGGCAGGGCCACGCAGGCCATGCTCCAGCGGCGGATCGTGCTGATCTCTTCCGACGTCTTTACGCCGTGCGAGTGAAGGATTTCGGTGATCCGCTCCCGGTCGGTCTCGGCCAGATCGGTGAATAAGAGGCTCTGGTGCGAGGTGATCCGAGCCCCGGGCTTGAGGTCGCAGAGGATCCGCCGCAGCGCGGTCTTGAGCCGGAAGTCTCCCGTGTCATGGATCCGGCCGTTCTCGACGTTCAAGCCGTAGAAATACCTGCCGTCCCCCTGGGGAAACCAGCCGATGTGGTCGTCGAAGCCGTGGACGTCGGCCGGGTGGCAGGGGGCAAGCGGCTTGCCGAAATACTCCTCCACCTTGGCCCGGAAGTTTTCCAGGCCCATGGTGTGGATCGTGTACTTGAGCCGGGCCACCTTGCGATCGGAGCGGTTACCGTAGTCCCGCTGCACCTTCACGATCGCCTCAGCAATCGCACAGACATCCTCGGGCGGGACGAAGCCCAGCCGTTTGGCAAGCGCTGGAAACGTCTTGGCCGCGCTCGGCGTCACACCCATGCCGCCGCCGGCCAGCACGTTGTAGCCAAGGATCTTGCCCTGCTCGTGGATCGTCAGGAACCCGAGGTCGTTGGCGTAGACGTCGGTGCAGTTGTCTTCGGGCAGGGCAAAGGCGGTCTTGAACTTTCGCGGGAGATACGTGGGGCCATAAATCGGCTCGACCTCGGCCTCCTTCACGCTGCCGCCGGCGAGCGTCTTCTCGCCAGTGTCGGGGTCGGTCAGCCAGATCTCGTAGTAGGCCCGGGTCCGCGGGGCGAGGTGCTTGGCCAGTTCGTCCACCTTGGCCTGCATCTGGTCGCGGACGGGATCGCCGTGAATCGGCGCCGGGCAGCACATGATGTTTCGCTCGACGTCGCCGCAGGCGGCGAGCGTGGTCAGCTGGTTGGCGTGCACCTCTTGCATGAAGGTCTTCAAGTCGCCTTTGACCACGCCGTGGTGCTGGATCGCCTGCCGGGTGGTGAGCCGGATCGTGCCGTTGCCCAGCTCGTCCCCCATGTCGATTGCCGAGAGGAGTTGCTCGGCCGTGAGCTTGCCCCCCGGCACACAGGTGCGGATCATGAACGAGATCTGTCGCTCGCTCTTCTTGCCGTCGACGGCCTTGCGGGCTTCGCGGTCGTCCTGCTGGTAGGTGCCGTGGTTTTTGAGCAGCTGGATCGAGGGCTTGCCGAACCCCGGTGCGGCGTCGGCAAGCTCCTTCGGGATGTCGCCAACGAGATAGTTGCTCGCCAGCTTGGCCACCTCGACGGCCGAAGGTTTGGCGGGAGCGGCGGGGGCATCGGTGGAAGTGGCGGAAGCAGAAGTGTCGGCCATGGTGACTCCAGCGGCTTGGGGCGGGGCCTCGGGGCCCCATCACTCACAGGATAGGGGCACCAGCGGGGGCCGGAAACCAGACTTTTTCCGAGCGGACGAGCTGCCTGCTACGCTGAAAGAGGTCCAGCGGCACCAAGGGCGGCCGAAAATGCGGCGTTGGTCGCCGAACTGCTGCGGCAGGGCATGAAACGGGGACTGTCCCCGCCGCGGGGACTGTCCCCCTTCGGGCCGCCCCGGGGACTGTCCCTCTTCGAGCCTCCGCCACGACGCCTGGCGGATCCGAAACCTGCTCCAAGGAGAACTCTGAGATGGGGCATCTTTTCTTCTATCTCGCCGTCGTGGCCGCCTGCCTGCTCTGGTCGGCGGCGTTCACGGCCGCGGCGGCCCGCAGCCGGCCCGGCTGGATCGCTGGCTCTTGATCGCCGTGGCCGTGGGCATGCCGCCACTGGCCCTGACGCCGTGGGTGTGGTTCACCGGTGGGCTCGCTGCCCTCGGCCTGCAGACCAACTGGTTCGCGCCCACGCTCACGGCCTGCCTCTCGGCAGTCATCGGCGGCGCGTGGATTGGCTGTGCCGGCCTTTCTCCGCAGGCTGCCCCCGTTGCCGCGACCTGGCCACTCGTGGGTCTGGCCGCGATGTTCGTCCTGGCCAAGGCCGTGGCGGCCGGCACGCTGCTCTTCATCGACAACGCCGTGGCCGCCGAGGGCCGGATGCTGCGGGTCGAGGCGGCCCAGATCATGTCGACCGCCCTGTCGCCCGCTCCTCCTGCAGACGCCAATGCCGCCCCGCTCTACCAGCGGGCGTTCGCGGCGCTCGCCGCCGACGAAGAGGTGGACGAGTTGGTGACTGACGACGTGGCGTCGGGCGAGGTTGCGGCGATGCTCGAGCGGCACGCGGCCACGCTCGATCTCCCGCGGCGGG
>JBBEEF010000048.1:0-6753 GCA_040880915.1 Pirellulales bacterium
GGAGTGTCGCCAGCAGCCGGCCGCTTGCGCGGCGGCCCGAGATCGGGCATACTCCGGAGACCCGCTTTGCCCCCGAGGAGCCCCATATGCGACAGACGATTCTGCCGGCCTTTGCAGCCGCTTTCGTGACCGCCATGCTCGCGGCGACGACCGTTGCCGCCCCGAGCGGCGGGCAGACCTTCACCGATCCCGCCGCGGCCGACGCCGACTTTCCCTTCCAGGGTGAATACGCCGGCGCCGTGAAGTACGACTCAGGCGAGGCAGAGTTTGGCGTGCAGGTGATCGCGCGGGGCGAAGGAACGTTCGATGCCGTTGCCTACCCCGGCGGGCTGCCGGGTGCCGGCTGGACCCCGCCAGACACCATCCGCGGCACGGGCGTCCGCGCCGGCGACGTCGTCAGGCTCGAGGGCGTGGATCTCGGCGGCGCGACGCGGCGGGGGGAGATCCGTGGTGGCTCGCTCGTCGTCCTCGATGAGGGTGGCGATGCCATCGCCACCCTGCCGCGGGTGAATCGCGAGAGCCCCACGCTGGGCGCGACGCCGCCGGCAGGGGCGATCGTGATCTTCGACGGCCCCGGCCCGGTGGATGAGAACAAAACGCTCGACAACCCGAAGCTCACCGAGGACGGCCTCCTCATGCAGGGCGTGGCCACGCAACAGGAGTTCGGCGACGCCACCTGGCACATCGAGTTTCGCCTCCCCTACCAGCCCGCCGCCCGCGGCCAGGGCCGGGGCAACAGCGGCGCCTACTTCCAGGGCCGGTACGAGGTGCAGATGCTCGACAGCTTTGGCCTCGAGGGAAAGGACAACGAGTGCGGCGGGATCTACTCGGTCGCAGCCCCGAGCGTGAACATGTGCCTGCCGCCACTGGCATGGCAGACCTACGACGTCGAGGTCACCTCGCCAAGGTATGACGGGGACACAAAAGTCGCCGATGCCCGGCTCACCGTCCGCCACAACGGTGTTGTCGTGCACAATAACGTCGAGGTGTCGAAGGTCACGCCCGCAGGTCGTGACGGCAAGGACAAGACCCGCGGGCCTCTCTACCTTCAGGACCACGGCAACCCGGTTCGGTATCGCAACATCTGGGTCGTGCCAAAGCCGTGAGCCGCCGCGGGTCAGACGCCACCGTGGCCGCCCGGATCGATGGCGAGCGGGCCACCATCACCGCCGCGCTCGATCGTGCCGCCGGCCTGCTTGAGTCCGCCCGTCGGGTGCTTGTTGTCGGCCTGGCCGATGCCACGCTCGAGGCGATCGCCGCCGCCTGCGATATCGCTGAGGTGATCGGCGGCGGAATCGACACGGGTGCCGCCGATACGGCGAGCCCGCTTGGGCCGGTCGCCGTCCGGGCCGGGGCCGTGACGGCCGACTTCGAAGAGCTCCGCGACCGCGCCGATCTCGTGATCCTCTGGTTCTGCGACGCCGACGCCGCTCAGCCCGCACGCATGGCGTTCAAGTCGTTCAGGTCGTTCATGTCGTTCATGGCAGAGTTTGTCACGCCTCCGCTCCCGAGCGACGCAGCCCGGACGGTGCTCGCCGTCGGTCCGGAGCCGCTCGCTGCTGCAAGGGGTTCCCTCGTCCTGCCGCCTCGAGCCGCGATCGACGCAGCGCGGCTCTTGCACGCCCTCCTGCTTGGCCATGAGGTGCCGCCCGACAACACCGCATCGGCCGCCGTGGCCGACGCCTGCCGCGAACTCGTGGCGGCGATCCGGGCCGCGGGGTGCGTGGCCGTGGTCACCTGCCGTGACGGAGATCCGCTCGGACTTTCCGCCTGGGCGGTGAGCCTGCTCGTGCGGGCGATCGCCCACGAGCGGCCGGCGTTTGCCCTGCCACTGGCCGCGTCAGTGGTCGGCACGCTCGACAACGCCGCCGGAGCCGCGGCCGTGCTCACCTGGCGATATGGTGCCGCCGGCGGGATCGCCCGGGCCGATCGGTACGGCGGCGCATTCCGGCCGGCCGAGTGCTCCGGGGCCGCGTTGATCGCCCGCGGTGAGGTCGACGCGGTGCTCGCGGTGGGCGGGCTGCCGGCCGAGGTCGAGGAAGCGATCGCCTCCCGCACAGCCGACCTGGCCCTCGTGCGGATCGACGACCACGACGACACGCCCCCCGGCTCCGCCGGGCCTTGCGTTCACCTACGGTGCGGTCCTCCAGCCGGCACGGTGCTCCGGGCCGATGGCCGCGAGATGAACGTCTGCGTCTCAGCCGAAGCGGGTAGCCCCGACTCGATGGTGGCCATCTTGAATGGGATTTACACGCGGCTTTCCACCGGGGCCGTGTCATGAGCACCACTCCGATACCGCGGCATCGCTTCGTGCTCGCGGGGGGCACCGTGCACGATCCGGCCACCGGCCGCGACGGCGTTGTGGCCGACATCTGGGTCGAAGACGGCCGGATCATCGAGCGGCCCGCCGACGCCACCGGCTGCGCTCGCATCGACGCCACGGGGCTCGTGGTGATGCCCGGCGGCGTCGATCTCCACAGCCATGTCGCCGGACCGAAGGTGGCGGCCGGTCGGCGGCTCGCCCCTCAGCTCGCCCGCGGCCGCGTCGGCTCCGCCCCCGCGGCCGTGCCGACGATCCACGCCACCGGCGCGCTCTACGCGGCGCTGGGCTACACGACCGTCTTCGACGCGGCGATCGCGACGGCCGCGGCGGGCCTGGCCCACCGCGAACTCGCCGAGCTGCCGATCCTCGACAAGGGCATCTACCTCCTCGCCGCCGACGATGCGGCCGTGCTCGCCGCAGCGGCCCGGAGCGACGCCGGTGAACTCCGCCGGCTCCTCGCGGCGACGGTCACCGCGGGGCGGGGCTGGGCCGTGAAGGTGGCCAATCCCGGCGGGCCGGCGTTCTGGAAGCGGGGCCGTCGCGGCGACCACCACGACCTCGACAGCCCGCTGCCGGGGGAGTCGCTCACGCCCCGCACGCTCCTTGAGCGGCTCGCCGAGGCGGTCACCGATCTCGGCCTGCCCCACCCGCTCCACGTCCACACCGCCAACCTCGGCCTACCGGGCAACTGGCGGTCGCTGCTCGAGACGATGAAGTCGCTCGCCGGCCGGCGGGCCCATCTCGCCCACGTCCAGTTCCACAGCTACTCCGGTGGCGATCTCGACGAGGGCTCGTTCGGCTCAGGCGTGGCTGCGGTGGCCGAATTTTTCAACGCCTGCGACGATCTCACGCTCGACGTGGGTCAGGTGCTCTTCGGTGGCACGGTGGCGATGACGGGTGATTCGGCCGCCGCCGAGCATCTTGCCCACGCGACGGGTGTGCCGCTGGTGTCGCACGACCTGCACCTCGAGGGGGGCTGTGGCGTCCTGCCGATCGCCTACAAGGAGAAGAACCTCGTCCATGCCTGGCAGTGGGCGATCGGGCTCGAGTGGTTCTTGAGCGTGCAGGACCCCTGGCGGCTGGCCCTCTCGACCGACCACCCCAACGGCGCCCACTTCATCGCCTACCCGCACCTCATGCGGCTTCTCGGCGACGCCGCCTTCCGCCGCGAAGCGCTGGCCAGAATCCACCCCAAGGTGCGAGCGCGGAGCCCGCTGGCAACACTCGATCGCGAGTACACGCTCCAGGAGCTTTGCATCGTGACCCGGGCGGCGCCCGCGCGAATTGCGGGCCTCGCCCACAAGGGCCAGCTCGGAATCGGTGCCGACGCCGACATCGCCTGCTACCGTCCTGACCGGGACCTGGCCGCGATGTTCGCGATGCCGGCGAAGGTGTTCAAAGCGGGAGTGCTTGTGGCGGAGGACGGCCAGTTGCGGGCCGCGTTCCCGGGCGCGACGCTTGCCGCTTTGGCCGACGAGAAGTCTGCCCCACCACATGCATAATTGCCGCCTCCGTGAAGCAGGCTGGATGCCTGCCCGATGCACGCCATCACTTTCCGCGGATCACCGCCACCAGCCCCGCGACAAACCGCTCGGCAGGAAACACACCCGCCGCCCGCGCAGCCGCGGCCTCGCCGTACTCACGCGCACGCGAGTCGTCTTCCAGGATCCCGAAGGCCCGGCGTGGAAACTCGCTCTCGGGCACAGCCGGCACGATCCGACCGGTCTCGCCGTCAACGATCAACTGCCGGGCTGCGTCGCTCTCGACCGCCACCGCCGGCAGGCCGCGGGCCATCCCGTCGAGGATCGGCCCGCCGAGGGCGACCCCGCCCGATTGCCAGACGAGCCGCACCTGCCCGAGCAGGTCGGGCAGAATATCGCAGTGCGGCACGATGAAGAGCCGCTCGGCGAGCTCCTGGGCGCGGGCCCGGCGGCGGACATGCTCAAGCAGCGGTCCTGCGCCCACGAGCACGTGCTCGAGATCCTTGCGGACAACACCGAGCTGATCGATCGCCCACAGGAGCCGCTGCAGCCGGGATTCAGCCTCGAGCGGCGCAACCGCGAGCGTCCAGTGCTTCGCGGGATCGAGGCCGAGCCGCGTGGCTACCTCAGCGCGGGGGAGCCCTAGGCCAGTGCTGGCGGCTGAACCGGGAGGCACGACCACGATCCGCCCGGCGGCCACGCCCCACCGTCGGCACGTCGCCGCGATCTCAGGCCCACTCGCGACAACGCCGTCGAGCCGCGCGATGGCCCAGGCCGTCCGCCACCGGCGGGGGGGCAGGCCGAGCCAGAGAATGAAGCGACACCACGGAGTGAGCCGCTTCGCCACGGCAAGCGGCATGGCCTGTGAGCGGCCGAATCCGATGATCGCACCCGGACGCAGCCGGGCCACGAGGCCCGCCAGCCGGGCCGTCGCCGCCGCATCGACACCCGGCCGGCGGCCCACGAAATGCAGCCCCGCGCCGCCTGCCAGCAGCCGGTCGGCGAGACTGCCTCCCGTGCTCGTGACGGCGACTGCCACCTCGTATCCAGCCGCCGCGAGACCCGCCGCCGCCAGTTCGACCTGGCGGCCGGTGCCGACAGGATCGAGGCCCCGCGTCACGAGCAGGATCGGGCTAACCGGCTGCATCGGCACTCTGGCAGGCGGCCCGGGCCGCCCGAGTCGCGGCGATCTCGTCGTCGTCGAGGATGGCCAGGTGCGGCAGATGACGCCAGGCGCCGTCGAAGTCGAGACCGTAGCCCACGACGAACTCGTCAGGAATATCGAAGCCTACGAAGTCGGGCTGGATGTCGACCTCGGCTCGGCCGGCCTTCCGCAGGAGCACGAGCGATCGCACGCTAGCGGCGCCCCGGCGGCGAAGTTCGACGAGCAACGCCTCGAGCGTGCGGCCGGTGTCGAAGATGTCGTCCACGAGCAGGACATTCTGGCCGGTGAGATCGGGCAGGAGGTCGAGCCGCAGTTCGAGCTCCCCCGGCCGCGTCGCGGTGCCGCGGTAGCTGCTGGCCCAGACCATGCTCACCTGCACCGGCCCTTCGAGCCGGCGGATGAGGTCTGCCACCAGCACGATGCTGCCGGTGAGCACGCCCACAACCGTGAGCGGCCGACAGCCCACCTCAACGCCGATGGTGTCGGAGAGCCGATCGATCCCGGCGGCCAATTCGTCAGCTGAGAGCAGCACCCGCATCGTGTCACGTTCCTGCGAGGAAGAAGAACAGACAGAATACCCGCTCGCGACAAAACAATAGAATGGATCGGTGTTTTCCCCGCCACCCGCCGTGCGCTCATGCGATTAGAGCCCCCGCCCCGTCCCGGCTGGCTCGTCGCCGACGTCGGCGGCCATCCCTGCGAGATTCATGCCCCCGAGGATCCGCGGCCCGGCCGGGCCGCGATCTACCTGCACGGCGTGCGGGAAGCGTGGCTCCAGGAGCTTCCTGTGCTCCGGGACCTGATCGAGGAGGCCCAGTTGCCCGTGGTCGCCCCACGGACCGGCCGCTCCTGGTGGCTCGACCGGATCCTGCCGTCATTCGATCCGGCCGTTACACCCGAGGGGTACCTGCTCAAACACGTCGTTCCCGAGGTCGGCAGGCGGTTCGCGGTGTCACCCCCGGGGATCGCCGTGATCGGCACGTGCATGGGGGGACAGGGAGCATTGCGACTGGCCTACCGGTATCCCGTCACATTCCCCGTGGCCGCCGCGATCTCGCCGGCGATCGACTTCCATGCCGCGATGCGGGAGGCACACACCCGAGACGACGGCGAACTCTACGACACGCTGTGGGAACTCTACGGCGACGTCGAGCGGGCCCGGCAGGACACAGCCATCCTCCACGTGCATCCGCTCAACTGGCCGCGGCACCAGTGCTTCGCCTCCGACCCCGCCGACACGCACTGGTACGACGGTGCGGATCGCCTGCGGAGCAAGCTGATTGCCCTCGGAATTCCCCACACGGCCCTGCTCGAAGCTCCCGGTGGCTGCCACGGGCAGGAGCACGACAACCGCGTCTCGCCCGAGGTGATGCGATTCATGCTCGCCGCACTCGACCAGGAATCCCGCCGGCTCGCATAACCCAGGGTGTGAGCCGGCCTGTGTCCGGGCGGATTGCCCTGGGGTGCATTCCGGGACGCCGGAGACTCTTGGTGCCCAGCTGATCAAGGATTTTTGTGGGGCACGTCGAGTGGGTCGGGGTTGCCCGTGCCATCTCGCCGGTCGCTCGCTTGCAAGGCCGGCTCGATAACACGGGCAACCCCTCCCCCTGACCGATAAAAGCCTCAGGGCGCGAGCCCGGGGACTTCGGGACCGAGGGCCACCCCGCTCACCATGCCACCCCGCTTGAGCCTCGCTCTTGTCCAATTGGTGGGCCACGTCACAGTCCCCCAGCTCGCGCTGGGGGCTTGTATGCCGCACACTTCAAGCCCAACAGGATCGCATC
>JBBEEF010000049.1:0-6641 GCA_040880915.1 Pirellulales bacterium
GGCAAGCAGGGCCGGTTCCGCGAGAACCTGCTCGGCAAGCGAGTTGACTACTCGGCCCGCTCGGTGATCGTGGTCGGGCCCACGCTCCGGCTCCACCAGTGCGGCCTGCCGAAGAAGATTGCGCTCGAACTCTATCAGCCCTTCATCATCCGGCGGCTCAAGGAACTCGGCCATGCCGACACGATCAAGAGCGCCAAGAAGATGCTTGAGCGGAAGGAAACCGAAGTCTGGGACATCCTCGAGGAGGTGATCCGCAACCACCCGGTGCTGCTCAATCGGGCACCGACGCTTCACCGCATGGGCATCCAGGCGTTCGAACCGGTGCTTGTCGAGGGCAACGCCATCAAGCTCCACCCGCTGGTGTGCAAGGGTTTCAATGCCGACTTCGACGGTGACCAGATGGCGGTTCATCTGCCCCTCTCGATCGAGGCGCAGGTCGAGGCCCACACGCTGATGCTCTCGACGAACAACATCTTTAGCCCTGCCAACGGCAACCCGATCATCTCGCCGTCGCAAGACGTGGTGATGGGCTGTTATTACCTCACCATGGCCATCCCTGGCCGCAAGGGAGAGGGCATGGTGTTCAAGGACTTTGCCGAGGTGGAGATCGCTCACCTGCTGGGCAAGGTTGACACCCACGCGAAGATCAAGGTCAAGCTCCCCCCGGGGCGGCTCCTCAAGACGGATGCCGAGACGCAGCCGAAGCCGGGTGCCGTGATCGAGACCACGGCTGGCCGAGTGCTCTTCAACTCGACTCTGCCCGGGCGGATGCTGTACTACAACATTCCGATGAAGTCGGGTGAACTGGCCCGGGTGATCTCTGACTGCTATCAGGCTCTCGGCCGCCGCTTCACGATCGATCTGCTCGATGACATGAATCGCGTCGGCTTCAGCTGGAGCACACGCAGCGGCCTGTCCTTCGCCACCGACGACCTGATCACCCCGTCGAGCAAGACCCGCATCATCACCGATGCGGAGAAGGAAGTGCTCAAGATCCTCAAGCGGTATCAGAAGGGCGTGATCACCGACGGCGAGCGATACAACTCGGTGCTCGACGCCTGGACGCACGCGCGTGAACAGATCACCAAGGAGATGATGGCTGAACTCGAGCAGGACACCGATGCCAAGCCGAATCGGCCGGCCGGCTACGTCAACCCGATCCAGCTCATGGCCCAGTCGGGCGCCCGTGGTGGTGTCGAGCAAATCCGGCAACTTGCCGGCATGCGTGGCCTCATGGCCAAGCCGTCGGGGAAGATCATCGAGACGCCGATCAAGGCCAACTTCCGTGAGGGGCTCACGGTACTCGAATACTTCAGTTCAACCCACGGTGCCCGTAAGGGCCTGGCGGACACGGCCCTCAAGACCGCCGACTCCGGTTATCTCACTCGCAAGCTCGCGGACGTGGCGCAGAACGTGGTGGTCACGATGCATGACTGCGGGACCACGCAGGGAATCACGAAGACCGTGATCTATCGGGGCGAGAAGGTCGACGTGAGCCTTGCCGACAGCATTCGCGGCCGGGTCAGTCGGTCGAACATCGTCAATCCCAAGACCAACGATGTGATTGTGCGCGAGGACGACCTCATCACCCGTACGATGGCCGGCCAGATCGAAGAGCTGGGGCTGGAGAAGATTCAGGTCCGCAGCCCACTCACCTGCGAGGCCCCACTGGGTGTCTGCCGGCTGTGCTACGGCATGGATCTCTCCACGGGCTCGCTCGTCGAAGAGGGCATGGCTGTTGGCATCATCGCAGCCCAAAGCATCGGCGAGCCGGGCACCCAGCTCACGATGCGGACCTTCCACATCGGCGGCGTGGGGCAGCGTGCCATCGAGGAGAGCGAGCACCGGGTTAAGCGAGCGGGAACGGTCAAGCTCACCCGCCTGCGAACGGTCCGGAACGAGCAGGGCGAGTTGATCGTTTTGGCGCGGAACTGCGAGATCGCCATCGTCGATGCCAAGGGGCAAGAACTGGAGAAGTTCGAGATTCCGGCAGGTGCGATCCTCAAGGTAGCCGAGGACGAGGCGGTCAAGCCAGGCACGGTGCTCGTGCAGTGGGATCCGCACTCGATTCCGATCCTCGCCGAGGTGGCCGGTAAGGTCCGGTATGAGGACGTGATCGAAGGCGAGACGTTGCGGATCGAGAAGGATCCGAGCGGCCACTTGCGGCGGATGGTGATGGAACACAAGGGTGTTTACCATCCGCAGATCGTGCTCGAGGACGAGACCGGCCAGATTCAGGAATTCTATTACCTCCCGGAAAAGGCCTACATCGAGGTTTCTCCGGGCGAGGTCGTCAAGGCCGGCCACGTGCTCGCCAAGACGCCTCGCGAGGTGGGCGGCACGCAGGACATCACCGGCGGGTTGCCCAGAGTCACGGAGATCTTCGAGGCCCGCAAGCCGAAGGATCCGGCGATCATGGCCGAGACTGACGGCAAGGTCGAGATCAGCAAGGAGAAGCGACGCGGTAAGCGGTCGATCATCGTGCGGAGCGACAGCGGGGTGGAGCACGAGCATCTCGTGACCCATGGGAAGCACTTGCGGGTTCACCCTGGTGACTTTGTCCGCGCCGGTGAAGCATTGGTTGACGGGCCGCTCGTGCCGCACGACATCCTGAGGATCTCGGGCGAGGAGGCTGTGCAGCAGTATCTCGCGCGTGAAATCCAAAACGTCTACCGCAGCCAGCGGGTCGATATCGACGACAAGCACATCGAGATCATCATCTCCCAGATGCTCCGCAAGGTGAAGATCGAGACCTTCGGGGACACGACCCTTTTGCCGGGGAGCGTGCTCGACAAGTTCGAGTTCCGGCAGGCCAATGACCGGCTCACGGGCTGCGTCCGGATCACGGAGAAGGGAGACAGCGAGTTTGCGGTGGGAGGCATCGTCCCCAAGGACGTGCTCGCCCAGTCCAACGCCCAGATCGAGGTTCTGGGTGGTGCTCCGGCCAAGGGGGTCGCCCCGAAGCCCGCGTCTGCTAGCACGCAACTTTTGGGCATCACCAAGGCGAGCGTGCAGAGCTCAAGTTTCATCTCGGCCGCGAGCTTCCAGGAGACCACGAAGGTCCTCACGGAAGCGGCGCTCGCCGGCAAGACCGACAACCTCGTCGGCCTCAAGGAGAACGTGATCCTGGGGCACTTGATCCCAGCCGGCACCGGATTCAATACGTACCAATCGGCGGAGGTGCGGGTGCGTCCGGAGGCGCTCGAGGCGTTGCGGATGGATCGGGAAAACCTCCTGGCCCGGCAGTTTCCTCTGCTCGAGGCCGCCGGGGCGGATGCTGCGGCCGCGGAGTCGCTGGCCGGTATTGCCACGCTCGAGGCTTTGACGGATTCCAAGTAATCGCTTTTGCGGAACACCCGCCCTGGGCGTTGCTCGGCCTCTGACGGTCGTGCGGCGTTTGCGGGTCGTTTCCGATCAGCCGGTCTGCGCGGCCGGGATGGCGGATTTTTTTTGAATCGCCTGTGATGTCGAATTACCCTCCAAGGGAAGCGAGTGCTCCCGTACGGGAGACTGACCCCAGGAGTGCGATCCGATGTCCGTGTTCCACAAGCGACTGGTGTGGCTGGCCTTGAGTCTTTGCCCGTGTGCGTCGGCCGCGGCCCAGGTGGCCCGCTACAACCCGTACGCCGACGCCGAGCAGGCACCTGCCCCGCTTGCCGCCGACGGGACGATCCAGTGGGGTGCTTTCTACAAGTCGGCCGCGATCCAGCAGAATTACGAGCGGCTCTGGAGCATCGGAGCATGCCGGGGCACAAGCAAGGCCATCGTCGAACCGGTCCAGCGGAATAAGCTCATCATTGATCGGCTGCCCGAAGCTGAGTACGAGGGAGTCGTTGTGGCGGCAGCGGGCACACTAGCCGGTGGCATGGTGGCTTTCCGCGAGAACCCGGCGGCTCAAGCGCCGCTCGTGGCTCAATTGCACCCTGCCGGGGTCACGCGACTGCGGGTCTCCGGCCGGACGCCCGGAGCGATCCTGCGGCCCGGTTTCGTGATCCGGTTGGTGGCCGAGGTGGACGAGCGGGGCAGGGCCCTGGAACCCGTCACGGCATTCGAGGTCGTTACACCGCTGGCCGACTACAAGCCCGATCCCGTCCGTGCGGGCTCCCGGGAGCAGATCGTTGGAGTGGTCCGGTCGATCGCGTCCGATGTCCTCACGCTGCATGTGAATACCGGCCGGCTCCGGCGGCTCACGTTCAACCTTGCTCCGGACGCCGTGGCCACGCTCGATGCCGCTCGGCTCGACCTGGCATCACCCGGGGACGCGATCGCCGTGACTGGCCGCATTTGGAGTGGCGAGGGTGCGATGGCTGCCGGCACGATTTTCGCCTCCGAGGTGACGATCACCAAGCCGCCGCTGGCCGGCGAGGTGGCGGTTCCGGCCGCTCCGCGGGTCGCGGGCCGGCCGTGACGCTCGCCGCTGGCCCCGTCCGCTCCCGCTGCGTACAGTGAGGGAATTCGAAGGGCTAGTGGGGCCCCTCGACGCGAGCGAGGTTGCCGCTGCGGGATGCGGTGGCGAGGCGTGTCATGAAGCGGTCGTTTGATTGGGCCGTGCCGGACGTGGGGGAGGAGCCGGCGGCCCGGGTCGCCGCCCGCACCATCCGCAAGCGTCTCGAGGCCGTGTGGTCGGAGTTGCGGGCGGTGTGTCGGCTGCGGCATGAGCCGGAACGGGTGCACCAGCTCCGCGTCGCAACCCGGCGGACGATCGCTGCACTGACGGCGTTTGAGGATCTGCTGCCCGCGAAGCGGAGACGCTGGTTTGAGAAGCACCTGCGGCGGATCCGCCGTGCGGTCGGAACCACCCGCGACCTCGACGTGCTGACCGGACAACTCGCCAATGAGAGCCCCGCTCAAGACCGCATCGATGCCGGTCGGATCGCGGCCCGTGCCCGTCATCGGCTGGTGAGCATGCTCGCCAAGCGGCGCGACCTCTCCCGGCGGCCGATCCGGGAGGTCCGCGAGGCCCTCGTCGCCGCCGACTGGCCCGGCCGCGTAGAGCGACTCATGGACGCGCTGGCGACCCAAACGGGAACCGATACGTTCTCCGCATACGCCCGGCGGAGGTTTCCGCTCCTGCTCGACCGCTTCTTCGTGCGGGCCGACTCTAAGCTCGAGGCTGCCGCCGAGATTCACCGGCTGCGGATCACCGGCAAGAAGCTCCGCTATTCCCTCGAGATTTTTGCGCCCGTCTTTCCTGCGACGAATGGGCATGCCTGTCTGGAGGCGCTCGAGCGGCTCCAGAAGACCCTCGGCGAGTTCACCGATCATGCCTCGGCCGCCGACCGCTTCCGCCGCTGGTCTCGGGAGGACGGCGTGGGGCCTGATCGGGATGTGCTCGCCACGCTGCGGCGACTGGAAGATCAGCGTGCCGAGAGGGCTCGCCGCGCTTTTGTGAAGTGGTGGAAGCCGGCCCGCCGCCGGGCGCTGCGGAAGCGGTTCGAGCGAAGCCTGCGGCCCGGGAGAAAGTTGGCATGAAACCTGCCCCGGGTAAGGCACTCGACCGGCGGTATGTTGCTCGCGGGGGACGCCGGACACTCGCCTGGCTTGTGCCGTTGCTTCCGGCTGCGATCTTCGGCGTCTCGTGGCTGCGGCCGCAGGGCGGCCTGCGGACCGATCCACCGGCCGGCTTCGCCGCGACGATGGAGGCGAGCCGCCGGCCACCGGCCGAATCCCCCCCGGGCATGGCATGGATCCCCGGAGGCGAGTTCTCAATGGGCTGCGCCGACCCGCGGGAGATTCCGTTTGGTGGCCCCGACCCGATGGCCGATGCCCGGCCGATCCACCGGGTACGGCTCGATGGCTTCTGGATGGACGTCCATCCCGTGACAAATTCGGAGTTTGCCGAGTTTGTCGCGGCCACCGGCTACCGCACGGTCGCCGAGCGGGTTCCCCGGCCGGAGGACTTTCCCGGGGCGGCCCAAGAGAATCTCGTGCCGGGGTCGATCGTGTTCACGCCGCCCGAGGAGCCGGTGGCTCTGCGGGACGGCACTCCCACCGCCCACCTTCGGTGGTGGGCGTACGTGCCCGGAGCAGACTGGAAACACCCGACCGGTCTCACAAGTTCGATCGCGGGCCGGGACCGGGATCCCGTCGTCCACGTGGCCTACGCGGATGCGGAAGCCTATGCGTCCTGGGCTGGCAAGCGGTTGCCAACGGAGGCCGAGTGGGAGTTTGCGGCCCGGGGCGGACTGTCCGGAGCGATGTACCCTTGGGGCGAGACGTTCCAGCCTGACGGGACGTGGATGACCAATACCTGGCAGGGCCGCTTTCCGCTGGAGAACACTGCCGCCGACGGTTTCACCGGGATCGCGCCGGTGGGCAGTTACCCACCCAACGGCTACGGCCTGCTCGACATGTCAGGCAACGTCTGGGAGTGGTGCAGCGACTGGTATCGTCCCGACACGTACGCGCAGGCGGCCCGGCAGGGAGTCGTCGAGAACCCTCGGGGCCCGGCTGAGAGCTTCGATCCGCAGGAGCCCGGCCAGCCCAAGCGGGTCCAGCGGGGCGGCTCGTTCCTGTGCAGCGACCAATACTGCGCTCGCTACATCGTGGGCTCGCGGGGGAAGGGCGAGGTTTCGAGCGGTACCAACCACATCGGCTTCCGCTGCGTGAAGGATCCCTGAGACTCGCATGGGTCGGCATGG
>JBBEEF010000050.1:0-1184 GCA_040880915.1 Pirellulales bacterium
GCTGGCGACCGCCTCGTCCACTACGGAGTGGGCAACCGTGTACCGCGGCAGCTCGCGTTCGGCGACGTGGTCGATCTCCTGGGTGGGCGTGTCGGCCGGCCGCCACCACGAAACATCGAACCGGGCTCTGCCAGCGAGTGTCTGGGCGAGGGCGAAGCCGAAGAGGGCCACCGTCAATGCGCTCGCCAGCGCGACGAGCCACCACCGGGGGCCTGCCGTGATCCCGGCCCGCCGCGCGATCCAGGCGATCGCCGGCAGCCACTGGATCGCGTGGATCACCGCCCCGTGCGGAAACTTCGCCACGCCCGCCACCCCATACCCTTCGGGGTCGAGGCCCGCCGCGACCCGCAGGTCGCCATTGATACTCACCCAGATGCCCAGTACGCATGAGACCGCGAGCAGCACCATCCCTGCCCGTGCGGCGAGAAGCATATCGGGGGTCAGAGCGACACGAGAAAACAACAGCCTCGCCGTGAGATCGACAATCACCGCCGTCACAAACAGGATGAGCACGCCCATCGCGTCGTAGAGGAATGAGTCGAGCGGCGTCGCGCGGTTGAAGTGACTGGCCACGCCCCGCCACCGCTGCAGGTCGATGAGTAGCACCTCGACAAAAAGTGCCCACGCAGTCGCCGCGGGCAGCCACCCATCACCCCGCCGGCGGGGCAGCGTCGACCAGATCCATCCCAGGGACAGGCTTGTGAGGCCGCCGGAGATTCCGAACAGGATCGGCTTCCGCCAGGTAACCGGCCCCTCCCACGGGCCGCCGACCAAAGCCCAGACAACGCCGTGGGCCAGTCCGCTGGCCACGAGGACAAGACCGACCAACACGAGCTGCCTGGCCCGCGGGTCGCGGTGCCAGAACTCTGTATGGCTATGGGAGGCAGTCACCCCCATATCGTAGCCAGGATGGCAATGGTGCTTGAGCGGGCAATGGCCAGTGATAGAAGCCCCCGGCGCGAGCCGGGGGACTGTGACGACGCGTACCGCCTCGCGCCGCCATGCAAACGCGGCCCCGACTTTAGGCGGCATGGCCAACGCAATGGCCTTTTCACCCGCAGTCCCCGGGCTTGCGCCAGGGGCTTCTATAAATCCCAACCGCCAGGATGCTTGAGCGGGCAATGGCCAGTGATAGAATCGGGGTAGGGAGGCCCGATTGGATTCGGGCCCCCCTCCCGCCGAAC
>JBBEEF010000051.1:0-6504 GCA_040880915.1 Pirellulales bacterium
GTTGCCCGTGTTATCTCGACGGCCTTGCAAGCAAGCGTAGGCAGGATGCCGAAGCGACCGGCCGGCGAGATGGCACGGGCAACCCCGACCCAGTCGATGTGGCCCACGAAAATCCCGGATGAGCCGATCTCCGGGCTTGTGGCCTCGATCCTATTTGCGATCTTCGTGATCCCGATCTCCTGCCGCCTTCTCAAAGAGCTGGCGCCCCCCGGGAATCCATCCCGAACGGTCGCGGCTCAGTACAGCCAGCCGAAGCCAACGTCGGAGTAGAAGTTGGCGGCGTCGCGGGTGAGCCCCCAGCCGATCCGCACGCCGAACTCGAGGCCGGGGGTGACAATGTAGTGGCCCGCCAGTCCGACAAACGGGCGGACCTTCTCGTCCTCGAGGCCCCTGGTCCAGGTGCCGAACCATTCAGCATGGACCTCGAACCGCTCGGTGACCGGGATTCGCAGCACGGCCGAGGGCATCCACTTGTCGAGCGTGCCTTCCTCGCTGTCGGCGTAGACATAGCGGATCGCGGTGTCGAAGCGTTGGCCGTCAGGCAGCGACCAGCCGAGGGCGTAGGTGGCCGCCGGTTCGGTGCCCCACACCTCGCTCGCCACGGGCGTGAAGGCCTCGACAATGGCCACGCTCCGCGGCAGCCAGCCGTCCTGTTCGGTCACGAGCACCTTGCAGCCGTAGAGGAGAGTCGCCTCAGTGGAGAAGGTATCGCCGAGCCCCTCACCCGCCTCCACGGCCGTCACGACGCTGCCGCCGGAGCCAGACTCGTAATTGACACCGAAGCGGAGCTCGAACCGCTCGGTGATGCCCCGCCGAAGGAGCAGTTCCGGATAGCTGTTGGTCGGGGCACCGGACCGGTTCTGGATGTAGGTGTAGGCGGTCTCTGTCAGCCAGCGGCCCGCATCGACGGTGTAGGTCGTGGGGGTGAAGGCATCGCGGTCGGCGTCGATCTCCTGATTCTCTTGCCCACAGACATCCCGCGTCAGCGACACGAGAAAGCCGAGAACGAGGACTGGGAGGACGAGATGGCTGCGGGACGGCATCGAGAGGAATTCCCGGTCGAGATCGTCAGTGAACGCCCAGCGAGGCCCAGCCGTCCTGCTGACGATTCATGTTGAACACCATCGCCGAGTGGGCCACCTTGATCCCGGGCAGGACATCGGCAAGGGCGTGGCCGCCCCGCACAACCGATTGGCCGCAGACCCAAATTTCGACGCCGTTGGCTAGGAGTTTCTCGACCAGTTCCTGGTTCGGATTGGAGCCGCCCCCCGCTCGGCCGTGCGCCTCGTCACCAAGTGCGGCGATCGTGGCGTTGAAATGGAGAATCACGGCAATCTGGGGGCGAGCCGTGGCAAGGCCCTCCTTGGCGTAGAGATTGACGAGCCGGGCGGCGGTTTCAAGGCCCCGATTCGGCTTGCCGGCCGGAGCGGCAGCCGTGGTGTCGAACACGACTCGGCCGCCGATTCGCGGTCGCTCGCCTGCCTCCGGGAGCCCCACGACCGACCCGTAGCCCTCGATCTGCGGAAATTCCGGCGGCAGTGAAAGCCGCGGAGCCGCGGGATCGGCTCCAACTGGTTGGGCCGCGGACTGGCCTGGGGGCTGAGCGGCAGACTGTCCGAGGGCGGTGCCGGCAGAGATGACGGCGAAGGCGAGTAGGACGAGGGCATGGTTGGGGCGGTGCATCCGGGAGGCTCCGGGGTGGGGGTGGGAGGTGAGGAGAGGAGCGAACATGGAGGATATCAGGAACGCGTGAGCTCACGGACGATCACGAATGTCGCGACAACGACGATCACGACCGCGAAGCCCCGCGCGAGCAAAGGACCGGTGAGTCGCCGTCCGATCGCCGATCCTGCGAACAGGCCCGGAATGCTGCCGGCCACGAATCCACCGGCGAGTTCGAGCGGGATTGTGCGGCCGCCAGCAACCTGCGACGCGACGGCGGACAGTCCGACGAGCGTCATCACGAACAGCGATGTGCCGACGGCCCGCGGCACACCCATCGCCGCGAAGGTCACAAGCGCCGGCACGATGAGAAAGCCGCCCCCCACGCCGTACAGGCCCGACAACAGGCCGACCATCAGGCCGACGGTGGCGAGCACCGTCGCGCAGCGGCTCGTCAGCCGCAGGCGTCCTTCGGGATCGCGCCGGCAGGCCGGGCCGCTGCCGGGGTCGACGAGCGCCGGGGAGAGCCGCTCTTCCACGTTGCTCGCCTTCGTCCACATTCGCACCGCGACCAGGAGCATCAATACGCCAAACGACACAAGCAGCGGCTGCTGTGGCAGACGGCCACCAAGCCAGCTTCCCAGCGGCGCCGTGAGCATGCCCGCCGCCGCGAACAGGAGGCCCGTGCGAACCTCGATCTGGCCGTACCGCCACCGTTCCACCGCACCGACGGCGGCTGTGGCGGCCACCGTGACCAGGGAGATCGCCACTGCCGTGGCCGGCTCGACACCGAGTCCGTAGACGAGCAGCGGCACCGCGAAGATCGCCCCCCCACCGCCGGTGATGCCAAGCGAAAGACCCACGAATGCCCCCGCGCCCGCCGCCGCCACGATCGGCAGCCACGGAGGGCTGGTGGCCAGGCCAATCGCGACGACGAGTGCGGTCGGAAACGCCATGATGCGCAAATGTAGGTTCGGGAGCGGGAGACTCAGGGCCGGCGTCAGGATCCCGCAGCCGCGGTTGCCGTCGGCTCCTTCGTGGCGACCCAGGCCTTGAACCCGCCCACGAGGTCATGGACGCCTGCGCGGCCGAGTTTCTGGAGCAGACTCACGCCGATCGCCGACCGGTAGCCCCCCTCGCAGTGCACCACGACCGGCCGATCAGCAGGCACCTCCGCGATCCGCTCCTCGAGTTTTGGTAGCGGGATGTTGAGGCTGCCGGCCACGTGGCCGCCGGCATGCTCGGCCTCGCTACGGATGTCGAGCACCGTGGGAGCGGCCCCGGCAGCGGCCCGCTTGCCGGCAAGCCACTCGGCGAGCGCCGGGGCCGTGATCCGCTCGGTCCGCTCGACGAGATCGCCACGGTGCTCGAGGGCTCGCAGCCCGCCGGCGAGAAAGCCGGCCACGTTATCGAAACCGATCCGGCCGAGCCGCATCACGGCCTCTTCCTCCCCCCCTGCTTCCGCGATCACCACGATCGGCTTCTCGTGCGAGAGCATCGAGCCGGCCCAGGTGGCATACTTGCCCGAGAGAGCGATGTTGAGCGCGCCCCGGAGGTGGCCCCCCTCGAAGTCGATGCCGTCACGGACATCGAGCAGCTGGGCCCCAGAGTTCTCGAGCGCGAGCACCTCGTCTACGGAGAGCGGCTTGAGCTGCTTCTCCATGGCATCGTGGAGGGCGGTCCGCTCCTTGCGGTTCAAGATCGCGTCGTGGACGAAGTAGTCGGGGGCTTCGGGCTGATCGGCCGTCACGATCTCCTTGAAGGCCTCGCGGCTCATCGGCTGGAGGGCATAGTTGAATTTTTTCTGCTCACCGATCGTGGACACGGTCTCGTGAGAGAGCGCTTTGCCGCACAGACTGCCGGCTCCGTGGGCTGGATAGACAAGCGTGCTATCGGGCAGCCTAACGAGCTTGTTGACGCTGTCGTAGAGCATGTCGGCCAGCTCGGCGGCGGTTACCCCAATGCTCGCCAGCAGGTCGGGCCGGCCCACGTCGCCGATGAAGAGGGTGTCGCCGGTGAGGGCGGCTAGCGGCTCGGTTGAGCTCGTGGCCAGATCGTAGACAAGGATCGTGATTCCCTCCGGCGTGTGGCCGGGGGTCTCCATCACCTCGAGCCTCACGTCGCCGAATTCGATCGCGTCGCCATCTTTCATCTGAACACAGTCGAACTCCGCCTGGGCCCGGCTGCCGAGATGAATCCTGGCGCCGGCCTGGTCCCGGAGCTCGATGTGGCCGGAGATGAAGTCGGCGTGGAAGTGGGTCAGGAACACGTGCTTGATCGTGTATCCCCCGGCCGCGGCGTCGTTCAGGTAGTGGTCGATGTCTCGCTGCGGATCGACCACGGCCGCCGTCTTCGTCTTCTCGTCGGTGATCATGTAGGAGGCGTGGGAGAGGCAGGCGAGGTAGTACTGCTTGATCTTCATGGCGGGGCTCCGAGGGGGACGGTGAGCGTGTTTGGCGGGCCGGATAGCCTTGCCAACAGATCAATATATCGGAACAAGACGATATGTCAAGCCAGTTTTTCTGGCCGGATTCCAAAACTCCCTGCGTTCTGACGACGAAGCGACGCAGTGCAGAGCAGATCGAGGGCTTGCTTCGGCATGCTCCGCGACGAACTGCTTGACCGGGAGTTGTTCCTCAGCCTGCCGGAGGCCCGGGTCGTTCTCGACCAATGGCGAATGGACTACAGCCACAGGCGACCGGCGCTCCTCCCGCGAGCGATTCGGTGTGGGCGAGCACGGTGGCGAAGGGAACGCTGGCCAGCAGGCCGAAGGCGGCGTGTTTGCCAAGCCGCTCCCGGCTGGTGGCGGGGCTGGTGAGCCCGCACAAAAACCGGGCCAGCTGCCGCGGGGTGCGGAGCGATTGCCGATCCTCAGCCACGAGGGCTTCGATGGCCCCGGCCTGCGCAGCGGCGATCTCCGGCTCTGTGGACGCGGGGATTTCCCGGGCGGCGGCTGCGCCCGCTTCTCTGGCCGCGGGCCCGGGATCGTCGCAGCTTGTGCAGGTGCCGCAGCGGATGGGCGGCTCGTCGCCCTCCGCTTGGCCGGCCTGCTCGCCGAAATACACAAGGAGCCTGTGTGTCAGGCAGCCGCGGTCTGCCGCGAACTCCAGCACGGCCGCAAGCCGCTCAAGATCACGGGCTTCGCGGACAACGAAGAGTTGCTCCAGCGAGCGAGCGAGCGTGTCGAGATCGGGACGGGCCGGCGCATCAGGCTGCCCGGCGCCGGTCAGCCGGTATCGCTGCCGGCTGCCGCTGGGCTTGAGCTCGATGCTGCCTGCGTCGGAAAGCCAGTCGAGCGCCTTGACGATCCGGTCCCGCGGCTCGGCCAGCTCGGCCGCGGCACGATCGGACTCGATCGAGGTCCACTTCGTGCCCCGCTTGCCGGACTGCAAGAGCTTTCGCAGGAAGGCCTGCCGCTCGGGCGTGTGTTTCGCCAAGAGGGCCGCCTCGGGCTCGAGCAGCCGAAACTGATAGCCGGCATAGAACGAGCCCAGCGGCCGGATGATCCCGCCCAGTTCCAGATGGGTGAGCACCGTCTCGATCACCAGGGGGCGGATGTCGGTCGCCTGTGAGAGTTCGTACAGCGAGAGATCGAACTCGCCCGGCCGATGCTCGGATCGTCGGCAGGCAGGGGAGCCCACCGGCGAAAAAATCTCCTCCAGGAGCTGGCGAAGCGTCTCAGGAGTGGGCGTGTCGCCGTAGCTGAAGTTCTCCAGCGCGATCCGATCGTCGGCGCAGGCCAGGAGTTCGCAGACGGAGGGCTGGCCGTCGCGGCCCGCGCGACCGGTTTCCTGCGAGTAGTTCTCCAGTGTTTTTGGCAGGTTGTAGTGGTAGACGCCGCGGATGTCGGCCTTGTCGATCCCCATGCCGAAGGCGATCGTGGCGACGATCGTGTCGACGCGGCCGGTCATGAAGGCATCCTGCGCCGCATGCCGTTTGTCGTCTGGCAGGCCGGCATGGTAGGCGAGGGCTTTGAGACCGTTCTGCTGCAGGTGATTCGCCACCTTTTCCGCTGTCTTCTGGAGCGTCACGTAGACGATCGATGCCCCCTGCCGCTCCCCCACCCGCGACTGGAGCCGGCTGGTGAGCAGGGCAAGGCGATCGCGGTCGGCGCAGGGCGTGATCCGGTACGCAAGGTTTGGCCGCCGAAACGAGGTCTGCACATGGTCGGCCTCGGCGATGCCGAAGGCTCGGCGAATGTCGGCCGCGACCGCGGGCGTCGCCGTGGCCGTCAACGCCAAAACGGGGCTGATACCAAGCTCCTTGGCCACATGCGCCAGCCGCAGATACTCGGGCCGAAAGTTGTGCCCCCACTCCGAGATGCAATGGGCCTCGTCCACCGCCATCATCGCCACCTTGGCCCGCGACAGCCGGCCGACGAACTGCTCGCTCGTCAGCCGCTCCGGCGCGATGTAGAGCAGCTTGAGCCTGCCGGTACGGATGCGGTCATACACGCCCGCCGCCTCGGCCGGCGTCAGCGAGGAATCGAGCCGCGCCGCCGCAATTCCCCGCGCCTCGAGCGACTCGACCTGATCCCTCATCAAGGCGATCAACGGCGAGATCACGACCGTCAGGCCGTCCAAGAGCAGACTGGGCAGTTGATAGCAGAGCGATTTGCCGGCACCTGTGGGAAAGAGGGCGAGCGCACTACGGCCTGCCAGGAGCGACGCGATCACCTGCTCCTGGCCGGGGCGGAACGAGGGGTGGCCGAACGAGGAATTGAGGACGGACTGGAGGTCGTGGGGCATTGGGGGGGCATCCATGAAGAACGAGCCTCGAAGAATATACGGCCGTACAGTATTTGTCAAGCCGTGCGGATCCCTGGCGTCGGAGGCTCGGCTC
>JBBEEF010000052.1:0-789 GCA_040880915.1 Pirellulales bacterium
TCGGGCGGCAGCTCGGGCGGCTCGGCCGGTGGCAGCTACGGCGGCTACGCCACGAGCGGCTACTCGACCGACTACTCGGCCGCGATGCCGATCGAGTCGTATCGCGTGATCAACGAGGTACCCTCGTCGGTCGACGGCGAGGTGATCGGTGTGCCGCCGGCGATCCCGGCCACGCCAGCCCTCGACGACTCGACGGGAATCGTCCCGGCTGACGGCGGCCTGATTGTCATCGACGTTCCGGCCGACGCCGAGATCTTCGTCAATGGCACGAAGACCTCGTCGCAGGGTGCCCGCCGGCGGTTCCTCTCCCGCGGCCTCGACGCCGGCAAGGCGTATGAGTTCGTCGTGCGGATGGCCGTCGAGCGAAACGGCAAGACCGAAGAGGCCACAAAGGTCGTGACCCTTACGGCCGGCGAACGGTCGAGCTTGTTGTTCGCGGTTGAGGCGGCCCCGGCCGTCGCCACCACGAGCCTCACGCTCACCGTGCCGAACGATGCCAAGGTCTGGCTGGCCGGCAACCCGACGGCTTCGGCCGGCGAGGTGCGTCACTTCGAGACCGCGACCCTGGCCGCCGGCCAGGTCTGGCGGGGCTACGAGATCAAGGTCACCACGGTCGTCGACGGCCGCGAGGAGACGGTCTCCAAGGTGATCGACCTGGCCGCCGGCGACCAGGTGGAGCTCACGCTCGACCCCGCCGCGGCCCCGGCCGCGGCCACTGCCTCGCTGCGGTAAGGCCGGTTGAGGCCAGGACATCCAGGTGCAGTCAATGCCCCCCGTGCGGCCCACAGG
>JBBEEF010000052.1:799-6445 GCA_040880915.1 Pirellulales bacterium
CCCCCCCCCCCCCCCCCCCCCCCCCCCCCCGGGGGGTTTTTTTGTCACTGCCACAAACGCCTGATGACTCGACGGGAAACGCGACCTAGGATTTTGCGATTCCCCGAGGTGCTCCCCCGAGGTGCTCCCTTGCCCCCCAGCTTGCCCCCCAGCTTGACCCCCAGCCGTGCACATCCCGCCCCGGCTCCCGCCAGACGTCCGCCCCTGCCACGGGCGATTCGGCTGCCGCTGTCGCTGGCGATCCTGATCTACTTTGCCGCGGTGATCATCGCGCCGCTCTCGGGGCCACCGCCGGCGAGCGAACTCTCACAGGTGATCCTCCAGCCGTTCCGACCGCTGCTCGGCGCGGTCTACCTCGGCCACGGCTACCGGTTCTTCGCCCCCAATCCCGGACCCGGGCACGCGATCCGCTGGACGATCACGCTGCCCGACGGCACAACGCGGGCGGGCACGATCCCCGACGCGGCCGCCGACCAGCCCCGGCTTCTCTACCACCGGCGGTTCATGGTGGCCGAAAAGATCGCGGCGCTCGTGCCGCCACCGTTCGCCCCGGCCGAGATCCGTCAGGAAGCTCGCCGCGACTGGCTGCCCTTGGTGAAGGGGGTGGCCGCCAACCTCTTGCGGACCGAAGGGGGCACGCGGGTCAGGCTCGATCTGGTCGAGCATTATCTGCCCGGCCCCGAGGAGGTGGTGGCGGGCACGGCAGGCGCGGATCTCGTGACGCCCCTGGGAACCTACGCCGTGTCGGAGGGCCTGGCCCTGCCGGCCGGCAGCCCGAGAGCGGAGCGTAACAAGCCAATCGCGGCGGAGGCGACCCTGCGATGAGCATCTCGAGCGATCAGTCGACACCGGCGGGGCAGGGGGCCGAGCAAAGCTGGGCCGGTGAGTGGGCCGCCGCCTGGAACGCTTTCTGGTTCACGCCGGCCGACCCGCTGCCGCTGGCCGTGGTGCGGATCTGCACCGGTCTGTTGCTCTCGTGGTCGTGTCTGGTTTGGCTGCTCGATCCCGATGCCTTTTTCGGGCCGCAGGGCTGGCTCGTGCCGCACGAGGTCTGGCGGATGAACGACCAGCCGTGGCAGTGGAGCTGGTACTTCGCCGCGTCCGGACCCAACGCCATCCGAGTGCTCGCCGGCATCGCATTGGCCGCCGCCATCCTCCTCACGGTTGGCCTGGCAACGCCAGGCGCGGCAGTCGTATCGCTTCTGGCACTCGTGAGCGCGGCCAACCGCGCCCCCTTAAACACCTTCGGGCTCGACGACACGCTGGGATTGCTCCTCGTGGGTCTGGCGGTGGGGCCAAGCGGGGCGAGGCTGTCGCTCGACGAACGATTTTTCGGTAGGGGGCAGGCGACGGGGCAGGGGAGGGGAGAGCCGTCGGTGCTGGCCAACATCGCGCTGCGGCTCATCCAGGTGCACCTCTGCGTGGTCTACTTCTTCTCGGGCGGCGGCAAGCTCTTCGGGGCCAGCTGGTGGGAGGGCACGGCCCTCTGGGGCGCGGCCGCCAACGTCCAATACCGGACGCTCGACCTCACCTGGCTCGCCCGCCACCCGCTGGTGGTCAACGCCCTCACCCTCGTGACCCTGTTCTGGGAGGTGGCCTACGCACCCCTCATCTGGCCGCGGCTCACCCGCCGGGTGTTTCTCGCGACCGCCGTGGCGGTCCACTTGGGAATCGGCCTGGCGATGGGCATGATTGAGTTTGGGCTGGCGATGATCACCGCCAACCTGGCGTTTGTGCCGGCGGCCGCCTGGCGGCGCTGGCTGCCGCTTCCCCCCGCGTCTCGTCCCCCCGTATACCTTCCCTCTTCGAACCGAACGGACCTCGCATGATCGACACCCTGGCAGTGGTCGGCGCCACCGGCGCCGTGGGCCGCATCATCATCGAACTGCTGCTTGAGCGGCGGTTCCCCGCCCGCCGGCTCACATTACTCGCCTCGGCCCGTTCGGCAGGGCGAACAATTGAAGTGGCCGGCACCAGCTTCGCCGTGAAAGAGCTCGTGCCCGACTCCTTCGCGGGGGTCGAGATCGCCATCGGCAGCACGCCCGATGAGGTAGCGGCCGAGTTCGTTCCCTGGGCGGTGGAGCGGGGCACCGTCGTGGTCGACGAGAGCGGCTTCTACCGGATGCAGCCCGATGTGCCGCTGGTGATTCCGGAGGTCAACGCGGCCGCCCTGGCCGGCCATCGCGGCATCATCGCGAGCCCCAACTGCTCGACGACCCAGATGGTAATGGTAATGAAGCCGCTCCACGACGCCGCCCGCGTGCGCCGGGTCGTAGTGAGCACCTACCAGGCCGTCAGCGGCGCGGGGCTGGCCGCCGCACAGGAACTGCGGGACGGCGCGTTGGCCTGGCTCGGCGGCGATCCGGAGCCCCGGGTGATCTTCCCGCATCCGATCGCCGCCAACCTCATCCCGCAGATCGGCTCTCCGCGTGAGGGCGGCAGCACGAGCGAGGAACTCAAGATGGTGTTCGAGACCCGCAAGATCCTCGGCGATCATTCAATCGGCGTCTGCGCCACCTGCGTCCGTGTGCCGGTGGCCAACGGCCACAGCGAGTCGCTCCTCATCGAGACCGAGCGGAAGCTCTCGGCCGCCGAGGCCCGCCGGCTGCTCGCGGCGTTCCCCGGCATCGTGGTGGTGGACGACCTCGCCGCCAAGGAATACCCCATGCCGCGGAGTTCGAGCGGCCACGACGAGGTGTTCGTGGGGCGGATTCGTGAAGACGACTCGTGTCCGTCCGGCATCGCCCTGTGGTGCGTGTCCGACAACCTCCGCAAGGGGGCGGCCACCAACGCCGTGCAGATCGCCGAACGGCTTGCCGCCGACCCGACGCTCCTGGCCGGAGTGGGCAGGGCAGGGGGTGCGGCCGCGGTGCGGGGATGAGCGGAGCCGGCCGCACGATCCGTCTGCGGCTCGCCTACGACGGCACCGGCTACTCCGGCTGGCAGATCCAGCCGGGCCTGGCGACGGTGCAGGGGATGCTCGCCGAAGCGATCCGCCGGGTGTCGGGGGAGGAGGTGGTGCCGCGGGGCTCCAGCCGCACCGACGCGGGCGTGCATGCCCTCGACCAGGTGGTGGCGTTTACCACGGCCAGCCCGCTCGAGCCCGAGGTCTGGGTGCGGGCGGTCAACGCCTATCTGCCGGCCGACATCACCGTGACCGCCGGCGACCTGGCCCCCCCGAGCTTCGATCCGGTCGGGGCCGCCATCCGCAAACGGTATCGCTACCGGATCTACGATGCGGCTGCGAAGCCCGTGCTCTGCCGGCAGTTCGTGTGGCGATGGCGGGGCCGGCTCGATGTGGCCGCGATGGAGGCCGCCGCCGCCGCCCTCGTGGGAGAGCACGACTTCACGAGCTTCGAGTCGACCCTCTCGCCCCGGCGGTCGAAGGTCCGCACGATCCACTCCCTCACGGTGCGGCGGCCGATCCTGCCCGATGGCGTGTCCGATGGCCTGCCCGGGAATCCGACCGCGACCGAGGTCTGGATCGAGGTCGAGGGCAACGGTTTTTTGTACAACATGGTCCGGATCATCGCCGGGTCGCTGGTGATGGTGGGTGCCGGCAAGCGAAGCCCGGGGTGGCTCGGCGAGGCACTCGTGGCCAAAAGCCGCCCGGCCGCCGGCCCCACTGCACCACCGCAGGGGCTCGTCCTCGTCTCGATCTCCCTCGCACCCGACCCTCTCCAACCTCCCAGCCCGCCATGCCCAAGCTCCCCGAACGACTCGGCTCCCTGACACTCGTCCAGCAACTCGGCCTCGGCAAACACTGCCAGGTGTGGGAGGCCACGACCAAGGCCGGCGACCGCGTGGCGGTGAAGGTGATCGTGCCGGAGATGGCGAGCGACGCCGGCCAGCGGAAACTGCTCGAGCACGAGCTCAAGGTGGCCACGTCGCTTGCGCACCCGACGGTGATCCGCATCGACCGGCTGTCGGAGGAGGGGGGGCTGCCGCACCTCGTGATGGAACTCTTTCCGCATCCGAACCTCAAGAAGCAGATCCAAGCCGGCGTCGGGCAGCTCGTGCCACGGCTGCAGCGGATCGTCACCGAACTGGGGCTCGCGCTCGACCATGCGCACGCCCGCGGCTGGGTGCACCGCGACGTGAAGCCCGAGAACGTGCTGGCGGCCCCCGACGGCCAGGTAAAGCTCATCGACCTGGCGATCGCCGCCCGGGCCTCGGGAATGCTCGGCCGGCTCCTCGGGGGCAAGACCCCGCCGCAAGGTTCGCCGAGCTACATGTCGCCCGAGCAGATCCGCGGCCAGGCCCTCGACGCCCGCAGCGACATCTACTCCTACGGCTGTGTGATCTTCGAACTGCTCGCCTGCCGCCCACCGTACACCTCGTCCGACACAAACGACCTGCTCAACAAGCATGTCTCGGCGGCGGTGCCAGCCGTCGACACGGTCAATCGCAACGCCACGGCCGACGCCACGAAGCTCCTGCGGCAAATGCTCGCGAAGAAGCCGGCCGATCGCCCCTCGTCGATGCAGGAGGTGCTCGGACGGCTGCGGGCGATCCGCCTCGTCGAACGCACCACCGTGGGCTAACGTCGACAAACAGAGCCTGGCGGAGCCAGGAATGGCGTGCCATTTCGCCGCTCGATCGCTCCGGGCACCTGCGGTGAGTGGTTTTCCGATTGACGCGGCCCCCGTCGAGTCGGGAAAATCTTGGGTTTGGTTCGCTCCCCTGAGGATCCCCCGCATGGCCGCCGGACTGCACCGCCTGCCGCTCGAGAAACCGATCTACGAGATCGAGGACCGGATCGCCGACCTCGAGGCCGCCCCGCTGGGTGCCCGCCGCGAGGCGGAGCTCAGTCGGCTCCGTCGGGAGCTTGTCGAGGTACAGAAGCAAATCTTCGGGCAGCTCGACCCCTGGCAGACCGTCGAAATCGCCCGCCATCCCGACCGACCGAAGACGAGCGACTACCTCCAGCTCGTATTTGATGAGTTTGTCGAGCTCCACGGCGACCGGGCCTTTGGTGACGACCCCGCCATGCTCGCCGGCTTCGCCAAGCTCGACCAGCACAAGGTGCTCGTCGTGGGCCATCAGAAAGGCAAGACGCTCGCGGAGCGGCAGGCCTGCCACTTCGGCTGCGCCCACCCCGAGGGCTACCGCAAGGCGATGGGCAAGATGCGGCTGGCGGCCAAATATGGCCTGCCGGTGATCTGCCTCATCGACACGCCGGGCGCTTATCCAGGCGTGGGGGCCGAGGAGCGCGGGCAGGCCCAGGTGATCGCCGAGAGCATGTTTCTCATGGCTTCGCTGCCGGTGCCGATCGTGTGCGTGGTGATCGGCGAGGGGGGCTCAGGGGGAGCCCTCGGGATCGGCGTGGGCGACCGCGTAGCGATGCTCGAGCATGCCTACTACAGCGTGATCAGCCCCGAGGGCTGTGCCGGGATCCTGTGGAAGAGCGTTGATTTCAAGGCCGATGCGGCCCGGGCGCTACGGTTCCGTTCCCGCGACCTTCGGGAATTCGGCGTCGTGGACGCCGTGATCGAGGAGCCCGCAGGCGGCGCCCATCGGCATCCGCAGCAGATGGCGATGCGGCTCAAAACCTTTCTCGTGCGAACCCTCCGTGATCTCGTGGGCCAGCCGAGCGACGCCCTTGTGGCGAACCGCTACGAAAAGTTCCGCCGCATGGGCGTGTTC
>JBBEEF010000053.1:0-1154 GCA_040880915.1 Pirellulales bacterium
TCGGGCCTCCCTACCCCGATTCTATCAGCCGTCCCCGGGCTCGCGCCCGGGGCTTTTATCAACTGCACTCGCCAGCCGGCTGGAGAAGGACCGACCCGCCCGAGATGCGTAACGGCTAGGTGCCGCCGGCAAAGGCCGGACGCGTGGCCGCGATCCGCAGCGGCCCGGCGAGGTCCGCAAGCGTGCTCGCAGTGCTCGGCGTGATACTCAGGCGTCGGATGCCGTTGCCCCGCCCCGCCCCCTGCACCACCGCGATCGAAACCACCCGCCCGTCGGTGCTCGTGATGGCTGCGGCAGAGAGGGGAAGGCCGGCCGTCGCCAGGCTCGCAAAGGCCTCTCGCTTGGCCAGCAGGCCCCCCTGTCCCACCGTGACCCGGCCGGAGTGAACCTCGATTTGTGAGCCGGAGCGGAAACCCCCCGTGACGATGATGTCGTCGATCTGGTCGGTGTCGTAACGCCCCGCCGAGACCGACAGCCCCCCTCGCATAGACGCCGCGAAAGGACTCAGCCGACGGACGATCGTGGGTGTCCCCGAGAGGTCATAGATGAGGACACTCGGCGGCAGGCCGCGGCCGCTGGCAACGACGAGTTCGACGCGGCCGTCGGCTGCGGCGGGATCAACAAGACGGCCAGCCGAAAAACTACCCACGTCGGCGGTGGTCACCGTCGCCCCGCCCATGAAGCGGTTTGGAAAAGCGCGGAGCGAGTGAGTCGGCGTGGCCGGAATGGGGCGAGCCGCCCCGCCCTCGGCTTCTAGTAGGCCGACTCCCGGGGTGACGAGAAACACGTTGACAAGGCCGGGGCCGCGGGAAGCGGCCGCGACGATGTCGTCGACACGGTCGCCATTGAAGTCACCGGCAGCCACCTCGACGCCGCCGCGGTAGCGGCCGCCGAAGGGGAGCGAGCGGTAGGCGACGAGTTCTGTGCCGTCCTGGCGGAAGACACGAATCTCACCCACCCGGCCCGGTCCGGGGGCCGTGATGATCTGCTGGGTGCCATCGCCCACCACGTCACCGAGGGCCACGCGGACGCCGCCCCGGAAGCCCGACTCGTAGGCGAGAAATCGGTTGAGGGTGGCACCCGTCGCAGGATCGACGACGGTGATCCACGGCTGGCTGCGGCTGCCGATGTCTTCACCGGTGACGATCACCGAC
>JBBEEF010000054.1:0-1294 GCA_040880915.1 Pirellulales bacterium
TCCGCCCCGCCGCTGCTTTCCCCGCGAGACGCGGCCGGGGCGACGCTCGCCGACCGGTCCTGACGGGCCCCAGCGACGGCCGATTTCGCAAGCTACGCTTGGTCCAAGACGGATTCGTGGCCGCCGGGGCGCCGCACCGTTGGGTGAGCTATTGCACCATGAATCGACCAGCTGAGCCGGGGTTTGCTCCGGCCCTCGTGATCGCGGGCATGCACCGCTCCGGGACGTCGCTTGTGGCCGGCAGCTGCCAGGCGGCCGGGCTGCGGCTTGGCGACCGTCTGCTTGGCGCTTACCGGGGCAACGAGGCAGGCCACTTCGAGGATCTCGACTTTGTTGAGTGGCATCAGCTCGTGCTCCGTGCCAACGGCCTGGCCCCGGAGGGATTCGTCACCCAGGCGACGCCGCCGGTGCCCACGGCCTTGGCACAAAAAGCCGAGGCGCTCGTGGCGGCCCGCCGCGAGCTGGGAGAATGCTGGGGCTGGAAGGATCCGCGAACCACGCTCCACCTCGAGTTCTGGCGGCACATGGTGCCGGAGGCCCGCTTCCTGTTCGTCGTGCGCCGGCCGTGGGAGGTCATCGATTCGCTGTTCCGCCGGGGCGACGAGGCGTTCCGCTTGAACCCACCGTCCGCCATCCAGGTGTGGCTGCACTACAACCGCCTGGTCCGTGACTTCGCCGTCAAATATCCCGACCGGTCGCTGGTTTGTGACCTTTCCCAGTTTGTCGAGAATCCTGCCGCGGTCTTCGAAGCGGCGCGGCGCGTGCTCGGAGTTCCACTCGGGGAGCCGCCCGACCGGTTTCGCCCCGAGTTGCTCGGGCAGCGCACCGAAGCCTCACGAATCGCGTTTCTGGCTGCCACCTGCCCAGAGGCGATCACGCTCTACGCGGAACTCGCGGCGCTTGCCGGCAGCGAGCCGCCGCGACTCGACGTCGGCCCGGGTGACCGCGGGGTTGTGACGGGGCACGGGTTCCAGGAATGGAGCCACTGTCGGCACCTCGGCGGGCGAATGCAGCTGCTCGACCAGGCACTCACCGAAGCGGACGACGCCAACGCGGGGCTTACGGCCGAGCTCACCGCGGCCCGGGAAGCCCGCGCTACGGCGGACCAGCAAAACCGGGACGAGCTGGCCACGCTGCACCACGGATTGGACCTCGCCCGCCGCCAACTCGCCGACAGTGAGGCCCGGCAGGAGCAATTGACACGCACCCTGGCGGAGCAGGCCGAGGCCCGGGCCGCCCTGGAGAGCCAGGTCGCCGGACTGGAACAGCGGCTCGCCACCGCGGTCGCGGAGCG
>JBBEEF010000054.1:1394-11603 GCA_040880915.1 Pirellulales bacterium
CTCGCCACCGCGGTCGCGGAGCGGGCATCGCTCGACACTGACCGGGTCCAGGCTGAGACACGATTTGCGGTGCTCAAGGCGGAGTTTGAGGTGCTCAAGTCGCAGTCGGAGGTGCGGCAGGCGCGAACCCACCAACTCGATGCGGGCCTGGCCGCCGCGGAAGCCCGGATCACCCAGAGCGAGGCAGCCCGGAGCGATCTCGAGCGGCAACTGCTTGCGCTCGAGGGCAGTAACTCCTGGCAGCTGACGCGGCCGCTGCGGTCATTCCGCCGGCGAACGATGTCGCGGCCGACCGACTGGCTGCGGCGGAAGGTTTCGAAGACCGGCCGGCGGTGGTGGCGTTCGCTACCGATCTCGATCGCCACCAAGCAGCGGCTGCGGCAGGGGCTGTTCACGCGGTTTGCACTACTCTTTCGCTGGACCGACTCCTACCGCGACTGGCAGGCCTGCCGGGCCCCGGCGATGGGCGGCGGGCCTGGGTCGCCGGCCGCGCGGCAGCTCGCCGCGGCCGCGACACAGCTCCCGACGCCCGCCGCGCGATGGCCCGCAACGCCAGCCGCGCCACAGCCGGCCGCGGCCGTGGTGACCCCGCAGGATGCCGGCGTGCGGCTGATCGCCATGCACCTGCCCCAGTTTCACCGGATCCCGGAAAACAACGCCTGGTGGGGCGAGGGCTTCACCGAGTGGACCAACGTCCGCCGTGGCCGACCGATGTACGCGGGCCACGAGCAGCCACACGTGCCGCACCCGGACATCGGCTACTACGACCTGGCCGACCCCGCCGCGCTTGAGCGGCAGGTCGCGATGGCTGCCGCCCACGGGATCCACGGGTTTTGCTTCTATTATTATTGGTTCGGGGGCCGACGGCTCCTGGAGAAGCCGCTTGAGGAGATGCTCCGCTCGGGGCGGCCAAGCTTTCCCTTTTGCATCTGTTGGGCCAACGAGAACTGGACGCGGACGTGGGACGGCCTCGACACCGAGATCCTGATGGCGCAGTCGCATGAGCCCTCGGCCGACCGCGACTTTATCCGGGACGTGATCCCGCTGCTTCGCGACCCGCGCTACATCCGCGTGGCCGGGCGGCCGCTCCTGGCGGTCTACCGCCCCGAGTCGCTCGCGGATCCAAAGCGGGCTGCGGCCACTTGGCGGGAGGAGTGCCGCCGGGCGGGAATCGGCGAGATCCACCTCGTGGCGGTGCGGAGCTTCTCCAAAGACGACCCGGCACGATTCGGTTTCGACGCCGCGATCCAGTTCCCGCCGCTGCAGATCCCGGCCCGCAATCTGGCCGGTGACGCCGAGGTCGCCGCAGTCCCCGACTTCTCCGGCAGCATCCACGACTACGCCGAGGCGGCCGGCTTCTCCTTGGCCGAGACGGCGCCGGGATATCGCATGTATCGCGGGTTGATGCCGGCCTGGGACAACACCGCCCGGCGGATGGAGCGGGCCACGTCCTGGAGGGGCTCGTCACCGGCCCGCTACGGTGCCTGGCTGCGGGCGACGATCGACCGCACCATCAGCGAGCAGCCGCCCGAGCACAGGCTCGTGTTCGTCAACGCCTGGAATGAGTGGGCCGAGGGCGCCCACCTCGAGCCCGACACCCGGCACGGCTACGCCTTCCTCGACGAGACGGCAGCAGCGCTCGGGCTGCGGCCGCCGATCCGGGCGATTGCTCCGCCCGCGGCCACGCCGGCCGCAGTCACCACCGCCACCGCCACCTCCACCGACTCGCTGCCGGACGATCCGCCCGAGTTGCGACAGCACGCCTGGTCGCTGGTCACAGCACTTGTCGGCGGCGAACCCTCCCGCGAGCGACACGGCTTCCTTGCCGATTACACGGCGCTCGTGGGGCAGTTGACCGCAGCCGGGGGCCGGCTCCGGATCGACGCCGGCCGCGTCCTGGCCGAAGCCGGCGGCATCGAGACGCCCCTCGATCACCGCCGCGACCTGACCGACGCGCTGGCTGTTGCGCTGGGCGACGACTCCGACGCCCCCTTCTGCTTCGTCGTGCTCCAGTTTGGCCGCTTTGACGTCACGGCCCGGTGTCTTGAGTCGCTGCGGCGGCTCGAAAGCCGGCGGCCGGTACGGATCGTGGTGGTCGACAACGGTTCGCCGCTCGAGGTTGTCGAGGCCACGCGAGCGGCGGTCGCCGCGATGCCCGAGGTCGAGCTCCTCGAGACGGGCGCCAACCTCGGCTTTGCCGGCGGCAACAATGTGGGCTACGCCCACGCCCGTGACCGACTCGGCGCTGCGTTCATCGCCGTGATCAACAACGACACGCGGATCGAGCAGGCTGACTTCATCCTTCGCTGCGAGCGGTTGTTTCGCGAGACCGCCTGCTCGGTGCTCGGCCCCGACATCGTCACGCCCGACGGCCGGCGGGAGAACCCGTGGAACGACACTGGCTACGGCCCGGGTGAATGGCGGCGGCTCGCGGCGATGTACCACGAGGATGGGGCCGACTTCGAGCGGACCGGAGAGCCCCGGTTTCGGCGGCTCGGCCGGCGGTCGCCCGAGGCGGCGTTCATCGCCAATCCGATTCTGCAGGGGGCAGCGATCATCCTCTCGCCGGTCTTCGTCCGGAGCATGCCCACTTTGTTCGACGAGCAAACAAAGCTCTACGGCGAGGAGTTTTTGTTTGCTGTCGCCACGCTGCTGGCGGGCCACTTCATGGCCTACACGCCCGAGGTATGCATCCTGCACGAGGAGGGCGTCTCCACCGGGGCCCTCCCCAGCGCCACGAAGATGCGGCTCGGCTACGAGAACGCGGCGCTGGCTGCTGGCCTCGCCGCCGGGGAGCTCGACAACTTCGCAGCCGCCTGCCGCGGCGAGCCACTCGACTGCCGCAGCGAGTCGCTGCCGAGTATCGTGGCAGGACCGCGGCGGCATGTGCTCGTGGACCTGTTCTTCTGCCAGCCTGGCTATCACGGCGGCGGCGAGTACGGCAAGGCGGTGTTCCACGGCCTGGCCGCGGCCGCGGCCGCCCGCAGCGATGTTACCGTCTGGGCCGCCCTCGACCCGGCGCTCCACATCGATCCCTGGGTGCTCGCCGAGTGCCGCCGGCTGGCGATTCGCGTGATCGCGGTCCGCTCCTACGCCGACATCGTGGCGCTCGTCAACTCGGGCCGCTTCACCGCCTTCTTCTGTCCCGCGATCGTCGTCTACACCGGCTACGAGTACATGCGTCGGGCCGGCACCCGGCTGCCGTTCACCGGCGGCCGGACACGAGTCATCGGCACGCTGCACGACATTCGCGACCTGCAGTTGATCCGCGACCGCGAAGCGATCACCACGGCGCTCGTGCGGGCGGGTTGGCGGCCCCAGACAGCCGGACCGGGCTCGTTCCTATCGCCCTCCGCCCCCGATCCCGCCGAGCTGGCGGCGATGTATGCCGCGATCTGCCACGATCCCCACGTCGACACGCTGGTGACCGTGTCGCGGTATTGCCGGGAAGTGCTCGAGGCAGAGTTCGCCCCGCCGCCGGAGCGGTTCGTGGTGCTCTCCTCGGCCGAGAAAGACCGGCCACAGCCGACCCCGTACCATGGCCACGGCATCGGCGGAGACGGCCGTCCCTTCGCGCTCGTGCTCCACGCGGGGCGACCGGAGAAGAATGCGCCCTCGGTGGCTGCCGCCTTCGATCGGCTGTTTACCGGCCCGGGTGATCCCTTTGGTCTGGCAGACCTGCGGGTGGTGTTCGTGGGCATCTCGGCGCTCGACGAGCTGGGCCTCGGCCGCCTCGTGCATCCCGAACGGTTCACGGCGATCCCCGAACTGCCGCCGGGTCAGCTCGAGGATCTCCTTGAACGGGCCCGGATGCTCGTCTACGCGTCGTTCAACGAGGGCTTCGGCTATCCGCCCGTCGAGGCGATGCGGTACGGCACGCCCGCCGTCGTGGCAGCCGTCACCGCGATCCCCGAGGTCTGCGGTGACGCGGCGGTGACCTGCGACCCGCGTGACGTCGACTCGATCGCGGGGGCGATCCTCCAGGCCTGGCACGATCCGCCCACCCGCGACCAGATCGTAAGCCGGCATGCGGCGATCGTCACGCGGCAGCGGCGCGACCTCCTGGATCTTGTGCGGCTGGTGCTCGACGGCGTGCGGCCGCCGGAGCACGCCCCCGACGCCCCGGTGGCCATGGCCCCGGTGGCGGTTGCCCCCGCCGGCTACGTGCTGCGGCACGCCGGCTGGTGCCCGATCTGCGAACGGGCCACGACCTTCTCGGCCACCGAGGTCTGGCTGCGAGACCACTACCTCTGTGAGGAGTGCCACTCGTTGCCACGGGAGCGGGCCCTGATGGTCGCGCTCCAGACCCGGTTTCCTGACTGGCGGCGGCTGCGAATCCACGAGTCGTCGCCGGAGCTGCGCGGCCTGAGCGCGAAGCTGGCCCGCGAGTGCCCTGGCTACGTGGCGTCGCAGTATGACCCTGCCACTCCCATCGGCACACTCGAGCCCGGCGGCCGCTGGCGGTCGGAGGACCTCGAGCAGCAAGCGTTCGCATCCGGCTGCTTTGACGTCGTGATCACTCAGGACGTGTTTGAGCACATCTTCGACACCGACGCCGCCTTCCGGGAAGTGCAGCGGACGCTCCGGCCCGGAGGGGCGCACCTGCTGACAACACCCCTGGTCCGGGCCGAGGCGGCCTCCCGCCGGCGGGCGGAGCGGGGGCCGGACGGCGTTCGCCACCTTGAACCCCCCGAGTTTCACGGCAACCCGATGTCGGCCGAGGGGTCGCTCGTCACGTGGGACTGGGGCTATGACATCGTCGAACAAATCCACGCTTGCACCGGCGACGAGGCCCGGCGGATCATGGTCACGATACCAGCGTTCGGGATGGTGGCGGCGTATCTTGATGTGATCGTGGTCGAGCGGCGCAATCCGCCGCACAACCGCGGCCAGCAAGCGCTCCCGCGCCACGCGACCGCCCGCTGATCCCGCAGCCGAGGAGCCCTGCCCCGCCATGACCCGTTCCGTGAGCTCGAGTCGCTGATACCATCCACCTTGTCTCCCCCGCCACTTAGTGGCTGGGGCTAGCGCCGGTGCTCGTCCGTTCCTGCGGCACATCTTCCAGGAGAAGCCCTGCACGATGCAGACGCTGACTATCAACAGGGGAAGCCAGCAACTGGCCCGTGCCGGAGCCGCACCTGCCGCCCGAGAGGCGCGGTTCGTTTGGGGCGGGTGGACCGTGGCCACGCTCCTCGCGCTGGCCGCCACCGCGGTGCACGGCCGTTGGCTCCCGTGGAGCGACGACTTCGACATCGTGCCCTATCTGACGGGGGACAAAGAGGCGACGCTCAGCTGGTTATGGACACAGCACAACGAGCATCACATTCCGCTGGTGAAGCTGATGTTTGTGGGGCTGGGCCGGCTTTCCGGGGCCGACTATCGCTGGACACTGACGTTGAACGCCCTGCTCCTCTCGGCCACAGCGGCGGCGCTCGTCGTCGCTGCCGCGCGGATGCGCGGACGAGCGGCCTGGACCGACATCCTGTTTCCCGTGGTGCTACTCCACCTCGGGCAGGGAGCGCTCGTGTGGGCGTTTCATTCCCAGTTCCTCCTCACGACAGTGCTGGGCGGACTATTCGTCGCCGTGGCGGTAGCCGCTCCACCGCACGCCGCTGCCTGGCGGGCACTGGCGCTGGCGACGCTCGCCTGTCTCTTGCCGCTGACGGGCACGAGTGGCCTCGTGGTTGCGGTCGCGGCCGCAGCCCTGCTGGTGAGCGAAGCGATTTGGCCCCCCCGTGACGGCGGCCCCCCGCAGCGGCTGGCCCGAGGGATCACCGCGGCCGGGGCGGGCCTGACGCTGGCGGTGACGATCGCCTATCTGGCCACGCTGAAGCTCGGCTCCGCTGAAAGCTACGCTAGTCCCGGGCAAACCCTGGTCGCGAGCCTCGATGCGATCTCCTCCTACCCCGGCAGCCTGGTCGCCCGCATCCGCACGCCTTGGCTGCTCGTGACCTCCCTGGCGATCATCGGCACGGTGGCCGCTTCGGTGATCGCCCTGCGTCGGACCTCGGCCGCCGGGTTGAACCGCCGCAGCCTGTTGATCCTGCTTGGCTACCTCGCCGCTTTGGGGCTCGTCGCGGTGGCGATCGGCTACGGCCGTGGCACCCGCGACTTCACCCCGCTCTACGGCCATTACTCCACGCTCGCGCTCGCGGTGCCCTTGGCCCTCGGCCTCATCTGGGCGGCGCTCCCGCAGACGGCCGTGGCCCGCGGTGTCCAGGCGGTTCTCTGCGTGGTCGCTCTCGTATTGTTCACCCTCCACGCGCGACAGTCCGTGCGGAACTGGGGTAGCGGCGCCGAGTCGTGGTCCGTGATCGCCAGCGACATGCGGGGCGACCTGCCGCCCGAGGACGTGGCTGCCCGGCACGCCGCGGCCCTGTACTTCGTTGACACGCCCGATGTCCGGAGGAAGATCACCGACTGCGTCACCCTCTTGCGCCGGACGCAGTTTCCCCTCTACTGCTCCCGCCCTCCCGCTCCTGAGCCGGCCCCGCCATGAACGACCGCGAGTTTGTCACCTTCTGCTACCAGCGGATCCTGGGCCGCGAGCCCGACGTCCGCGGCCTGCACCACTACGTCGTCACCTTGAGCGACCGGGCACTCTCCCGGCAGCAACTGATGCTCGACTTCCTGGAAAGCCCGGAGTTTCGCCAGCGGCAGGGAACCCCACAGCCCGCCGCCGCGGCCGCGTCGACGGCCGAGTTCGTGCCGCCCGGCCATTTTTACTCGGCGATCCCTTCGGTCGACGATCGGCGCCGGGCCCTGGCCAACTACCTGGCCAATCCGGCCGAACTGCCCGGCATCGACCTGGCGATTGAACGGCAGTGGACGCTGCTCGAAGACCTCCGGCCGCTGCTCGAGTCGGGCGGCCTGGCCGACCAACCGGCCGACGGGCGGCGGTATGGATTCACGAACCCTTCCTTCGGCCCCGGCGACGCGCTGGTGCTCCAGGCACTCATGCGGCACCTCCGGCCCCGGCGGATCGTGGAGGTGGGCTCGGGCCACAGTTCGGCGCTGATGCTCGACATCGATGAGTTTCATCTTGGCCGGAGCGTTGACTTCACGTTTCTCGAGCCCTATCCCGACCTGCTCAAAAGCCTGATGAAGCCGGGCGACCCCACCTGGGCGATCCGCCAGCAGATCGTGCAGGAGGCTGATCTCGACCTGTTCCGCGGGCTCGCCGCCAACGACATCCTGTTCATCGACTCGACCCACGTGCTCAAGGCCGGTAGCGACGTCGCCCGCCTGCTGTTTGAGGTGCTGCCTTGCCTGGCGCCCGGCGTCGTGATCCATATTCACGACATCTTCTGGCCATTCGAGTATCCCTCGACCTGGCTTGACGAGGGGCGGGCCTGGAACGAGGTGTATGCCGTGCGGGCGTTCCTGCAATACAACCGCTGCTTCTCGCTGATGCTGTTTATCAACTGTCTTTTGCATCGCGACCGTGGCTGGTTCGAGCGGCACGCGCCGACGATCCTGCGTAACGTCGGCGGCAGCCTCTGGCTCCGCCGCGATTCCTGACCTCACGTCCCTCAATCCCCGGCGGGCATCGCGCGGTGCCCAGGGTGGTAGCCGGCCCGACTTTGGTTTTTTATGATCGCCGGATCTACGCAGGCGCCAGTGTCAAAAGACCATGGGATTCAGATGCGGACACCAACTCCTCGCCTGGCGGCTGGGGTTCTTGCCGGGATCGTGCTGGCGGCCGCCGTCGCGGTGACGCTTTGGCCAGAGCCCACAGTCCGGCCGTTGACGCCCGCCGCCGCTTGGCGAGTCGTGGGTGAAGCCGAGGCCCATGTCAATCTCGGTGGCCTCCACCACACGTCGCATTTCCTTCGGGACTCCGTCCGGTTCGACGACGAAGCCGGGTTCTGGCGGGCCTGGACCCCCAGCCAAGGAAATCGGCCACTTAGTTTGTCATCACCGCCGTTCTCCGCTCCCACACTGCTCGCCATTCCGGTCACGGGCAAGACGAGCGGCACCAGCGGCCCGATGGCTTTGTGGATCGAGCATGTCGCGAGTGGTGAGCGGCGGCCCGTGTGCTTCGGTAGCAACCACAACAGTTTCAACGACGTCCTCGTCGCTCTGCCCCCGTCCTGGGTTGGTGGGGACGCGATCCTGCGCATGGAATGCAGCGGCCAGGACAACCTGGGTGCCGGCAGCGTGTTCGCGGTGTCCTGGCTGTCCTTCATGAAGGCCACGTTCCTGGGGCGACTGGCCGTCCTGGTGGCCGCGATGCTCGTCTACGGATTCTTTCTGTTCGTGGGAGCCGCGCTGGCTGCCGCCTGCGACCGGGAGGAGCTCTGCCTGCCGCTGGGTCTCGTGACTCTTGGCAGTTTCGCCCTGGCGGCTTTCTATGCCGCCCCGCTGCTCCAGGCCGGAGGACTGCCGCCGGGTGTCGCCGTCCGGCTTGCCGTTAGCGCCTGCGGCCTGGCCGGCGCGGCTGCGGTTTGGACCGCAGGTGGGCGAGCACGGCAGCGGGCCTGGGAACGCGTCCGCGGTTACGCGGCCCTGTGGTGCTTTGCCACGTTGCTCTTGGCGGGCGTGTGCGGAGCAATGGGCACCGGCACCGGGCATTGGGAGCCGAATTACCGATTCTGGCCGGCGACCTGGTCTTCGGATCACGAACTCCCTTGGCGGTTTGCCGAAGGAATCCGGCATGGCGACGCGCTGGCGACGATGTTCGGCGGCGGCTGGAAACCGACGGACCGGCCACCCCTGATGGCCGCCGCCCATCTCTTGATCGGTGATCTCGTCGCGTTACTGCAGGCGTGCAACGACGGCCGCCACCTCACCGGCGTGTTCTACAACACCGTGGGAATCGCCCTCAATGCTCTATGGATCCCGGTGGCCTACTGGCTCGTCCGCGAGGTCATCGGCGGGCTGCCGCGGCGGACCGCGCTGATGGTCGTTTGGTTTGCCGCGACCGTCCCCTACTCTTTTTTCACCACGACGTACGGCTGGCCGAAGGCTTTCGGGGCCGCTTTCGCACTCGCCTGCTTCGGCCTGGTGATCGAGGACCGTCGGGGACAAGGGGGGGCATCCGCCCGGATCCCCTGCCTGGCAGCACTGGCGGCCTTGAGCATGCTGGCCCATGCCAGCACGGCCGCCTTCCTCGCGCCGTTGGCGTTCCTGTTCGCGCGCGGCATCAGGCGCCCGAACTGGGGTCCCGTCGTGGTCGGCACCCTGTTGGCCGGCCTGCTCCTGGGCAGTTGGTCGGCGTACAAGCGGGTGATGCTGCCCAGCCACGAGCCGGTCACCAAATACGCCCTGACCAACGACTTCGGCTTCGACCGGCCGGAGCGGAGCGTGATCGACGCCGTCCGCGACCGCTACGGCCAGATGAGCCTGGCGGAATGGCTGCGGCTCAAGCGGGAGATGCTTGTCGACGCCGTCACGCCGTTTCGGTCATGGCCAGCCCAGGCACTGAAGAACAACGCGGATGACGCCTCGCGGCTCGGACTCCTGAGGGCTTGGGATTTTCACGTGCCCACGTTTGGCAACGCCGCCGCCTGGTTGGCGGTCTTGGCGGCTCTCGGCTGTGCGAGGCGCCGCGATCCGGCGGTTCCCGGGGATGCCGCCGCGGTCATGCTGATCGTCGTGTCGGTCTCCAGCATGGCGTTCTACCTCCTCGTCTGCCTCGCTTCACCGATGCTCCACCACCTGCCGCAGGCGGGATGGTTTGGCCTCGCCATCGGCGGAGGCGCATGCCTGGCGCACCGTTCACCGCGACTCCTCGCCTGCCTGCTAACGGCGCAACTGGTCTACTTCAGTGTCGTGTGGCTCGCCCATCCGCTTTTGCATGCCGTCACGTTCGACGTCTGCGCGATAGCCACCGTGGCCGCCCTGGTCGGCGGCCGGTCGGTCTGGTTCGGGTTGCTTGGGCCAGATGACTTCTCCGCCGCTGACGCAGTGGGCTTGGGCAACGGACGGATCGCATGAAGGCTGGCCGCAGGGCCTGTCGACTCGATGCCGCACCCTATGCCTTGCGAGCGTGGACCATCGCCCGGTACCGCACCGGCGGCGAGCCTGCGGGAATCCCCGCAATCGACGGCGGCCCCTGGACGACCTCGATGCTCTTGAATCCAGCCGCCCGCACGAGTCCCTCCAGCGCCCGGATGTTCGGTGACCACCAGTTTGAATAGTCGCCATTCAGTTCGTTGCCCGGGAAGAACTCGCACAGGAGCAGCTCGCCGGTCCCGGGCACCTCCA
>JBBEEF010000054.1:11703-37687 GCA_040880915.1 Pirellulales bacterium
TCGTTGCCCGGGAAGAACTCGCACAGGAGCAGCTCGCCGGTCCCGGGCACCTCCACCGCCTCTGCCCGGCTGCCCAGCGCCCGCCGGGCAAGATCGAAGCGTCGCTTGCCCGGCAATCCGTCCCGATCGAGCCTCCAGCGGAGGCATTCGGTCCTGTACGGAGGCGCTGGCGACACGCCCTGGGCGGCGCACTCGGCCTGATAGTCGTCCGCCAAGCGGGTCTCGAGCTCCCACACCTGGAGATCCAGGCTCACGACCCGCGCCTCGCCGCGGCGTTGTGCCTCGAAGGAGTAAAACCCGTCGAAGGCTCCGATATCGAGGACGCTCTTGCCGGCGAGCGGTGGCGGCTGCAGGGCCTCAAGCTCCTTGGCCAACGTCGGTGCGGTCTTCTGCCCCTTGGTGTGGTGACAACGCCATGACCGAGGTCAATCGAGTGGAACCAGACCTCGCTCTCGGCGGCGGCCGCCAACTCCTGGGGATTGCCGATGTCGACCGTCTCGACGTCCTTCATGACCCTGACTTCGATGCCTACCGTCTGTTTTGGAGGAAGGATGCCTTAATCTGCGCTGCCGAAAAACTCCGCTGCCGGTCGCCACTCCGGCGAGGCAGGATCCACCGCCACCAGCGCCGCAGGCTCGAGCGCCGCCCGTGTTCGGCATCGAGCCCCAGGTAGCGGATCCCAGGCCTGATCGCCAGGAACGTGCTCACCAGCCGCTCCATGATGAAGGGCACGTAGGCCGCATCGATCTCGCGGTCGGCCCGCGACCAGATGAGCTTTCGGTCGGCCGCGTCGAGCCCCTCCATGATCTGGCGGTAGACCGGCTCGCAGAAGGCCATGTACTCGTCCCAGAACCGGCTGGTGCCAGCCCAGTAGTTGCAGAACAGGAACTGCTCTTCTGGCTGCTCGAGCGACTCCAGATCGACCGTGACCCCGACGCCGGCGAGGATCCGCTGGGCCAGGCCGATGATCCCCGGGTGATGGACCTCAGCCTGCTGCCAGATGTTGGTGAACGGCCGCGGCTCGATCCGCTGGGGATTGACGAAGTAGAGATCGTGGCCGGGGTTTTGCTCGATGAACTCTACGAAGGCCCGACCGGCGATGCCGGTCTTCGCGCCAAACTTCCACGACAGATAGCCCGTCACGCCGCCCCCGCCGCAGCGGCCGGCGAGCCACTCCGTGCGGAACACGTGATACTCCCGCCACTCGGGCCGCGGGTTCGCCCGGTTGTCGTAGGGGATGAAGGCCGAATCGAGGGCTGCCCGCTGGGAGTCGGCGTAGAAGATCTGGTGGATGCAAACGGCCATGAGGCACCGAAGCCCTTTCAGGCGGCGCGGGCGGCGGCCCGACGGCCGACGGCCCGTGCCTGGCCAGGCCGCCCACACACGATCTCAACCAGCTCTGCCAGATCGGCCGCCTGGCGGGCAGCCACCGACGCGAACTGGCGGCGCAGCTCTTCCGCGGCCGGCGGGGCGGCGAGGATCGTGCGAATGGCCGCGGCGATGCTGTCCGTGTCAAAGGGGTCGCAGGGAATCGCCGCAGCGCCGCAGACCTCGGGCACCGCCGTGTTGGCGGCGATGATGCTTGGGGTGCCATGAGCCATGGCCTCGAGCGGCGGATATCCAAACCCCTCGTTGCACGACGGGTAAAGCAGGAAGCGGGCCTCGTTATAGAGGTGTTCAAGCCGCTCCGGCGGCAGGTGGGGCAGGGTGACAAACCGGGCGGGATGCGCGAGCGTTTCCAGCCCCAGGTCGTCGACCCGGCCGATCCCGACAAGCAGCAGCTTCAGCCGCGGATACTCCGCCGCGAAGCCGGGGTCAGAGCAGAGCCGATCGAAGGCGGCCACGGCCGCGGCAGCGTTTTTCTCGATCCGGCCGGCGTTGATCAGGAGTGCAAACTCAGTCCCGCCCGCCTCGACGCCCGGTACGGCGAAGGGCTCGGGGGTGGGCCGGTCTTTGGCGGGTGAAAACAGCACCTCCAGCCGCCTCCGACAGCCAGCCCGAGCGCGGACTGAGGCGGCGGAGTACGCGGACACCGTCACGAGCCTGTCGATCGTCGGACTGCTGCAGAGGTCTTCGTACATGGTCCGCAGCTGCCCGGCGATCGCCGCCTGCCGCGCCGCTTCCTGCTCCACCTCGGCCGGGCCCAACGCCCGCTCCGCCCGGCAGCCGCTCGCCCGCCGGAGCTCAAAGACTCGCGGCCACGCCTCCGCCAGCATCTGGTCGCGAATGTCGTGGAGCGTGCCGATGACGCGGGTCGGACCAGACGTGAAGGCGAGTCCGCCGCCGACCCGCTTCTGGTACTCGTAGCCGGTGTAGACGACGATCGCCGGGGCGAAGAAGGAACTGAACAGGCCCGAGTTGACGAGCTCCGTGATCTCGGCGAACGACTTCACCGCCACGATGTTCACGGCGTGCTCGCGGCAGCACTGCCACACCCAGCCATCGATGAATAAGGCCGGGTCGAGCGCCGCCCAGAGCTGCACGTCGCCGCGACTGGCCGCGGCGGCGACGAGCGCCTTGAACACGGCCTTGCCATATTCGCCGCCGCCGTGAAACCCGGGCTGGCAGAAGAGTAGGTCCACGAGCACATGCGTCCGGCCGTCGGCGGTGAGGGTCGGGATCTCACGGGCGGCGGCCTCGAGCCACTTCCCGCCCAGGGCAGCCCGGTGACGCTCGAGCCGCATTTGGCAGAGCCGGGCCGTCTCGATGACCGCGTCGTAGCCGAGCGCGAGCTTGGTTCGCTCCGGCACCCGCGCCGTGGACACGCCCTCTTCGTGGGCGATCACGATCCGGGGGTCGTAGACGACGCGGTGGCCGGCCAGCAGGCAGTCAACCGCCAGGAGAAACTCCTCCCCGTAGAGAAACGTCCGCTCGTCGAAGGCCTGCGGCCGCTCCGCCGTGAACACCGGCGAGAAGACATACGCGGCCCCTTGAAGGATCGGCTCGTGAAGCGTTGTCGCCTGGGGGCTGCGGCGGCCCAGGCGGCGAAACTCGGCCGGCCCCCCCGCCTCCCAGGTCGCCCGCTGCCGCTCGTAGAGTTCGCCGATCGCCGCCCACTCGCCGGCCTCGTAGACCTCATCGTTCCAGGGGTTCTCGTGGCGTCCGTCGGGAGTGACGATGTCGGGCCCGAGCACCGACCAAGCCCGCTCCGCGAACGAGGCCCGGCACTTGTCGATGAACTCGGGATCGCCCACGACCGTGTCGTTGTTGATCACGGCGATGAAGCCAGCCCCGAGCACGTCGCGGGCATGGGCGTAGCCGACGTTGTTGCCCTTGGCGAAGCCGAGGTTTTCGCCCGTGAACAGGAGCGTCACATCGGGCATTCCGGCAAACAGCTCGCGGGTCCGAAGCACCGCCGCCGGCTCGGAACCGTTGTCGACCACGACAACATGCACCCGGCGAAGGCCGGCAGAGAGCCGCCGTAGCGAGGCCACACAGCGGGCCGTGACCTCGGGCTGGTTGAACTGGAGCACGACGAACGTGAACGGGTCAGCAGCCTGCGGCCGCGCTGCGAGCACCGCGGCGGCGATGGCCGAGGAATCGTCGAGGGTGATGATGTTTGAGCCGATCTCACAGGCGGGCCGGCCCGCGTCGAGGAACAGCCGCAGACCGGCAGCCGCCAGCCCCGCGACCGCCGCGACCTGCTCCACGAGGAAGCCGTGCGTGCGCTCGGGCAGCTCGCCGCCAAACAGCACGCGGAGTCGCGCTCGGCCGTGTTCGAGCACGGCCCCATGCCGGGCCGGGACACAGGCAGCCGACTCCGGCCCGGCCGGGCGGCCGGCGGCCTGCGGCAGGAGCGCTGCCGCGGTCTCCTCCAGCACCCGATAGCCGTGCCGCACATCGGGCTCGAGGTGGGCACCCTCGGCCCACTCATTCCAGGCGTTGATAAACACCAGTTGCCGCTCGGGCGGTTGCTCCCGCTGCATCTGCTCAACAGCGCCCCGTAGCCAGCGGCCGTAGAGCTCGGGCGAGGAGTTAACCCAGGCCGTGGCCCGCTCCATCCGCCGGGCCGTATTGTCCCAACCGGGCATCACGCCACGGTAGAGCGGGTAGTCGGCCGCAGGCCGGGCGAGCGAGTGGCAAAGCGCCTCGCGGTAGTCAAGCACACCGCCGCAGAAGCGGCGGTCCATCCCGCTGAGCCCCGTGTCCCGGAGATTGGCGGCCGGAATCTGGAGCGGTGGAAACTGGATCGCCGCGTCGAAGCCAAAGCTCCGCGGATCGGCCTGGTCGAAGGAGTGCACTGCGGCCAGATGCAAGCCCGGCAGGCCCTCCCGCTCAGCGATCCGTCGCCACCGGTCGGCGCTGGCAGCCGGGTCGGCGAGCAGCCCCGGCCGGTAGACGGCCAGGAGCGGCAGGCCCGCGACAGTGATATACCGCGGATCGCGGAGGGCTGGCAGCAGGTCGCGCAGAAACCGTTCGTCGCCGTCGGCCGAGTGACGCTGCTCCAGGAGCACCTCGCGGTCGAGGCCGTCCCAGGTTCGCGTCCAGTTCTCGTTGGCCCAGCAGAGACAGAACGGAAAGTCAGGCTGGCCGCTGGCCAGAAGTCGTTCAACCGGCTGCTCGAGGATCCGCCGGCCGTCAAACCAGTAGTGATAAAAGCAGAACCCGTGGATCCCGTGACGGCGGGCCATCTCGGCCTGCCGTTCGAGCACGGCAGGGTCGGCGAGGTCGTAATAGCCAACGTCTGGATGCGGCACGTGCGGCTGCTGATGGCCGGCGAACATCGGCCGGGCCCGGCGGACATTGGTCCATTCGGTGAAGCCCTCACCCCACCAGGCATCGTTTTCCGGCACGCGGTGGAACTGCGGCAGGTACATCGCGATCGCCCGCACGTGGCCACGGTTGGCCGGGCCGGCCATGACCGGAGGCGTGGCCGAGCCTGCCACCGCCCAGGCGCCGGGCGCATAGGCGGCCGCGCTGGCCGCCCGGGTCCGAGCATCGGCTCCAGCCGGCTCGTATTCGTTAACTAAAAAGTGGACAAACGGATTGACGTCGGCAGCAAGCGGTACGGGCCGAGCCGCCACGTAGGCGGCGAGCGAGAAGTCGGGCGACGGCTCCCGCCGCTCCCGCCAGCCGCCGCCGAGAAAGTGTGACAAGGGCTCGAGCCCGGCCATCGCCACGTCCGGGTTGCGGTCGAGGTACCAGCCAACGTCAAAGACCGGATGTGGAGCCCGGCCCTCCCGCCAGCCCACCGCGAGGTAGTGCGCCAGGGGCTCAAGCCCGGCCGCCGCAACGTCGGCATGGGTCGCGAGGTAGCCGGCCGAATCAAACGCCGGGTGGGGCGAGCGGCCCTCCCGCCAGCCGGTCGTGAGGTAGTGGCAGAGCGGCTCCTCGCCCGCAACCGCGATGTCGGGGTAGCGGACGGAGTACCACGACGGATCGAAGAGGGGATGCGGCTGGCGGCCCTCCCGCCAGCCGTGCATCACGTAGTGCGTGAGCGGGTCGAGCCCGGCGGCCCGTACGTCGGGGTGACAGTTGAGATACCAGGCCGCATCAAAGAGCGGGCCGGGCGAGTGCCCCTTTCGCCAGCCGCGGCGTCGGTAGTAGCCCCACGGTCGCCAGCGGATGCACAGGCGGCTGCCGCCGTGGCGGGCGGCATACCAGCGGGCATCGAAATAGGACCGCAGGTCGGCGGGCTTCGGATTTGGCATGCGAGCGGGTCTCTCGAGCGAAGGACGTGCGGCCAACTCAGGCGGCCCGGCACCAACTGCGGCCGGGAAATACCGCGCCGTCCGGTTTGCGGTCAAGGTCGAGGGCGGCCCCGGCAGATGACGCAAGGCAGGTAAGCAGGGCAGACCACGGACCTGGATCGGGGCCACGAGCGGCGTTGACGGTCTGGGCAACGCTTGAAAGAATCCCACCACCCTTTCGCTCCGGAGTCCGCTCCCCATGACAGCGTCGCCGAACGCCGTCCACCCGCCGGCCCTCGGCATCAGCGGGATGCACCGCTCCGGTACGTCGCTGACGGCGTCGATCGTCGCAGCTGCGGGCATCCACCTCGGTGACGAATTGATGGCCGCGGGCTCGGGCAACCCCCGCGGGCACTTCGAGGACCTCGCCTTCTACCAGCTGCACCAGCGGATCCTGGCCGCCAACGGCCTCTCGCTCGAGGGCTTCACGTGCCACGAGACGATCGTCGTGCCGCCGGCAGCCCGCGCTGAGGCGACCGAACTCATCGGCCGTCGCCGGGCGAATGCCCGGCCCTGGGGCTGGAAGGATCCGCGGACGGTCTTAATGCTCGACTTTTGGGCCGAACTCCTCCCCGAGGCCCGCTGGCTGTTCGTGGTGCGGCCGCCCGAGAACGTGGTCGACTCGCTGTTTCGCCGCGGTGACACGGCCTTCATCGTCAACCCGCGACACGCGATCGACGTCTGGGTGGCCTACAACAGGCGGATCCTCGAGTTTGTGCACCGGAACCGGAACCGGGCGGCCGTTGTCGACTTGGAAGAGGTGGTCGCCGATCCGGCCGGCCTCGTGGCGACCGTGGCCAACCTGCTCGGCACGGTGCTCACACCGCCGCCCCCACTATTCGAGGCGGGGCTCCTCGGGTCTGTCCTGCCCCCGCACCGCGCCGGCCTGGTCCGCACCGTGCAGCCGGACGCCCACGACCTGCACGCGCACCTGCGGCGACTGGCCGGGCTGGAGACCGCTCCGGCCGGGGCGCCCTTGAAGCACGGCGAAACCGCCGCCACCGCGCTCGCTGAGTGGACCATCAGCTGCCGCACCGGGGCCACCACCGGAGACCTCACGGCCCGCGAAGCCGCCGCGCGACGCACAGCCGAGCGGCTCGGCGCCGAACTCGAGACCGCGCAGAGAGCCCGCGCCGATCTCGCCCACCATGCCGACGCCCTGGCAGCCGAGCGAACGGCCCTCGCCACCGCGCTCGAGACCGAGCAGAGCACCCACGCCGTTCTCGCCCGCCATGCCGACGCCCTGGCGGTCGAGCGGGCGGGCCTCTGTGCCGCGCTCGAAACCGAGCAGGCCGCGCACACCCACGCCCGCGCTCGTGCGCTCGACCTGGAACGCGACGTGGCCCGGTGCGAGCAGGCGATTGCGACGCTCGTGGAGCGCTGCGATACGGCAGCCGCCGCGCTCAAGGCCCAGGCGGCAGCTCGGGAGCAGACCGAGACATCGCGGATCTTGCTCGAGCAGTCCCTGGCCGCTGCCCAGGCCCAGCTCAGGGAGGCGGAGCAGAACGGAGCGCAGCTCGAGGCGGTGCGGGCGGAGCATGACCTCACGATCCCGCGGCTCGAGGCGGCGCTCGACTTGGCCCGGGCGCGGGCGGAACAGTGCGGCATCGAGGCCACACACGCCGCCGGTGAGCGACACGACCTCGTCGCCCAGATGGAGGCGGAGCGGGCGATCCACGAGGCCCTGCGGCAGGACATGACCGGCCGGATCGCGGCCGCGGTAGCCGGCCGGTCTCGGGCCCGCTCACCCGCTTGATTGGGCCGGCGAAAATTCGGCGATAGCCTCATCCCGCACGACCAACCCGTGGGCCAGTTCAATCACGCGATTGCACTCCCGGGCGATCAGTTCCGCCGAGTGAGACGCGATCACGAGGATCCCGCTCTGCGACACCAGTGCCCGGATTCGCTCTTCAGCCTGCTGACGAAACTCCGCGTCGCCGACCGCGAGCCATTCATCCATCAGCAGGATGTCGGCCCGGACGCTCGTCGTGATCGAGAAGGCCAGGCGCATCAGCATCCCGGTCGAGTAGGTATGCACCGGCATGTGAAGGTAGTCGCCCAGACCGCTGAACTCGGCGATCTCGGGAGTCAGCCGGCGGATCGTGCGGCGATTCATCCCGACCACGAGCCCGCGGATCATGATGTTCTCGAAGCCCGTCGCCTCTCGTTCAATCCCGAGCATCGGATTGACGAGGCTGGCAATCGAGCCGGAGTGGATGTAGCTGCCTCTGGTTGGCGGGTAGACGCCGGCCAGCGTCTGAAGGAGCGTCGATTTCCCGGATCCGTTGTGGCCCACCACCCCGAGCCGATCGCCGTCGCGGAGTTCGAGTGTGATGTGCCGCAGGGCCTCAACGACGGTGATGCCTGTGCCCCGGCCGATCCGCCCCCCCGTGGCCGCCGCGGTGAGCGTCTTTTTGAGCGACTCCCCGTCGGCCCCGAACACGGGGTAGTCCACCGAGACCTCGTCGAGCATGATCATGGTCATCGTGTCACACCCAGTACACGACCTGGCGACGCAGTCGGACGTAGAGCAGGGCCGCCACGGCGACGTTCAAGACGGTGAAGTACAAAAGAAACTGGATCGTCCCCGGCGCGGGATAGCCGCCGAGCAGCGGCAGTCGCAGGATATCGAGCAGCTGGGCCAGCGGGTTGTAGAGGATGAATCGGGATCGCTCCGGCAGCTTCTCGGGAAACCAGAACACCGGGGTCAGAAACATCAGCAGCTGGAGCGAGCTGGCCACGATATTTGGCACGTCGCGAAACCGGGCCGACAACAGCCCCAGCGTGATCGAGAGCGCATGGAGATTGATGACCACAACGACGAGGCCCGGGAGCACCAGCAGCATCTGCGGGCTCCAGCTCAGTCCGGCCCAGATGGCGACTGGCAGGTAGAGCACCAGGTGATGGGCCAGAAAAAACAGCTGCCGCGCCAGGCTCCGCCACACAAACACGCTGCGTGGCACGGCTCCCTGCTTGAGGTACGCCGCGGCGGTAATAAACACCTGGCAGCCGTCGTTGATCGAGCTGCTCAGCAGGTTCCAGAAGATGATGCCCAGGGCCAGGTGCGGGTAGAACCGGGCCAGCGGCACGCCGAAGAGCGCCGCGTAGAGCGGACCCATGCCCAGGAGCATCGCCCCCATGCTCAGCGTGATCCACCAGGGGCCCAGGAGCGAGCGGCGATAGCGGAGAACGATGTCGTACCAGGCGAGCGTGCCCCAGAGGTCGATGTGACGAGTGCCTGCCCACCAGTCACCCCAGGCCGTCTCGGCGGGCTGCAGTCGGTCCGGACGCAACCCGCTACCGGCCGGCGGCGAAGAGGAGGCGACGGTATCAAGCGGGGGGGTCACGGCCGGGGGGCTCAAGCGGAGAGGGCTGGCCGGGGGGAAACCGGCCCAAACTTCGACACTAGGCCGACCCGGAATGACCGTCAAGCGACCCGGAAACGAAGGCCATGAGCGACTCGCTTTCAGCGGTTGCAACGGCCCGCGTGACCGTTGTGATCGTCAACTTCAACGGCGGATCCAACGTCGTCCGGTGTTTGGAGTGCCTGGCGTCCCAGACCGTACTGCCCGAGCGGATCGTGCTGGTGGACAATGCCAGCGGCGACGGCTCTCTGGCAGCCTGCCAAGACCTGGTCAGAGTGCGGGCCGGGCTCACCGGACGGACCACGATCGAGGGGCTTGCGGCCAACGTCGGCTTTGCCGCCGGCTCAAACCGCGGCTTCGCCATGGCCCAGACCGAGTTTGTCGCATTGCTCAATCCCGACGCCTTCCCGGAGCCGGGCTGGCTCGAAGCGCTCGTCGCCGCCGCCGCCGCCCACCCTGAGTCCGCTGCCTTCGGGTCGCGCCAGATGCTGGCCGGCCGGCCGGGGTTGCTCGACGGGATCGGCGATCGCTGGCACGTGTGCGGCCTGGCCTGGCGGGAAGGGCACGGGCGGCCCATCGGTCCGGCCGACCTTGAGGCCCGTGAGATCTTCTCGCCGTGCGCCGCAGCTGCCCTCTACCGCCGCGCGGCCGTGCTGGCGGCCGGGGGTCTCGACGAGGATTACTTCTGCTTTGGCGAGGATGTCGACCTCGGCTTCCGGCTGCAGCTCGCGGGCCACACCGCCCGCTATGTGCCAGACGCGGTTGTCGAGCACGTCGGGGGCGGGAGTTCCGAGGGCCAGCTGGCGACGTATCTCGGCCACAGAAACCTGCTCTGGACGCTGGTCAAAAACACGCCGGGGCCGATTTTGCCGGCCGCTTTGCTCGCCCATCTTGCCCAATCTATCTTTATAGGCGTAGCACTCGGCTGCCGGGGCCGGGGTAGTGCCTTCGCCCGCGCAAAGTGGGATGCTGTGATGGGGCTGGGCAGGTGCTGGCGGAAGCGACTGGGCGTGCAGGCCGGTCGCCGGATATCGACATGGCGAATTCTCAGCAAACTCGATCTCGCGCCTGTGCGCCGGGGCCGCTAACCCGCCCTGCCGACACGCCCGGCCTCGATTCGCTTGCATCGGTAAGCGTTGTGATCGTCAACCACAACGCAGGCCGGCTCCTCACCGACTGCCTCGCGGCGGCGCTCGCGCAGGCCCGGCAGGTGATCCTGGTCGACAACGCCTCCCTGCCCGTCCCGTTTGAGACGGTGGCGTCCCGCTTCGCCACCTGCCCGCGGCTCACGATCCTCCGCTCCCGCGTGAATACCGGTTTCGCCGCCGGCTGCAACCACGGGGCGGCACGGGCCGACCAGCCGACGATCCTGTTTCTGAACCCCGATTGCATTCTTGGCCCCGGTTCACTCGCGACGCTGCATCAGGCCCTCGTGTCCGGCAACGGCATCGGCATGGTTGGCGGGCTGCTCACCGACAGCGGCGGCCGGGAACAAGGAGGCGCCCGGCGGAGCATTCCGACACCGTGGCGATCCTTCGTGCGCGGCTTCGGGCTGAGCAGGCTGAGCTGGCTCGCCCCCCACTGGCTATCCGACTTCTACCACCATCGCGAGCCGCTCCCGGTCCGGCCGGTCGACGTCGAGGCAGTCTCTGGCGCCCTGACCATGGTCAGCCGTGAGGCGTTCGCCGAGGCCGGGCCGTGGGACGAGGGCTTCTTTCTCCACTGTGAGGATCTCGATTTATGCCTGCGGTTTCGCCAGGCCGGCTGGCGGATCCTGTTCGTGCCAGGCGCTCCGGCCATCCATCACCGCGGGATGTGCGGCCGCTCCCGGCCGCTGGCGGTCGAGTGGTACAAGCACCGGGGGATGATCCGCTTCTACCGCAAGCATTTCCGCCACGCCTATCCTGCAGGTTTGTTCGGCCTGGTGGTCATCGGCGTCTGGCTCCGGTTCGCTCTGGTGGCCGCTCGACAGACCGCTCGCCGGGCGCTCGTGGCCCTCGCCCGGATTCCCTCGTGGCACGTCCGCGAAGCGGTGTTCGAAGCGGAGGCTGCGCTGGAGTCCCAGACTGCTCCCTCGCCAACGCTCCCCTCGTGACCGGGGGCTTGCGTCAGCCATGAGTGAGGCGGCCTTGGTCGGTGTGATCGGCGCAGAGAGCCTTGTAGGCCGCCCACTCGTGCCGCTCGTGGCACACCACGCGGGCGGCGTGCTGGCATGCTCCCGCGGAGCCGTCGCGGCTACCGAGCCGGTGCGCAGCGGAGTTCACCGGCACCGTACTGGGGCGCCGCTCCCGGCCGGATCTGCGGTTGTGCCCGGCTGGATCACGCTCTGCCCGCTGTGGGCGGTGCCCGACCAAGTCACCTGGCTCGAGCGACTGGGCGCCGAGCATGTCGTGGCCGTCTCCTCCATGAGCGAGCTGACGAAACAGTCGTCGCCCGACGCCGCCGAGCGGGCGCTCGCTGCCAGGCTCACGGCCGCCGCGGAAAAGCTCACCTCCTGGGCCGCCGACCGCGGCATCGGCCTGACCCTGCTCGTGCCCACGATGATTTACGACGGTGTGACCGATGCGAACGTGACCGCGATCGCCGCCTGGGTCCGCCGCTTCGGCTGGTTTCCCCTCTGCGGCCCGGCCCTCGGCCTGCGGCAGCCAGTGCATGCCGACGACGTGGCCGCGGCATGTCTGGCTGCCATCGAACGGCGGCCGCCACGGGCTCGCTACACGCTTTCCGGCGGCGAGGCCCTGCCGTTTCAGGCGCTGGTCGTCCGAATCTGCCGAGCCCACGGCCTGGTCCCGCGAACTGTCAGCCTGCCGCCTTGGGCCTGGAATGTCGGGGCTACGCTCGTGCGATTGTGCTCAGCCGGAGGTGCCAGCCTCGCGATGGGCAGCCGGATGAATCAAGACTTGTCCTGCGACCATTCCGCCGCCGCCGCCGACCTCGACTTCCGGCCCCGGCCCTTCGATCCCGCCGCCGATATAACTTCCAGCATCGAGCAAACGGTCGAGGTGTGGCCGGACCGACCACGGAACGACCGATGAGCGCCAGCCCCGAGTTGCCCCATGCCCCACGGTCGGCAGACGATCACCTCGGGCCTCCGAGTTGGCCGTGGGCATGGCTGGTGTCCACGCCGCTCTTGGCGGCGCTGCTTGTTGGCGTCCACGCGGTGATCGACCCGGCCGCCTACGACGTCTCGCAACTGCCGCGGCTCCTGGCGATCATGGCCCTCTTGGTGCTGGCCGCCCCGGCGATACTCCTGGTGCCGGCGGTCGCCCAGCGGCTCGATTGGCGACCCCTTGGCGACCCGCTGGTCCTCGCCTCGGCGGCGTATCTGGCAGCCTGTTGCCTGTCGCTCCTGGCCGCGACGAACGTGACGGCCGGTTTCACCGACGTGTTTCGAACGCTCGGCGGCTTTCTCGTGCTCTGCCTCTGCCTGCTCGGGCTGCCGCTCGATCCGAGCTGGCGCCGCCGGCTCCTGGAGATGGCGGTGGTCGCCACCCTGGCGGCCGTGACCGTGGCCGCCTGGGAGATCGCCCCACTCGCGGCCGCCGGCACGCTCTCGCGCCGCGACCTCGAGACCGCCTTCCTGGACGGGATGATGTCGAACGTCAATCTGTTCGCCGGCTATCTGCTGCTCGTGGTGCCCTGGTGCCTCTGCGCCGCGGTGGAGTCGAGCGGGGCGTGGCGGGGCGTGGCGGCGGCAACCGGACTCGCCGCGGTCGGCGGGCTAGCGGTGCTCCAGTCGCGGGCGGCATGGCTCGCCGCAGCGGCGGCCGCGGCTGGCGGTGCGATCACGATCCTACGCCATTGGCAGGTACTCGGTCTGCCCGCGGGCTTTCGCCGCCCGCTGATCGCCGGCCTGGCGGCCCTGCCGCTCATGGCCGTGGTCGGAGGCGGGCTGGCCCTGACCGACACGCCCATCGGCCGGGCCATCGACCGGCTCGTCGTCTCCCGGCCGCACCAGGCCGGTGGGCCGAGCGACGGCGGCCGCACGATGGTCTGGGGCATCGCGGTCAATATGATCGCCAAGCAGCCCCTGACCGGTGTCGGCGCCGGCAACTTCACACTCCGGATTGACGACTCCTTCGGCTCGGATCGGCAGGGCGACAGACTCGACTTTACGAACCTCGCGAGTACCAACTGGATCCAGCCCCACAACGACTTTCTCTGGGTGTTCGCCGAGAAGGGCCTGCCAGGAATCACAGCCTTCGTGGCCATCTTTATCCTGGCGCTCTCCGCGGCGTGGGGCGTGCTGGCCGGCTCACCGACCTCCAGCGACGCCCGCCTCGCAGTGGCGTCGCTCACGGCCTTGATTGCGTACCTCGTGTTCTCGTCATTCGATTTCCCGCTCGACCGCGTCAGCCATCAAGTTGTGCTGGCCGTGCACCTGGCGGTGCTCGTGCTCCTCAAGCGGGCAACGCGGCCATCTGTCGGCAGTGAGCCGGTCCGACTGCCGAGTTGGCTCTTCATCCCGCCGGTGGTCGCCGCGACAGCTCTGGGCTGTGCCTACGCCTGGTCGGCTCTGGCCCAGGAACATGCAGTGCTGGACGCCCGGCGAGCGCATCATGCCGGTGACTGGGAGGCGATGCGGCAGGCCGCCCGCCGGGCCACCACCCCCTGGAAGACACTCGACCCCCTGGCCGTTCCGATCGCGTTCCTGGAGGGCGACGCCGAGCGGCGGCTCGGCCACCTCGAGGCCGCGACGGCCTGCTTTGAACGGGCGGTCGCCGCCAATCCCGCGCGGCTCTACGTCCTGCAAAACCTCGGGGCGGCCTACGCCGAGGGTGGCCGCCTCGATGAGGCCGTCGACATCTTCGCGATCGCCGCCGACCGCTATCCCGACCAGGTCGAACTTCGCCACAACCTCGCTATGGCGCTCGTCGAGGCCGAGCGGTTCGCCGAGGCGATCGCAGTGATTCTCGACGTGCCGGAGCCACTGCGAACCGAGCCCATGCGGGAGGCGCTCGCCTTCGCCCAGGCGCAGGCGGCTGAGGAATAGCCCGCTAGAGCTGCGTCGGGTTGGGGGCGTCGCCGTAGACGGCCTGGGGATCAAATGCCTTCTCGTGCTCGAGAAACTCAAGGCTGGTGCCGGCCGTCCGCTCGGCCCCCACTGGCACCTTGCGATAGAAGCAGGAGCGATAGCCCACGTGGCAGCTCGCGCCACCGGCCACTTCAACCCGCAGCCAGACGCAGTCCTGGTCATCGTCGATCCGCATCTCGATGATTTTCTGGACCAGGCCGCTTGTGGCTCCCTTGTGCCAGAGCACCTGTCGGCTGCGGCTGAAGTAGTGGGCCTCGCCCGTCTCGATCGACTTCGCGAGCGCCTCGCGGTTCATGACGGCGACCATGAGCACCTCGCCCGAGCGATGATCGGTTGTCACGCAGGGGATGAATCCCTGGGGGTCGAACTTGGGGGCCAGGGCATGCCCTTCCTCGACCTGCTCGATCGATTCCCGCCGGCCAAAGACCGGGTCGTGTTCTCCTGCCGTGTGCACACTCACCGAAATTGCTCCTGACGGCCCATGGGCGTGAGTAGCTCCACTATACCGTCGCCGAGCGGGGCCTATCAGGGCGGACACGTAGCTGCCGGCCCCCCGCACCGCCGGTGCGTTGACCGGCCTCCGGGGCCGGCCATACGCTGCAGATTATCCCACCACTGCGTCTCCTCGGAGCCATCCCGCATGCACGTCTCGTTCCGGCTGGTCGCCGTTCTCTCTACTGGCGCATTCTCCGTGCCGGCCCCCGCGGGCGACTGGCCGACCTTTCGGGGTGCCGATCGCACCGCCGTGGCCCCCGACACCGACCTGCTCGAGTCGTGGCCGACCGACGGTCCGCCCTTGGTCTGGGAAACGCAGGGCGCCGGCCGCGGCTACGCGAGCCCGGCGATCGCCAGCGATCGCATCTTCACCCTCGGCGACGGCCTCTCGACCGCCGCCGACGCCGATGAATACCTCTCCTGCTTCGACCGGGCCACCGGCAAGCAGCTCTGGCAGACAAAGACGGGCGGCCCGTGGACGGGCGGTCAGGAGTCGTGGCAGAGTTCCCGCAGCACGCCCACGGTCGATGGGCCGATGGTCTACGTGCTCACCCCCTTCGGCCAGCTCGTCGCCTGTCTCGTCAAGGACGGCCGCGAAGTGTTCCGGGTGGATTTGAAGGGGCAGTTTGGCGGCACCAAGGGGGATTCCTGGGGCTACAGCGAGAGCGTGACGATCGACGGCAACAAGCTCGTCTGCACGCCCGGAGGTCCGCAGGCCACCGTCGTGGCCCTGGACAAGAAGTCGGGCCGGCTGATCTGGGGCTGCCCCGTGCCCGACGACCCGGGTGCCGGCCACGCTTCGATTGTGATCGCCGAGGTTGGTGGCAAACGGGTCTACGTGACGACGACCGCCGGCGGGGCGATCGGCGTCGATGCCAAGACGGGCCAGCTCCTCTGGCGGTATCCCATCGACAAGACCACGGCCGTGATCCCCACGCCGATCGTCCGGGACGACCTCGTCTTCTTCTCAGCCGGCTACAAGCGGGGCGGAGCCCTCCTGCGGCAGGTGCCCGGACCCGGCGGCGGGATGGCCGTCGAGGCGGTCTATCCCCTGAACACCGACCTGGCCAACAAGCATGGCGGGATCGTGCTCATCGGCGACCACCTCTACGGCGACTCCGACGACAAGGGGATCCCGTTCTGCGCCGAACTCATGACCGGCAAGCTCGCCTGGAAGGAGCGGGGTAGCGGCCGCAACTCCGCCTGCGTGGTCGCCGCGGACGGGCATGTGTATGTGAAGTTTGCCGACGGCACGCTGGCGCTGGTGAAGGCCGACCCGGCAGGGTACGCGGAGGTGAGCAGCTTCCAGGTTCCCGGCAGCGGTGACCGGCCGAGCTGGGCACACGCCGTGATCCTTGACGGCCGCCTCTACCTCCGCGAGGGAGACGCCATCCTCTGCTACGACATCCAGGCGCGGTGAGTCGGTCGGGGCGTGCAAGGACGGTGCGAGATAGCACGGCCAACCGCTCCCCCTGCCGCACACGCCTGACAACCGGTGGTTGCTTACTCGCCGGCGGACTCGGCGACGGCCTTGTAGGCCAAGCCTCCTACCACGCCCCCCACGAGCGGCGCGACCCAGAACAACCACACCTGCTCGATCGCCCAGCCCCCCACAAACACCGCCGTGGCTGTGCTGCGGGCGGGGTTTACCGAGGTGTTGGTGACCGGGATGCTGATCAGATGGATCAGCGTGAGGCAGAGGCCGATCGCGATCGGAGCGATCACGCCGGGGGCCCGCTTGTCGGTAGCCCCATGAATCACGAACAGAAACACGGCCGTGAGCACCACCTCGATCACGAGGCAGCTGGCCAGCGGATAGCCACCGTTGCCCAGGGCCGCGATCGGGGAGTGCTCGCCGTAGCCGTTGCTCGCGAAGCCGCTGGCCACGGCATCGAAGCCCGGTAGCCCCTTGGCCACGAGGTAGAGCACGCCGGCGCCGGCGATGCCGCCTGCCACCTGCGCGACCCAGTAGGGAATCAGATCCTTGGCCGGAAACCGGCCGCTGGCGGTGAGGCCGGCGGTCACGGCCGGGTTCAGATGACAGCCTGAGACATGGCCGATCGCGGCAGCCATCGTGAGGACGGTGAGGCCAAAGGCCAGTGACACGCCGACAAAGCCGATGCCAAGCTCGGGATAGGCGGCGGCGAGCACGGCACTGCCGCAACCGCCGAGCACGAGCCAAAAAGTCCCGATCGATTCCGCCAATAGTTTGCCCAGCATGGAATTGTCCCTTTGTCTCTCGTGTAGTGGTTGGTGATCTGTCTCGGGCTCGCCAACGAGCGACACCCGTTATGTCAGCGGTACCGTAGGCTGGAGGCCTCCGGCTGGTCAATCCGGCCCGCCGATCCCTCCGAAGGGGATGCCGACCAGCGGGGCCAGCAGGCTCCAGACCCGCGGCCCGAGGATCACAAACCCCATGGCGACGGCCGTGAGCACGGCCACAAGAACGCCGCCGCTGGCATGGTCGAGGGCATCACGCAGGTCGTTGTCGGGATAGCGGCCGACGGCCTTTGCGAGGGCCTCGATCGAGGTGTTGAAGACCTCGGCCATGATGACCAGGCCGATCGCCAGAATTACCAGGCACCACTCCACGGCCGTGATGCCCAGCCATGCGGCCAGCGCCACACACGCAACCGCGACTGGGATATGAGCCACGAAGCTCGACTGGGTGCGGACCGAGAGAAAGAAGCCGCGGAAGGCGTCGGCGAATTTCCCGAGCCAGGTGCGGGGCGGCGGCTGCACGGATCGTTCGCCAAGCGGGCTTTTTGCCACTGACACTTACGCCTTCACGTAGGGGTCGCCCTTCTTCCAGTTGCACGGGCACAGCTCGTCGCTCTGCAGGGCGTCGAGCACCCGGAGCACCTCGGCCACGTTGCGACCCACCCGGCCCTGATTGACGTCGATCCACTGGATCACGCCTTGGGGATCAACGATGAAGGTGGCCCGCAGGCAGTAGCCCTCGGTCTTCTCGAGGATGCCCAATTCCGGGGCGAGCTTCTGGGCCGCGATCAGTGGGTAGCCGAGCTTCTCGAGATCGGGGTGCGACCGCCGCCACATGAGGTGGGAATACTCGTTGTCGGTGCTGCCCCCCACGACGCTCGTGTCGCGGTCAGTAAAGGCCCCGAGTTGCTTGTTGAACTCGGCCAGCTCGGTCGGGCAGACGAACGTGAAATCCTTGGGATAGAAGAAGTACACAACCCACTTGCCGGCGTAGTCGGCGCTCGTGAGCAGCTTCACATCGTCTTTACCGATACCCACGCAGGCCTGGCAGGAAAACTGGGGAAACAAATCGCCGACGGTGAGCATGCACGAGCCTCCGAGGTCTGACGGACTCCGCAGAGTCTACGGGCCGCCCCTGAGCCGTTCAACACGCAAGTGGCGGCGGGCGTGCATACTCAGCCGGGATGTCCGAACCACCACATATCCAGAGCCGCGGCCCACGGCTGCACGTTGACCAGGCCAGCGGGCGGACCGTGCTCATAGCGCCGCGGCGGGATGATCGGCCCGCCGATGCCGACCTCGCCGACGGAGGCGGGCCGCCGGTCGCGTGGTGCCCGTTCTGCGCCGGAAACGAATCGCGGACGCCGCCGGCCGTGGTGCAGGCACCGGACACACCGAGCACCGCGTGGCGAGCGCGGATTGTCCCCAATCGCTACCCGTTCGTCGAGCCGGCGCCGGCCGCGGCAGCGGGCGGCGGGCGGCCGGCCCACGGCGAGCACGAGGTCGTCGTCGAGTCGCCACGGCACGACACCTCGGTCCTCGCGATCGAGCCCGGCGGCTGGCAGGACGCCTGGGAGCTGGTCCGCCGCCGACTGGCGATGCTTGCATCCCGCGAGGATCTCGCCTGGGGCACGGTGTTCAAGAACTCAGGGCCCCGGGCTGGGGCGTCGCTCGAGCACGTCCACAGCCAACTCGTGGCGATCGACTTTCTACCCGCGATTCTCGTCGCCGAATTCACCGCGGCGGCCACCCGCGCCGACCCCTTCGCCGACATGCTGGCCGAAGCGGATGCCGACGGACGGGTCGTGACCCGCTCCGGCGACCTCGTGGTGATCGTGCCGACGGCACCTCGGCAGCCCTGCGAGACCTGGATCCTACCGATCGCCCGCGAAGCCTACTTCCACGCCACGAGCCCGGCCCGCGTCGAGGCTCTGGCTGCCCTCACCCGCGACATGGTCGGCCGGCTCGGCCGCGTGCTGCCAGGCTGTGACTACAACTGGTGGCTCCACGAGGCGGCCTGGCGGGAGTCGGGACCGGTGGCAGACCGGTGGCACTGGCATCTCGAGATTCTCCCACGGGCGACGCAACTGGCCGGCTTCGAACTGGGCACCGGCTGCCATGTCACCGCCTGGCCCGCCGCCGAGAGCGCCGCCCGCCTGCGGGATGCCTGACTCGTGGAGACGTCGGGGGGCAGATTTGTAATCCGCCAGCAGCCGCATTCACCCCGCAGGCTCGGCCGCCACCTGCCACCAGTCAACCGCGGGAGCAAACGACTCGCGGCCGTGCGGCAGGAGCGTCACCGGGATGCCTGGCAAGCGGCGGGTGAGTTCGGCCACGGTCGCCCGGGTGATCGCTTCGTCGCTCGCCTGGCCATCACCGTGCCGAGGCGGCGTCACCTCCGAGAGCACACACGCCGCCACGGCGAGACCCTCGGCCCGTGCCGCCCGCACCGTCGCGAGCGTGCGGCCGATGCCGCCGAGCCGGGTAGCATCGACAACCACAAGCGGGATGCCGAGGTCACGAGCCAGTTCCACGCCGAGCGTCGCCTCCCCCAGTGGCGAGAAGAGCCCGCCGGCTCCCTCCACGACCACGATCTCGTGGGTGGCCGTCCACACAGCGAATCCCTCCCGCAGTAATCGCTCGTCGACCTGCCTGCCCTCCGCACGGGCAGCCTGCGGCGGCGCAACGGCCGCCCTGAAAACCTGGGGGCACACGGATGCGGGAGTGAGCGGCCGGCCGGCTGCTTCCCAGAGGCGAACCGGATCGCCGCCCGGATCGTCCGCGGCGGCCAAGCCGCTTGCCACCGGCTTGTAGCCGCCCACACGCCGGCCGGCCGCAACGAGCCAGCGGGCGATCGCCACGGCCGCGGCCGTCTTGCCAACGTCGGTGTCGGTTCCGGTCACAAACAAGCCGCGACAGATCATGACACACAGCCTGAGTGAGACGTGTCCGTTGTCCTGGTTGACGGAGAGTTCTACACTCAATTCACGCGAGATGAATTCTCAGCAATTCGGCTAGACCCCTTCATTCCACTGCCATGCACCCCGTCCCGTCGAGCCTCGAGGACGTTGCTATCGGCGGCTCCGCTCGCGTCGCCGACGTGGCCGGTGACGACGCCACGGCGATCCGACTCTTGGAGATGGGGCTCACACCCGGGGTTTGGGTCCGCGTTCTGGGCCAGGCCCCCTTCGGCGATCCAATCGAACTCGAACTGCGGGGCTACCACCTCTCGATCCGGCGTGCCGAGGCGGCCCGCGTGCTGGTCGAGGGGGCCTGATCCATCCCCTCACCCTCGCGAGTTCGCATGGAACAGGCACAGCGCGGCGAATCCTCACGGCTCACCGTGGCCCTCCTGGGCAACCCCAACACGGGCAAGAGCACGCTTTTTTCGGCGCTCGCCGGCATTCCCACGCGGGTGGGAAACTATCCCGGCGTCACGGTCGAGGAGAAGCTCGGCCGGTTCGTCTACGCCGGTCGCACGATCGATCTGGTGGACCTCCCGGGCACCTACAGCCTGCTGCCTCACGGGCCCGACGAGCGGGTAGCCGTCGACGTGCTCCACGGCCGGCAGCCGGGCGTGCCGCAGCCCGACGTGGCTGTCGTCGTGGTCGACGCGACGAACCTGGAGCGAAACCTCTTTCTGGCCACGCAGGCCTCCGAGCTGGGCCTGCCGCTCGTCGTGGCCCTGACGCTGGCCGACGTGAGCGACCGCAAGGGGATCACGATCGACGTGTCTGAGCTAATGCAGCGGCTTGGCTGCCAGGTTATCCGCGTCGCCGCTCCACGGGGCGAGGGTCTCGACGCACTCAAAGATGCGATCCTTGTGGCTGGGTCCAGCGGCCGCTCGTCGCCGCTGCCGCTTGAGCACGCGGCGGCCGATGCCGGCCGGCCGGCCGCCGCCCGTGACGCGATCGCCCGCTATGCGCTCATCGAGCGGTTGCTGGCCGGCGTCGTCACCCGCCGTTCCACCGCGCCGCTGGCCGAGGACCGCATCGACCGGCTGCTCACCCACCGCCTCTGGGGCACGCTCGTGTTCGCGGCGGTGATGCTCGCGATCTTCAGTTCGATTTTCTGGCTGGCCCCGCCCCTGATGGACCTGATCTCGGCCGGCATGGACACGCTAGCCGCCTGGGTCGGCGGGCTCCTGCCAGACGGGGCCCTCCGCGACCTCGTGGTCGACGGTGTGCTGGCGGGTGCCAGCGGCGTCGTCGTGTTCGTGCCGCAGATCGCGCTGCTTTTTTTCCTGATCGCGATCCTCGAGGGCTGCGGGTATCTGGCGCGGGCTGCCTACCTGATGGACCGACTGCTCGTGGGCGTGGGCCTCTCGGGAAAGTCGTTTATTCCACTGCTCTCGTGCTTCGCCTGTGCGATTCCCGGCATCATGGCCGCCCGCACGATCGAGAATCGTCGGGATCGGCTGTTGACGATCCTTGTGGCGCCGCTCATGAGCTGCTCAGCGAGGCTGCCGGTCTATCTGCTCCTGTGCAGCGGGTTTGTGCCGAATGTGGCCGTCGGCGTTCCCTGGCTGCGGCTGCCGGCCGTTGTGCTCGCCGGGATGTACGCCCTCGGCGTGGTGGTGGCCGCCGCGGTGGCCTGGCTCCTGTCCCGCACGCTCTTCCACGGGCCCCCGCAGCCGTTTGTCATGGAACTGCCCGGCTGGCGGTGGCCGCAGGCCGCGGTGGTGCTCGAGCGGGCTCGGGAAGCAGCCTGGTCGTTTCTGGTAAACGCCGGCACGCTGATCCTGGCGGTGAGCATCGTGGTCTGGGCCCTGGCAAACTACCCGCAAAACGATGACAGGATCGCAGCCGACGTGGCGGCCGAGCGGGATTCGATTGCGGCCCGCCTGGCCGACCCCGCCACGCCGGAGGCCGACCGGAAGGAACTCACGGCGGAACTGACGCTGCTTGAGACTCCCGAGGGGTTGGCCGTCGCTCGCAAGGGGGCGATCCAGCGACACAGCATCCTCGGTCGGGCCGGCCGGTTCGTGGAGCCGATCGTCAAGCCCCTGGGATGGGACTGGCGGCTGGGCTGCGCGGCGATCGCGAGCTTTCCCGCCCGCGAGGTCGTGCTCGGCACGCTGGCGGTGCTCTATAACCTGCCACCCGGCGAGGATGACGGCACCGCCCTCGAGCGGCGGCTCAAGGCCGCCCGCTGGGACGGCACCGACCGTCCGGTGTTCACGCTGCCGGTGGCCCTCTCGCTCATGGTCTTCTTTGCACTCTGCGCCCAGTGCGCGAGCACGCTCGTCGTGATCGGCCGCGAGACAAACTCCTGGATCTGGCCTGCCGTCACGTTCACCTATATGACCGTGCTCGCTTGGCTCGCCGCCTGCGCGACCTACCAGGTCGGCACCTGGCTGGGCTGGTGAGATGCAAGACTTGATTGCCATCGCGGTCGCCGCCGCCGCGGGCCTGTGGCTCGCCCGGACCCTGTGGCGGCAGCTCGGCCGGCCCTCCTGCGGGCCACCCTCCGCCGGGCCGCCTGGCAGCGACGGCTTCGTGCCGCTCGACACGCTTCGCCAGGGGGCCAAAAAAAGATCGGGGCGACCCATTGGCCGCCCCGATCGCTGACTTGACTTAGGAGCCCGGGCGAGCCGGGCTCGCACGGCGGCAATCCCCTCGCCGCCCTGACATCAATACATGTCGTAGTCGCCGCCATGACCGCCACCACCACCCTTGGACTTCTGGTCCTTGGGCTTCTCTGCGATCAGGGCGTCGCTCGTCAACAGGAGCGTCGAAACGCTTGTCGCGTTCTGGAGGGCCGTACGGGTGACCTTCGCCGGGTCGATCACGCCCGCCTTGACGAGGTCCTCGTATTCGTTGGTCGCTGCGTTGTAGCCATGGTTACCACTGGCAGCGAGCACCTTCTCGCACACGATCGAGCCGTCCTGGCCGGCATTCGAGGCGATCATCGACAGCGGCGCCCGGGAGGCCCGGATAACGATCTGGTAGCCGACCGCCTCGTCTTCGGAGAGACCCTTGGGCTTGAGCTGCGAGCAGGCTCGCAGGAGGGCTACGCCACCACCGGGCAGGATCCCTTCCTCGACGGCCGCCCGCGTGGCATGCAGGGCATCCTCAACGCGGGCCTTCTTCTCCTTCATCTCGCTCTCGGTCGCAGCCCCGACGTTGATCTTGGCCACGCCGCCGGCGAGTTTCGCCAGCCGCTCTTCGAGCTTCTCGCGGTCGTAGTCGCTCGTGGAGTTTGAGATCTCGCGGCGGATCTGCTCGATCCGGGCCTTGATGTCGGCGGCCTTGCCGCCCCCCTCGATGACCGTCGTGTTGTCCTTGTCGACAATCACCTTTTTAGCCCGGCCGAGCTCAGCCAGGCCGAGGCTCTCGAGCTTCATGCCGAGGTTCTCAAACACGGGCGTGGCACCGGTGAGGATCGCAATGTCCTCGAGCATCGCCTTGCGGCGGTCACCGTAGCCAGGAGCCTTGACCGCACACACCTGGAACGTGCCGCGGAGCCGGTTGATCACGAGCGTCGCCAGGGCCTCGCCGTCTACCTCCTCCGAAACGATCAACAGCGGCTTGCCTGAGTTCACCACCGCCTCGAGCAAGGGCACGATGTCCTTGACCGAGGAGATCTTCTTCTCAAATACGAGGATGTAGCAGTCCTCGAGGACGCACTGCATCTGTTGGGGATTCGTCACGAAATACGGGGAGAGGTAGCCGCGGTCGAACTGCATTCCCTCGACGAACTCGATCTCGGTCTTGAGGCTCTTGCCCTCGTCGACTGTGATCACGCCGTCCTTGCCCACCTTGTCCATCGCTTCGGCGAGGAGCTCGCCGATCTCGGCATCATTATTGGCGGCGATGGCCGCTACCTGGGCCATCTCCTTCCTGCCTTTGACCGGGATCGACATCTCTTTGAGCTTCGCGGTGATGTCCGTGACCGCCTTCTCAATGCCGGCCTTCATCTGCACGGGGTTGACGCCCGCGACAACGGCCCGGAGGCCCTCGTTGAAGACTGCCTCGGCGAGTACGGTCGCCGTCGTGGTGCCGTCACCGGCCACGTCGCTCGTCTTGCTGGCGACTTCGCGGACCATTCGCGCGCCCATGTTCTCGTAAACATCCTCGAGGTCGATCTCTTTGGCGACAGTGACGCCGTCCTTGGTGACCGTCGGGGAGCCGAAGCTCTTCTGAAGAATCACATTGCGGCCCTTGGGGCCGAGGGTGACCTTCACGGCACGGGCGAGTTTCGCGACGCCGCGGCGCATCGCTTCGCGGGCCTCCTGGTCGAATGCCATCATCTTGGCCATGGTGCTTCAGTCTCCGGGAAAGGGTTGAGTCATACAATTGATCGGAAAATTGGATCAGCCGAGGATGGCGAGGATGTCGTCTTCCCGCATCAGCAGGAGTTCCTCGTCTCCCACCTTGAACGGCTCGCCGGCATAGCTCGTGAACACGATCCTGTCGCCAGGCTTGACCTGGAGCGGGTGGCGAACGCCCTTGGGATCGCACTTCCCCTCGCCGACGCTCACCACGGTGCCCCGGGCAGGCTTGTCTTTGGCGGAGTCGGGGAGCAGGATCCCGCCGGCGGTTTTCTGCTCGCTCTGCTCACGTTCCACGACGACACGGTCGCCGAGCGGGATCAGGGTCGACTTCTTGCGGGCTGACTTGGTGGCGGTGGCTGACATACTGCGCGTGACCTCTGCCTGATCGATGGGGATGGCGTAGCCGAGCGGATAGACCCCACAACGATCCGTGAGGATCCCGGGGAGCCCTGCCGCCGCCGGCCCGACAGGAACCGGCGAGGGAAGGGAGAGCAAGTGGCGCGCCAGACATCCACCGAGTCGTGAAAAATCACTTGGATGTTCATTTTTTCGGGTCTTTTCTAGTTCTATGACCTAGCGGCGGCGCGACTGCCTGGCGGATTGGCCGCTGCCAGATTGGCAGCGTCGTGCCGCTTTGAAGGGGCTGGCGTGGCCCGCCAGGCCATCGGGCCGGCATCCGTGGCGTGGTGGGGCCGAAACCGGTAAGGTTTCCGGCTCCCGTGAGTGGCGGGACTGGCTGGAGAAGACGGATGATGGCGAGCCATCGGAGGATCGACGTTTCTAAAACAGGAGACATATCGGTCGTGACCTTCGTTGACCGGAAGATCCTCGATGAAACGGCGATTCAGGAACTCGGCACCGAACTCTTCGCCCTTGTTGAGCAGGACAATCGCAAGGCGATCCTGCTCGATTTTGCCGGGGTGGAGTTTCTCTCGAGCGCTGCCCTCGGCAAGCTCATCACTTTCGACCGCAAGCTGAAGACCGCCAAGGGCCGGCTCAAGATGTGCGGCCTTGCCCCTGGCATCCTCGAGGTCTTTCAGGTTACGAAGCTCAACAAGGTGTTCGACATCCGGGCCGATCAGGCCGAGGCCCTGACGGCCTTTTAGCACCCGCTGGGGCGGGCACGTGGAGTGAGGCGATGGCGGACAATTCCACTCCGGCTGCCTGGACACGATCGGTCACGCTCCGCAGCGAGCGGGGCTCGAGCCGGTTGGTGACCGACGACCTTCTCGAGCAACTCGGCTGCCACGGCTGGCCGCCAGATGCCATTTTCGCGATCCATTTGGCCGCCGAGGAGGCGCTCGTCAACGCGGTCGTCCATGGCAACAAACTCGATCCGGCAAAGTCCGTCCACGTGGAGTGCCATGTTTCCACAGACCTCGTGCGGCTCGAGGTGACCGACGAGGGAGAGGGCTTCGATCCGAAGAGCGTGCCCGACTGTACGCTCGCCGAGCGGCTCGACTGCCCGAGCGGCCGGGGCGTGATGCTGATGCGGTCCTTCATGACGCGGATCGAGTACAACGCCAAGGGCAACAGCGTCGTGCTCGAAAAGCGGCGGGATGCCGACCAGCCCGAGGAAGCCTGAGCCGCCGGTAGCTTCGGCCGGGCGGGCGGGCAGAGCCGCGGCCCGGGGGAGGGTCGATTTCGCCCTGCGGAAACGGTATTCTCACGTGTTCATTCCCCGATAGCTCAATGGTAGAGCGGCCGGCTGTTAACCGGTAGGTTGTAGGTTCGAGCCCTACTCGGGGAGCTTTCGTGGCACCGGCAGGCACACGCCGGCGCCGTGCAGCCATCTTCGCCATCCGCCTGATGGCACCAAGCCGCAACGGGTGGCACCGGGCGTCCGCACTCCGCTTCAAAACCAGGAACTGGATCCGGGGCGGCGATGGCCGGTCAGTTCAGG
>JBBEEF010000055.1:0-6279 GCA_040880915.1 Pirellulales bacterium
ATCTCGCCGGCCTTGCAAGCGACTCGCAGGCGGCGAACACCGCCGGTTGCCCGGGCCGATAGCCTGCGGCCGTGGGGCGGTTATCATTCTGGGGACTTTCTTATCCCGGAGACGGTCCATGAAGATACGTGCAATTTTCGCCAACAACCGTGCTTGGGCCAAGGCTAAGGCCGCAAAAAATCCTGGGTATTTCTCGAGCCTCTCCCAGGGCCAAAACCCTGAGGTGCTCTATATCGGGTGCTCCGACAGCCGGGTGACCGCCGAGGAACTCATGGGCATGGCGCCCGGCGAGGTCTTCATCCACCGCAACATCGCCAACATGGTCTCCAACATCGACCTGAGCGCGATGTCGGTGATCAATTATTCCGTCGATCATCTCAAGGTGAATCACGTCGTCGTCTGCGGGCATTACTACTGCGGTGGCGTCAAGGCGGCCATGCAATCGGCCGACCTCGGCATTCTCAATCCCTGGCTCCGCAACATCCGCGATGTCTACCGGATCCACAAGAAGGAGCTCAATGCCATTGCCAACGAGGACAAGCGGTATCGCCGACTCATCGAACTCAACGTGCAGGAGCAGTGCATCAACGTCATCAAGACCCCCGAGGTGCAACGGGCGTACAAGGACCGCGGCCTGACCGTCCACGGATGGGTGTTCGACGTGAAGACGGGCCGGCTGATCGACCTGAAGATCGATTTCGACAAGGTGCTCGAGGGCGTCCGCGAGATCTACCACATCGTCTGAGCCGGCGGATGCGGCTCACATCTGTTTGGCGGGCGTTCCCGCCGGCTGGGATTTGTGCCCCATCGCCCGATATTCGTTGCGGGCATCGGGCACCGCACTCACTGGATGCCGGCATTCGAAACTCGGCTGGGAGTCGCGTGAGTCAGGCGGCTGTTTCGACCGCAGTTTCCGCCCTGCCGCCAGCGGGAAGGAAACCCGCGGGCTACAGAGTCGTATCATTCCCGCGGAAGGATTCCGCAGGATGACAGGCCGAGACGCCGAAATCGTGACGTGGGTGACAGGCCGGCAGAATCATCTGCTGGAAACGGTCGCGGCGTGGGCGCGGATCGGGTCGCACAGCCTCGACGGGCCAGGCCTCGCCCGGATGGCCGACACGGTGGCGGCGGAGTGTGGCCGGCTGGGCGTGGTGCACCGCCACGCCGTCCCCCCGCGGCAGTGGATCGACGACCAGGGTCGATCGATCGAGGAACCGCTCGGCACCGTTCTCTCCCTCCGCCATGTCGCCCCGCGGGAGCGGCTCCGTGTGCTCCTGGCGATCCACTACGACACGGTCTATCCGCCCCGCAGTGAGCCGCCGCAGGTCGAGCTCGCCGCCGCCGGAAACATCCTCCGGGGCCCGGGCGTGGCCGACGCCAAGGGGGGGCTTGTCGTGTTGCTTGCGGCTCTCGAGGCCTGCCTCCGGCACGGGGCCGGCGACACGCTCTCCTGGGAGGTGCTCGTCAACGCCGACGAAGAACTCGGCTCACCCGGATCGGCGGCGCTGCTCGCAGCGGCGGCCGGCCGCAGCGATCTGGGGCTCATCTTCGAGCCGGCCCTCGACGAGTCCGGCTCGCTCGCCGCCGCCCGCAAGGGCTCGGGGAATTTCACGCTCGTCGTCCACGGCCGGGCCGCCCACGCCGGCCGCAGGCTGGCCGAGGGCCGCAACGCGGTCGTCGCCGCGGCCGAACTGGCGACCATGCTCGTGGGCCTCGCCGACGAGGCCCGCGGCATCAGCATCAACGTGGCGGCGATCCACGGGGGCAAGGCCCTCAACGTCGTGCCCGATCTGGCCGTCGTGCGGGTGAACGTGCGGACCGTGACCGAGGCCGACGCCGCCTGGGTGGAAGCCCGGCTCGCCGCAATCGTCGCCGCGATGCACTGCCGCGAGGGCTTCTCGGCGTCGCTGACTGGATCGTTTCATTGCCCGCCCAAGCCGTTTGACGGCCCCACCCGGCTCCTCTTCGAACACGTCGCCGCGTGCGGCCACGACCTCGGCCTGGCGATCAAGGCCGTCCCGACTGGCGGCGTCTGCGATGGCAACAAGCTCGCCGCCGCCGGCCTGCCCACGCTCGACACGCTCGGTGTCCGCGGCGGCGGGATCCATAGCGACGCTGAGTATCTCGTGGTCGAGAGCCTCGCTGAGCGGGCGGCCCTGGTGGCGATCCTGCTCTGCCGCCTCGCCGACGGCACCCTTCCCTGGCCGAACTCCGCCCGGGAGCCACCGCCATGCTCGTGATCCGTCCGGTCGCGCCGGCTGATGTCGATGCCCTGGTCGAACTCGCCGGCCTCACATCCTTCGGTCTCACCACACTCCCGAAAGACGCCGCCTTTCTCAGCCGCCGCGTGCGTGACTCCGAGCGGGGCTTCGCCCAGATCGCCGATGGCCAGCCCCGGGGCGAGTCGTGCCTGTTTGTGCTGGAAGAGACCCGGACCGGCCGCGTTCTGGGTACTGCAGGCATCGTCTCGAAGGTGGGCGGCTTTGAGCCGTTCTACGCCTTCCGGAAAGAGACCGAGCGGTACGAGTCGGCGACGCTCGGTGTGCATCGCGAGATCACCACGCTCCATCTCGTCCGCGAACACGACGGCCCCTGCGAGATCGGCAGCATGTTTCTCCACCCCGAAGCCCGCGGCCGGGGCGCGGGCCGGGCCCTTTCGCTGGCGCGGTTCTTGTTTATCGCGGAGTATCCAGGGAGCTTTGACGAGACGGTGATCGCGGAGATGCGGGGAGTGATCGACGACCGCGGCAGGAGCGAGTTCTGGGACGCCGTCGGCCGCCACTTCTACGAGATCGACTTTCCCAAGGCGGATTACCTCAGCATCCTCAACAAGCGATTCATCGCCGACCTGATGCCGCGGCACCCGATCTACGTCACGCTCCTGCCACCGGCGGCCCAGGCCGTGATCGGCCGGGTGCATCCCGACACCGAGCCAGCGTTGGCCGTGCTTACGGCGGAGGGCTTCACCGCCACCGATCTGATCGACATCTTCGACGGCGGTCCGGTGGTCCGCTGCCGCCGCGACGACCTGCGACTCGTGCGGAGAAGCGTGCGGGCGAAGGTGGCCGCGGTCGCCGACGAGCCGGTCGCGGCGCCGCTGTTTCTCGTGGGCACGACGGTGACGGCGTTTCGGGCCTGCGCGACTCCGCTCGGGCTCTCTCCCGACGGCGGCGTTGTCCTGCCGCGGGAGGCTGCGGAGGCGCTCGGCGTTGTTCCGGGCGACACTGTGCGGTTTGGGCCGGTCAGGCCCGGGTCGAGTCTCGAGGCGGCTTGAACAGGCGTGGCGAGCAACACATCCGTCGGGCCGTAGGATTTCCTGTGGAATGAGTGGAGTTTGCGTGTCACAGACCATTGCCACCGACGTGGCCCAAGCTGTCGCGGCGGCGCGGGCGGCCCAGCCGGTCTGGGAGGCAATTCCTGTCGCCGAGCGGATCGCGGTGATCGAGGCCTGTGCCCACGAACTCGGCACGCGGGCGGGCGACCTCGCCGCCACGATCTCCGCCGAGACGGGCAAACCCCGCTGGGAAGCGAAGGCCGAGGTGGCCTCGATGGTCGCCAAGATCCCGATCACGATTGAAGCCTGGCGGGAGCGGCGGAGCGACGCCATCTCTCACCACAACGGCGACATCTCCGCCACCCGCTACCGCGCCCACGGCGTGCTCGCCGTTCTCGGCCCCTTCAACTTCCCCGGGCACATTCCCCACGGCCACATCGTGCCGGCGGTTTTGGCCGGTAACACGGTCGTGTTCAAGCCCAGCGAGCGGACGCCCCTCGTGGGCGAGCAGACGGTCCAAATCTGGGAGCGGGCGGGACTGCCGCCGGGCGTCTTGAATCTTGTCCAGGGTGGCCGCGAGACGGGGGTTGCCCTCACGGGCCATCCGGGCCTCGACGGGATCCTGTTCACCGGCAGCTTCGAGACCGGCATCGCGCTGCGGCGGGCCCTCGCCGACACCCCGGCGAAAATCCTCGCGCTCGAGATGGGAGGCAATAACCCGCTTGTCGTCCATGATGTGGCCGATGTCGACGCGGCCGCGTTGCTCACGATTCTCTCGGCCTTCCTCTCGGCCGGCCAGCGGTGCACCTGCGCGCGGCGGCTCGTGGTGACCGACTGGCCCGGCCGCGCGGCCTTCCTCGAGCGGCTCGTGGCCCGCTCCGCCCTCATCCGCGTCGGCCTGCCTGCTGACGAGCCCGAGCCCTTCATGGGGCCAGTGATCGACGAGACCACGGCCCGGCGGTTGCTCGCAGCACAAGCCGCCCTTGTCGCCCGCGGCGGCAGATCGCTTCTCGAGATGCAGCCGCTGCGGGGCCGGCCCACGCTCCTCTCCCCCGGAATCGTGGACGTCACCGCCGTCGCGGAGCGAGCGGATGTCGAGTGGTTCGGGCCGCTCCTCCAAGTGATCCGCGTGACAGACTTCGAGGCGGCGATCGCCGAGGCCAACCGCACCTCCTACGGCCTCGTCGCCGGCCTGCTCTCGGACGACGCCGCCTGCTCCGTGGCATTCCGCAATCGCGTGCGGGCAGGACTCGTCAACTGGAACCAGCCGACAACCGGCGCGAGCAGCCGGCTTCCCTTCGGCGGCGTTGGCAAGAGCGGCAACCATCGCCCGAGCGGCTCGTTTGCGATCGATTCCTGCTCCTATCCGGTGGCGTCGCTCGAGCGGGATCGCGTTAGTCCGCCGGCCGCGCCGCCCCCCGGCCTCGACTCGTGAGCGTTGTCATGCCACCGGATCCGCCTGCCATCGCGATCGAGGTCAACTTCGACGGCCTCGTCGGCCCCACCCACCACTACGGCGGCCTCGGCCTGGGAAACCTCGCCTCGCAGCGGCACCGACACGAGCTGAGCGACCCCCGGGCCGCGGCGCTCGAGGGCCTCACGAAGATGCGGCTGCTCCATGACCTCGGTGTGCCGCAGGGGGTTTTGCCGCCCCAGGAACGGCCGCTCGTATCGGCACTGCGGCGGATCGGCTTTGCCGGCAACGACGCGGCCGTCCTCGCCGCCGCGGCGAGCGAGGCGCCCGAATTCCTGGCCGCCGCCGCGAGCACGTCGAGCATGTGGGCGGCCAACGCCGCCACCGTCTCCCCCGCCGCCGACACTGCCAACGGCCGCGTGCACCTCACACCGGCAAACCTCGTGAGCCAGTTTCACCGCGGGCTTGAACCGCCGGCCACAACCGCCATGCTGCGCCGGATTTTCGCCGCCACGTCCCGGTTTGTGGTCCACGATCCGCTGCCCGCCGCCCTTCCCTTCGCCGACGAGGGAGCGGCCAACCATGTGCGGCTCACGCCCGCGCACGGGAAACCCGGCCTCGAGATCTTCGTGTATGGCCGCGCCGAGGGGGAGCCGCCGGGCGGTGGGCGGTTTGTGCCGCGGCAGTCGCTCGCTGCGAGCCGGGCCGTGGCCCGCCTCCACGGTCTCGATCCCACTCGCACGCTCTTCCTGCGGCAGAGCAACGCTGCGATCGACTCCGGCGCGTTCCACAACGACGTGATCGCGGTGGGCAATGAGAACGTGTTCATCGTCCACGAACAGGCCTACGCCGACGGTCCGGCGGCAATCGCCGCGATCCGCGATCGCTATGCGGCGGCCTGTGGCGACGAACGGGCACTCGCGGTGATCGAGGTGCCGGCCGCGGAGGTGCCGCTCGAGGTCGCCGTCTCCACATACCTCTTCAACAGCCAGCTCGTCACGCTGCCCGGCGGCGGGATGGCGATGATCTGCCCGGCTGAGTGCCGCGAACACCCGGCCACGAGCCGCTGGCTCGACCGGCTGGTGGCGGGCGACACGCCAGTTGTCGCCGTCTATCCGGTGGCGGTCCGGCAGAGCATGAGAAACGGCGGCGGCCCGGCCTGTCTCCGGCTGCGGGTTGTGCTCACGCGAGAAGAACTCGCGGCCGTTCATCAAGGCATGCTCGTGACGCCCGCGCTGCTGGATGCCCTTGTGGGCTGGGTGAAGCGGCACTACCGCGACCGGCTCACGCTTGCAGACCTCGCCGACCCCGCACTCCTGGCCGAATCGCGGGATGCGCTCGCCGAGCTCCATCTATTGTTCGGCCTGTCAGGGATCAGCCCCACGTAACGCTGGGGTCGCGGTCCTACCGGAATTTGAGTGAGGGGGTGTCGCCGTGACCCGTGGGCGGGGTGGCAGGCGGGGTGGCCTTCGGTCCCGCAGTCCCCGGGCTCGCGCCCGAGGCTTGTATTGGGCATCGGGAGGGGCACCGCCACTACGGCAATAAAAGCCCCCAGCGCGAGCTGGGGGACTGTGACGTAGCGCACCAATTG
>JBBEEF010000056.1:0-6276 GCA_040880915.1 Pirellulales bacterium
TGGGCGCGAGCCCGGGGACTGCAGGTCAATAGCCACCCCGCGTGCCACACCGCTCGAGCCTCCTGCCGCTTGAGCCTGGCTCTGTCCAATTGGTGCACCACATCGCAGTCCCCCAGCTTGCGCTGGGGGCTTGTATGGTGCAGATGCCGTGCCGCACAGGATCGCGATCGTGTCTCTGCGTGCGCCTGGATAAAAGCCCTGGGCGCGAGCCCGGGGACTGCAGGTCAATAGCCACCCCGCGTGCCACACCGCTCAAGCCTGGCTCTTCTCCAACTGGAGCGCCACGGCATAGTCCCCCACAAACGGCGGCTCGCGCAGTTGGGGCCTAGGATCTTTGACCGGCGTCTCAACGAGGTGGTAGGGTCGGGTGCATGAACGAAAGACCGGATTTAAACGAGGCGGTTCCTCCGGACCCCGGTGCCGGCGACGACGCCACGGTGATTTCCGGCCGGCCGGAGGAGTCGGCCGGCAGCGGCGGGGGCTCGACGGCTCCGCGGCAGTCGGCCGGCCGTGGCACGACGACGGAAATCGGCCAGCTGCTCGAAGGCTCGATGCTCGGGGCATACCGCCTTGACCACTTCATCGGCGGCGGGGGAATGGGGGCGGTCTTTCAGGCCCTCGACACCACGCTCCACCGGACCGTCGCGATCAAAGTGCTCGCCCGCCAGCAGTCGGACGACGAAGAGAATCTCCGCCGGTTCAGGAACGAGGCCCAGTCGGCAGCCCGCCTTGATCACGAAAACATCGGCCGTGTGCATGCCGTCGGTAGTGACCGGGGCTGGCACTACATCGTGCTTGAATACATCGAGGGAATGAACCTCCGTGACCTCGTTCGGGCGGAGGGACCATTCGACCCCGCCCGCGCGGTGGATGTTTCGATCCAGGTTGCCGAGGCACTCGAACACGCCTCCCAGCGGGCGGTGGTGCACCGCGACATCAAGCCGTCAAACATCGTGATCACGCCCGCCGGCAGGGCCAGGATCGTCGATATGGGGCTCGCGCGGCTTCATCACGTGGCCGGGGACGGCGATCTCACGGCCAGCGGCATGACGCTGGGAACCTTCGACTACATCTCGCCGGAACAAGCCCGCGATCCCCGGGCGGCCGACGTCCGCAGCGACCTCTACTCGCTCGGCTGCACCATGTTCTTCATGCTCGCCGGCGAGCCGCCGTTTGCCGATGGCACGATGGTGCAGAAGCTGCTCAAGCACCAGCAGGCCGAGCCACCGGGAATCGGTGAGGTGCGGTCCGACGTGCCGAAACGACTGGCAGCGATCATCCGCCGGCTGATGGAGAAAGACCCGGGCGACCGTTATCAGCGACCGGCCGTGCTGGTCGCTGAGCTTGTCGCCTGTGCGGAGGAGCAGGGGTTTGCGGTCACGGCTCCGCGTCCGACGACGAGCCCGGTCCGGGCCGCTGAGCCAGGCTCTTCCCGGCTGCCGTGGCTCGTCCCGGCAATGCTGCTGGTTGCCCTCGTCGGCGGACTCTGGTTTCGCTCGGCGGCCGTGCGCCGGGATTCTGTTGCGGTCGCCCCACCGGCCGTTTTCGACGGTCCACTGACGGTCGCCGGCCCGGCGATCGCCCCGCGGGAGAGTGATGCCGGCGTCGTGCGGGTGGTCGCCGACACGGCAGCACTCACCGAGGCGATCACCATCGCCCGGGATGGCGAGATCGTGGAGATCGACGCCGATGGTGACTTCGAGCTGCCGCCGTTTTCGGTCGCTGGCCGGCGGCTGACGATCCGGGCGGCCTCGGGACGCGAGCCTGCCCTCAGCATCATGACCGCCGCGGATGGAGCCGCGGTGCAGGTGGGCGATGGGAAGTTGACGATGCGGGGCGTCGCCGTGCGGCTGCCCGAAGCCAGCCGGCCGGCGACCGGCCGCCGGAGCATGTTCGTGGTGGCCGGCGGAAGGCTCTCTTGCGAGGCGGTGCTGCTGCGGATGCCCGGCGCGGAGAGGCAGATGCTCGGCGTGGCGGAAACGGCGGCTTTCGTGCAGGTGGTCGATCTCCCGGGTACAGCCAGCTCGACCGAGACCGAGACCGAGATCGACTTCGTGGGCGTGCGTGCGGCCGGCGACGCGAACCTTCTCGACATCCAGGCGCCCCAGGGGGGTCGCGTGGTGTTTCGCTGGGACTCAGGAGCGGCGGTGATTCGCCGCCTGCTGGCATCGGAGGGGGGGCGTGGCAGTGATCTCGTCGTATCTGCCTCGCTCACCGACGTGGTTGCCGCCTGCGGCGACGGGCTTGTCTTGCTGCGGGACTCACCGACTCAGCCCAGGATTCCGCGGATCGATGTCCAGGCCAGCGGCTGCCGATTCGTCGTGGCGGATCCTGCCCGGTCGTTCATCGAGCAGGCCGGGATCGCGGCCCCCGAGGCCTATGCGGCCGCCTGCTCGTGGCGGGATCGTCACGGCCGATACGAGGGATCACAGATCTTTCAGCGGATCGACGGGGCCGCGGAACGGATCGAAATCGCCTTTGGTCAGCCTTCGGCTCCGCTCGTGCACGATTCCCGCGTGGGAGATCTGCCCCGGCCAAGCGACTGGGCCGGCTGGGGGGACTGACCGCGGCGTTCCCGCCGGCGGGCAGGTTTTGTACCGACTGCTTGACGGGCGGATTTTCCGGCGTTTTGATAGATTGCTTCTGGCAATGAGCGTTCCGCCCAGGAACGCCGATCAACTGCCGTCCACGATGGAGAATTTCGATGACCCGCACATGCGTGCCAGCCCGTGCAGCTGTCGCCGCCCTGATGGTCGTGGTGGCCTTCTCGTCCAGTGAGGCCTTCGCGATCAAACAGTTCGCCGATCAGTTCAAAGAGGTGTATGTGAAAGAGGGCACTCCCCTGGCGGCGGAGGTTGAGACGGCCAAGTGCAACGTCTGCCACAAGGGCAAGAGCAAGAAGGATCACAACGTCTACGGCGAGGCGCTCGCGAAACTGCTCGACAAGAAGGAAGACAAGGCCAATGTGGAGAAGATCCGCGAGGCGCTCGCCATGGTCGGCAAGGAGTCGAGCGATCCGGCCAATCCAGATGCCCCCACGTTCGGCTCGCTGATCGAGGCCGGCAAGCTTCCGGGCGGTCCCGTCGAGTAAGGCCGGTCAGGCTTCGGCCGCCGCGAGGATCAGCCGGTCGAGGTCGCCGAGGGCCGCGATCGCTGCGGCGTCTTCCTGGGGGGCGAACACACGAACTCGCTTGACAAGGTTGTCGAACTGCTCGTGGGCGAGGCTGCGAACCACCGGCGAGAGGTCCGCAAGCTGCCGCCAACGTGCCTCCGATTCCCCGTCGTACCCCCGCGGTTCCCGAACCTGCAATCGGAACTCCACCTCCCGTTCGGCGGGGGGAGCGTCGATGATGAGAGTCGCTGGGTCCACGTGCCTCCCGAGCCGGCCGGCGAGGATCGCGGCCAGCCGTGCTGCGACCTCGGCCATCTCGGCGTAGCCACGGCCGGAGACCGCTCGGTGCACATCAGGGGCGTCGTGGGCGTCGAACGAGCCGGCCCGCTTGAAGAGCCGGCGCACGGGACCGAAAAGCCCGGCCGCCAAGGGCTCGGCCGGCGTGCCCCGTGACGCAGCCAGCAGCCAGTCGGCGAATCCACGGTCGTCGCTGCGTACAAGCGCGGCCACGTCGATCGCCGGCCGCACGACCCAGACGGCTCGCTGGAGCATCGCCGTTGCGGACCGCACTGCATGGTGCCAGTAGACCTCGCTGAACATGACGTAGCGGGCGAACACCATGAGTTCGGCTGCGGTGCGACCCTTGTCGGTGATCGCCAGGCTCGTGCCTTGCTGATCGAGGCACAGGCTGGCCAGCAGGCGATCGCGGTCGAAGTGGCTGCCGTAGGGAACGCCCGCGTGGAGGCTGTCACGGGCCAGGTAGTCCATCTTGTCGATGTCTACCGGTCCGGAGAGGAGCGACCGCAGGATCTGACCGGCAGGATCGTCGGCCGTGCCCGCCACGAGGCCCGCGACACGAGTAGGGTCGAGCCGCCATTGCTCGGTGAGGACGGCGGCGATCTCCCCGGTTCCAAGGATTCCCGGTAGCTCGGTCTCGTGCCGGGGAATTTCGGGCAGGCCCATGTCTTCAAGCGGATGGCAGTAGGCCCAGTGGCCCACGTCGTGGAGGAGCGCTGCCGCCACAAAAGCGGCGGCGTCTGCTTCGGTCACAACGGCCATGAATCGGGCGTCGTTTCTCAGCCGGCGGAGAAACTCGAGAGCCAGCCGGTACACCCCCAGCGAGTGCTCGAGCCGCGAGTGAACGGCGCCGGGATAGACAAGCGCGACGAGACCAAGTTGAGAAATCCGGGCCAGCCGGCGGAGCGGCGGCGTATCGAGCAGGGCTCGCACCCGGGGCGTGAGCGGCACGGTGTCGCCCGGGGGTATCCGCACGCCCTCCCCGCCGATGTCGAGGGCGACGAGTTCCGGCAACTGGGCGATGCTCATGGTGATGCGGGCGCTGCCGGGGGTGTGGTGGGTTGCCGCCAGGAATTTGAAATTGACCGGCTCAGAGTGGCGTGAGGCCGGGACCGGCCAGCCAGCGAAGCAGCGCGGAGAACAGCACGTAGAACGAAAAGTGTGCGGCGGCGTTGCCCCAGTCAAGATCGAAAGCAGCGAAAGCCGCCAGTGAGCCGGCCGCCATGAACAGCGGGCCGAGGTAGAACCACTGCCACATGTGCTCGGTCTGCTCTGGGGGCAACAGGCCCCGCAGGCCCCAGAGCAGCGTGTAGACGGCAGCGCACGCGAGGGCCCGCTTGATAAACTCCCGGCCCCGCCACGGCTCCAGTTCGCGGTTACGCACCGCCGCGTAGCCGAGTATCACGCTGGGAACTGCGACCAAAAAAGCGGCCGCCAGCAGCACCCAATTGGGAATGGTGGTCTCTCGTGCCGCCGTGGGCGGAAACATGACCTGCGGAAGAAGAGCGGCTACCGCCATACACACCACGGCACCCCCGGCGGCCATCGCCAGGGCAGATACCTTGACCGGCTTCTCGGTCCGCTTGAACGGCGCCGTCGGGGCCCGGCCCGTGCCGGCGGACGTGGCGGTCGGGGCGTCTGGTTCGTGGATCGTGACCGATTGGGCTGCCGGCGTCGGTATCTTGATCGGAGCCTTGCACTTGGGGCAGGGCCCTGTCCGGCCGGCGTACTGGTCGCTGACGCTGAATCTCGCCTTGCAGCCTGGGCAGATGACCGGAATCGGCATGGGTGAGCGATGGGGGCCGGGTGGCGGTCACGATCAAGCGGGCAACGCCGCCGAATTCAGGCAGTGTCAGAACCCGGACTGCCGGCGTCAAGAGACACGGGCTAGAGTATAGAGAGCGGCAGGCAGCCGGCCGAATAAGCAGCCGGCAGCGTGGGCGGTAGGAGCCGAGAGGATGTCGGACGAAGACAAGACCCGAGTTCTGCGGAGCCTCCCGGCCGCCGCAACTGCGGGGCCTCCCGAGGGGGAGAAGACGCGGGTCGTTTCGGGCAAGCCTGGAGACACGGAATCCGCACAGGCTACCGACCGGATCGTCTTCGCATGCCCGAATGGCCATCGGATCGTGGCGGACAGGTCACACGCCGGCAGGAGGGGCACATGCAGCAAGTGCGGCGTGAGCGTCGAGATTCCGGGCGGGGCCGCCCATCAGCAGCCATCCAGTCAGCCGGTCGTCGTCGCCACTCCGCCCCCGTTGGTCATGCCAGACGAGGCGATCCCGGCTCCGGGCAGCGAAGCAACTGAGCAATCGGCTGCCCCGCCGTTTCCGGCTCCGGGTGGCGAGGCCGGAGGTTCGACCGACGCTGAGCAGGTGGGCTGGGACTTCATCGGCGGGCCTGCCTCCGGAGCGGCACCTGCGGCGTCTGAGGCGGCCGAGGCTGAGGCGTGGTCAGGTGTCGAGCCGGGTGGTTTCGTCGGGGGCGATGGCGTCAACCCGACAGCACAACTCCTGGCCCGCCTGTGGCTTGAACGGAACCACGGCGGCGTCATCGAGCTTCACCTCGAAGGAGGCAGCGTCATCCTGCCTGAGTGGTTCGACGCCAACTGGTCGAGTGGCACTCACGGCCTGTTTGCCAGCAAGGCAGGCGAGTCGATCACGATCACCGCGGTCGCCTGGGACACCGTGCGGAAAGTGGTCGTGCGGAATCTGTCCGAGATGCCCGAAGACATGTTTACCTGACCCGCAGACTTTCGTGGGTCGGGGTTGCCCGTGCCATCTCGCCGGACGTTCGCTCCGGGCATCCTGCCCTGCGCTCACTCCACGCAAGCTCGCTTCGGCATCCTGCCTCTCGCTCGCTTGCGAGGC